>CAZYOC010000392.1:0-1582 GCA_964648415.1 uncultured bacterium | reverse complement strand
AAATAGTGTTTAACAGGGTGTTTGCATAGTTAACATATTGTAGTATATAAACATGCCTGGATTCCAGCCTTCGCTGGAATGAGAGACATCAGAATTCGTGCAACAGGCCCTACAGTTGCAGAAACAATCTTGGAAACCGCCGTGGTACCGAGCAGGTATGCCCGGTGGTGTGGGAGGTGGGCGCCGCGAGGCGCCTCTCTCTACTCGATTATTACCTGCTTTGATCCAGTTTGTCGCTTCGGCGGGCCGTCAAGCCGCGTGGTCGATCTTGTGGGAGGAAGACGGTGTGGCGGCCTCTTCCAAGTCGTTCTCGTCGGTTTGGCGCGGGATGGCAGGTAACAACCGGTCCTTCACAAGCGCCATGACTTCTTCCAAGTCGGTGCTTTGCAGCACGGTGCGTTCGGCGGCGAACAGCTCGCCAAGGCGGCCCGTGATCATCGGGAACGATTGCAGGCGATCCGACAACGCCCACTTGACCAGCCGGATTTCCCCGTCGGCGATCTCAATACCGGTCAGGCCCTTCTTGTGGACAATCGCGCCCGTGTTGAAATAGCAGGGCAATGGTTGATCGTCGCGCGTAAAATCATCCCATTTGCCCAGGCCCCGTCCCTTGCGCAAGAGATCCTGCATCAGCTCCAGGTTGGCCTTCATCAGGTAGGAGGCGGGGTTGGTTTTGACCTCGTTTTCCAGGGAGGCGCATGCTTCCTGCAGCTCCGCCCGGCAGGCGTAGGTCTGGAACATGGGACGATGGGTGTGGCCGGCGATGAGGACTTTCCGGCGTTCCCTTGCCCACCGATACAGTTTCTGATCCCGTTTCCAGCGGATCAGGTGGTTCGTGGCGGCGCGTGCGGTGGAGATCCGGGAGAAGCGCTGGATCCAGCGCCAGGGATGGCGGACGAAGTAGCGGCTGAACCAGGAGTAGGTATCGTCGAGGCCCTCGCCCTGGTGGCCGTGTGTAATCACCAGGTTGTCGCCCAGGATCAGAGCGGGATGAACCTGGATCGGTCCCAGGACTGGAACCAGGTGCTTTTCCACCTTTGCAGGATGACGCCACAGGTCATCGTGATTGCCATAGATCCGGGTATAGAACTTCTCGCCTTTGTCGGCGAATTTGCGTTCCAGTGCGTAAAGCGTGTCGCGGTAGGCGTCGATAATGGCGCGGGGCTTGGCTTCCCAGCATTCCTCGATGTCGCCGTTGAGCACCAGCCGCCAGTCGTTGTGGTAATACTGTTCGAGGACATGGCAGAGCAGCATCTCGTTGGGCCGGCACTCGTCGATCCCGGCGGCCTTGTCCGCCTTGTGCATGTCGCTGAAGATGATGTACTTGTCTCGGGTGAGATCGAGAGGCAGATGTTTGGCGTCTTGCAGCGAGCTGTCGATGGCGTGAAACGTGCTGCTCACGACTTTCCGCAGGTTCCTGCCGCTGAGTCCCAGCACACTGCCTCCCTGCACATGGTTGACGTGGAACGGTGAATTCCGCGATTCCTAACCACCTGTTACTGCAATGACACCATGAGGCACAAGCATTATAGGGCCTGTTGCACAATAGGAACCGATCTCATTCCAGCGAAGGCTGGAATCC
>CAZYOC010000391.1:0-1584 GCA_964648415.1 uncultured bacterium | reverse complement strand
TTGTATGAGAACCTGGATTTGGTCGGCTTGATACGAAAAATGACTTTCCGGCCAGACTTCTAGTGATCCTTTCCCCAACGAGGCTTGAGTCATGACACCATGGCAGCATGGTATCGCTATCGTTATCGGTCTCTGTCTTGTCTGTCTGCTGACCGTTTCCCGTGCTCAAACCGACCCGCCCCGGGATGATCCCCGGCTGGCCGCCTCCACCATGGACACGTTGCTGGAAAGCTCCCAGATCGTGCCGAAGCAGGAAGGACTCAAGTTCCTCGGCGCACCGTACGTCTACGCCAACACAGACATGGGCCTGGTTATGGGCGTCGGCGGCGGGTTGTCGAAACCGCCCAACTTCTATTCCCTGTTTTTTGTGGACGGTTCCTTCAACGGGATGCTGCAGGGTGGGGTCTCCATGATGGAGATCAAGAGCGGGGACTGGCGGTTCATCGACGTCTCCTGGATCTCGCAGAAACTGCTGTACATCTACACGCTGTCCGACAACGATCCTCAGATCCTGGCCGGGGCGTTGCAAACCCAGTACGAGCTGAACTTTTCGGCGCTTCACGACCTGGGCGGCGGCTGGGAAGCGGGACCGACGGTGCTGGTGCGGTTCATGAGGAGCCGTGAGGCGCGCGACCTGGTCGACCCCAACAACCCCGGCCAGAGTGTGCTCTACAGTGAAGGCCGAAACATCCCGAAAAGCACCTATCCCCGTTTCAGGGACGCCGATGTGGAGCTGGCCGGCTACCGATTCCGTTACACCTCCACCAGCCCGGTGCGGCCCACCGACGGCTGGATTTTCGAGACGGCGTTGCGCGCCGGCCGCACGGATGGCGACGCTTACGCCACCCCGCGTTTCGACATGGACTTCGAGGCGCGCCTGGCCCGGGCGATTCCCCTCACCCACCGCAGCCGTCTCTACCTGCGCGGCTGGACTATCCTGCAACTGGAGGCGCCGCCGCCGGTGCAGCAGTTCCTCGGCTGGGACCGGAACCACCGCGGGCAACCCTTCATGCGGGAATGGGGCCGGCGCTTCCTGTCCGGGCGGATACAGTATCACTGGATGTTTGCCGAGAATTCACGCTTTCCCTGGGGGCATCTGCACAGTCTGTGGAGCGCGTTGCCGGACATGCGCCTGCACTACGAGATCGTGCCCTTCTACGACATCGGCGCGGTGGGAGATCCGGCGTTCGGGTGGCATGAAACCCGCCACGCCCTGGGCATCGGGATACACGCCGTATTGCCGCCGGACCTGGTGTTCCGACTGGACTTCGCCATCGCGCCCGGCGGACCGTTGCGCTTCTTCCTCGCCGCGGGGGAAGGGGTGTAGGCATTCCTGCATAACACGAGGGGGGCATCGCAAAAAAATGATAGGTGATTGAACAATTCCTGTGGTCAAAAGAAACCTGTATCGCGTGGCCTTAAAGACTGAAGTCCGGCCACAAAATGTGATTAGGGCATTTCTACAAGCGTCGTTGATTCTTATTGCCGAATTTCTTTCGACGAAAGTGATTCATAAACAATATGATAATGCTAGTGGTCCATTGCGCCAGCTATGAATCGTTCTGAGCTGCGCATTATCGTTCA
>CAZYOC010000390.1:0-1597 GCA_964648415.1 uncultured bacterium | reverse complement strand
GGGATCTCCTCCGTTTCCAACGCGAACGAGACAATACTTTCAAGACTCACTATATGATGAAGCAGGTCAGATTCGATCGTTTCCGGGTGGGCGTTCATCCGGCTGACATACAGGTTTTCTGGAGGAGTTATGCTTTCACGGCACGGGATACTGGCGGCAGGACTGCTGCTGCTGATTGGCTTTGTGCTGGGGTGCGACAAGGATGATCCGTGGTATCCCACCGAGGAAAAGACGTTCGGTCCGCCGTTTCATCCCATTCTGTTCATGGATGACAATGGCCTGATCGGAACAGTTGACGCCAGCGACACGTCGGAAGTGTACTACTGGCGTGATTCTGAAGGGACACAGCAGTACCGTGCGAGCTGGTCGCCTTCCGCCGCGCACGACGAGGTGTTGTTGCAACCCAATGCGGACGTATCTCCCCTCCGTTTGCTGGAGAGCGACAGCGAGATCAGCATAGTGGTGGATCGTGTGTACCTGGGGGGCTATTGCTGGTCACAGGCCGGGACGCGAGTGGTGTGTGCTCGCGCCGGCGGCCAAGGGCAGGAAGTGGTTATTCACAAGTTTTCGTTTAGCCAGACAGCGACTATTCTCTCGGTGGTGAATCCCTGGCGGGTGGACCCGTCGGTTCAGTATGACAATTCGAATTCCACCAAGGTTTTCGTCAGCCTGTTCAATACAGAGGATCCCTCTCAGTCCAAGCTGGAAGCCTGGACCGATAATGGCGAGCAGGTTGGATCCTCCTTCTCTGCCCAGGCCCTTTCTCCGAAAATCCGGTTCGATCAGAGCAGCTTCGACATGCTGGCGTACATTGATGGTTCGGATGGCGCGCAGAACGCGACTACGGTGGAAGTCGTGAGCTTCCATGAGGATACCGGGTTCGAACGGGAAGCGTCGGTGGATTTCAGCGATATCGGTGTCGGTGCGGCCACGCTGAGCTGGTCAAAGACTGGCGAGATCGCGCTGTTCGTCAACGTGTTCAGCGGGATGCCGAAGCTGGTGGTCATCGAATCCTCCGAGGCCGGCCCCCGGGCGGTTTCCCTTTCCCATCCTATCGTACTGCCCGGCGCCGAATTGCTGCATCTGGCCGCGCCGGCGTGGTCGCCCGACGGGACACAGATTGCGCTGACAGCAGAAGCGGTGGACGGCAGCTATGGCGTGTTGCTCGTGGATGTAGAAACCGGCGCGGAAACCATGCTGGTCGACGGGTTGGATTCCAACTATCCCTTCATCCCCGATTGGCGACGGCATGATTAGGGTCTCCTGAAAAAGTCAGGTTTACTTTTTTGGTGCTCCGCTAATTCGTGTGGGTAGCGCGCCAGCCCCCGTGTTACGGGTCGTATCTTGTCGGGAGCCATTGCTCGACCAGGAGGCCCTCCCGATGTTGTCACCAATTGAAGACCTGTAAAACCGCACTTTAGCCCAACTTTCGCGGTCTCGCTGGCTCTCATGCGAAAAACGCCCAATTTGGGGCGCGTGAGTGTCTTCACGCGAGGAGCCCGCAGGGTCTCCTTAGCATATCAAAAAGAAACGACACCCCGCCCCAATGCCCTGTGTAGTTTTGTTGTTCCCGCAGGCGCGATGGCTTGTGCCCTGA
>CAZYOC010000389.1:0-1635 GCA_964648415.1 uncultured bacterium | reverse complement strand
CACACGGCCCGCCGTGGCCGGGCCGCTCTCAACCGTGCAAAGGAACAAAAAAACAGATCGTTTCTCAAGTCATTTTAACGGCTCGGGAGCCCTCCCGCCCGTGAACCGTTACAGCAGAAATAACATGCAAAATAACATGCAATAGAGACGTGAAATTGAATCGTTCCGTAAAAACCCCGGCGGGGCGACATGTGCAATAGCGCGGTGGCGTCAGCCCCGGGGAACAATGAACTCCGCTCTTCTGAACCTGCAAGGGTGACACCATTGATAATTACACGAACAGACCATAGCGCGACCCTTCCAGGGCTGATTATGATTGGACGCCACAAGTTCGTCGCGCCGACGCACGGCGCCAGGCCCATGGTTCCCTTCCAGGGAACACATTCCACGCATTCCGATGTCACTTCACGATTTGGACCCATCAAGGTCGCTGCAACGCTCCACCAGCGCCTCAACGACTCATTTTCTTCCGCAGCAGCCGTTGCACACGCGCGTTCAATTCCTCAGGCGCGTGAGGCTTGACTACATAATCATCCGCGCCGTATTTGAACGCCTTCACAATGTCCGCATCGCCGCCTATGCTGGTCATCATGATGATGGGCGCATCGTTATACTCGTCTATCGCACGAATCTGCTGCAGCACATCGAACCCGTTCATCCCCGGCATTTTGACATCCAGCAGCACCAGGGAGTAGACCTGGTTCCGGGCGGCTTGCAGCGCTTCGGCGCCGTTGGCGAAATGCACCACCTTCAGGCCATCCCGCGCCAACCGGTGCTTGACCATGGAGGCCACCAGTTCATCGTCCTCCGCCAGTAGAATGGTCTCGTCGAAGCGGCCCTGCATGGCCCCCAAAGAGACCACTTTACTCACGCCGTAGTCCAGGATGTCGCGCAACTTGTCAACAGCGGCGTTGACGCCGTCAGGAAGCGAGGTTATAAACGGGGTGGTGATGACGCCGGCGGTGAGGGAGGTGCGAAACGGCTTGGCTTCCTTCGGGCGAAACCGGATGCGCTTGAACTCGGTCTGGATGGCGGTCAGCAGGTTGACGACTTCGAACTGTTCGAGGTGGATGGTTATGGCGACCAGCCTGCGGTCATTCCAGCGTCCCACGTACCCCTTCGGACTGAAACGGCGTTGCAGCAGCCGGGCGGCGTGCATGTACACCGCTGTGGCCACCGACTTGCCGTAACGCTTTTCGATCTTGTCCAGGTGATCGACGTAGATCACCGACACACAACGTTTTTCATCCCTGGACGCCGCCTGCCGCAGTGTCTCCCAGCGTTCCGTCAGCACCGACGCCGACAGCAGTTCGCTCTCTTTTTCCCCGTCCGAAGGCATCGTCTCTCCCTGAAGGATACCCGTGCATGAACTTCGAGTGAAGCCCTAATGTAACAAACAACAGAACCCGATGTGCGGCTTTTCGGGTCGTGTTGACATTTCTTACTCCGGGTAGTTTGCAGAAGGACTGATAGGTTTTGCCCCGGGCAGCTTGATGCGGGACTCTTGGATACAGATTCACATTCGCTTTGAACGAATCGTCAGGTTTCTTGACCATTCTCTGGTCGCTGCCCGGGTTTATACTCGTGGTCCATTGCGCCAGCTATGATAGGTTCTGCTTGTCACGGGCGAGTTGG
>CAZYOC010000388.1:0-1699 GCA_964648415.1 uncultured bacterium | reverse complement strand
ATGCGTGTTCCACCTGCGCATTTCCTGACCAACGACGGAGGCGCAGGATCATGCACAGCGGGCATGAAATATCTGAAGATCAGGGCCAACTTATTCACCATGTCTTCCAGACTCACCCGGCGATCATGTTGCTGGTGGATGTGGAGTCTCACCGGTTCGTGGACGCCAATGCGGCGGCCTGCGCCTTCTATGGCTATTCCCGCGATGAACTGCTCTCGAAGAAGCTGACCCAGATTTGCCACCGTGGGGAGCAGCAGCTCCAAGAGTTGATGCAGGCGTTTGAGCAAGCCCCGCCGGACCGTTTTCCCAGCCTCCACACCGTCTCTGACGGGAGCGTGCGTGAGGTGGAAATCCAGGCGACGGCATGCCAGGATCTACAGGGCCGAAACCTTCTTCTGGCGATTGTGCAGGATGTCAGCGACCACGAGGAGATGAAGCGGGATCTGGCGGATGTGCGAACTTTATATGAATCCATTCTGACCAACGCCAACGAGGCGATTTTTATTACACGCGACGCTCGCTTTGAGATGGTTAACGAGAAACTTGTCGAGCTGATGCAGTATTCACGGGAGGAGCTGCTTGCGTTGCCTTCATTCGGTTCGTTGGTGCATCCGGATGATCAAGGCATGGTCAAGGCTATGCACCTCCGTCGCCTGGCCGGAGATCCCAATGTCATGGAGCGCTACCAGTTCCGCGCCGTGAGTAAAGACGGGACAGTGAAATGGGTGGATCTTCGCGCGGTGGTAATCGACTGGAGCGGCAGCCCGGCCGTGCTGAATTTTGTCCTGGACATCAACGACGCCACAGAGACTTCGTATGCGTTGAGCCTCAGTGAGGCGCGGTTCTTTGATTTTATGGACCATTCGCCGGGCGGGGCTGTGATTGTCGACGACCAGTTCAGGATAGTCTATGCGAACCGGAGTGTGAAGAACGATCTCGGCGAGGATGTTGAGGGCAAACCGCTTCGTGACCGGTTCGAGCCGGAGTTCGCCGAAGAGTATATCCTCCATTTCCAGAAGGTGATGGAGACCGGGCAAACGCTTGAGGCGATCGAAAAGCATCGGCGCGGTGATGGTAGTGTCGGCTATACACTGGCGTACAAATTCCCGCTGACCGGACCGACCGGGCAACGCTGGGCCGGGGCGACACTGCTGGATATCACCGACCGCATCCGCCAGGAGAAGGAGATCATCGCCGGCAAAGCGCGCCTGGAAGCGGTGATGCAGGCGCTGCCCCATATTCTTTATCAGAAGGATACGGAAGGTCGTCTCGTTCTGGCCAACCAGGCTTTCGCCGATTTCCTGCAGACCACGCCGGACCAGTTGATCGGCAAGCGTGATACCGACCTGATGCCGCCCGACCTGGCGGAATCCTGCGCCGCATCCGATCAGCAAGTCTTGCAGGAAGGTCTCTCCGTACAGGTGGAAGAACGCATGGACCTCGGCGAGATGGGCATCCTGTATTTTGATACCCGCAAGGTTCCTTTGAAAGATGCGGAAGGCGTTATCACCGGCCTGTTGGGCATCAGCATCGACACGACCGCTTCAAGAGAAGCCGAGGAGGCCCTGCGTCGCAGTGAACAGGATTACCGGGGCTTTTTCGAAAACGCGCATGACGCTATCCTCATTATTGATCCCGACGGCGAAATCGTTCTCGATGTCAATCCCCAGGCGTGCCGGCAGTATGGCTACACGCGCGA
>CAZYOC010000387.1:0-1760 GCA_964648415.1 uncultured bacterium | reverse complement strand
TCGTTGTGGGAGATCGGTAATCCTGTTACCAACGACAAGCTGCCCGGGGCAAATTCCGTTGAACCAATCAATTCTGGAGAATGGATCTCTGTTGACGTTCGGTCGGCACGGGTTTCTCGCGTCCGGGTGTGCTCGGAGGTCCATTTGGAAACGCGCCGATTTATGCGTATTTATATAGAGTAGGCGTGGGGACAGCGTTTGCCCGCCGGAGCCGGTGATCGTGATCGCTCCCCACCCCCTTGCTTCATTGGCAGGCGGAGAGTGGGAGGCTCGCCTGCATGGCCACCCTCCTGTGCTCCCCCCAGTGCTCCATTGCACCAGCTTTGATGCTTTCTGAGCTGCGTCATTTGTCTCAGGACAAGGCGCATCTTTGCAGACATAACGGGTTATTTCAAAAAGATGGAACGCAGTCATGGGGCAAATGACGCGCTCCCGAAGGGCTTGTTTCTGATGGCCAATCTCTGCGTTGATTTCGCTTAACGTAGCACCACTATGCCGGCGCGAAATCGCCTTGATATTGACTCATCAAGAAACAAGCAGAAACAGTCATAGCTGGTGCAATGGAGCACTAGACGACGAACCCGGGCGGACGGATGGAACTGTTCCACATAGGCTTCCTCAGCTTTACCCTGATCGACCTGCTTGACATCCTGCTGGTGACGTTCGTCTTTTACAAGATGTACGACATTCTGCGGGGTACGCGGGCGTCGCAGATGTTCGCCGGGTTGATCCTGTTGCTGGTGATCAGTGTGATTGTGGGCCTGTTCGGGCTCAAGGGCATGAGCTGGCTGGTGGACAGCATTGCCAAAGTCTGGGTGATCGCGTTTGTCATCCTGTTCCAGCCGGAGTTGCGGCGGCTGTTGATCCAACTCGGTCAGGGCCGCCTGGTACGGCGCATTTTCCGGATGAAGACCACCCGCGTGATCGACGAGATCTGCCGGGCCGCCACCGACCTGTCTCAGAAGCGCTACGGGGCCTTGATTGTACTCCAGCGAGACATGGGCATGCGGGCCATCCTGGAAACGGGCGTGAAGGTCCAGGCGGTAGCCACCGCCGAACTGCTGGTCAGCATCTTCTTTCCCCGGACACCGTTGCATGACGGCGCGGTGGTGATCAACGGCAACATTGTGGAAGCCGCTCGTTGCATTCTCCCTCTCACCACGATGACCAACATCGACCCGAGCCTGGGGACACGGCACCGTGCGGCGCTGGGGATTACGGAGGAGTCGGACGCCGCGGTGGTGGTGGTGAGCGAGGAGACCGGCCAGATTTCGCTGGCGTACAAGGCGGCGTTTCTGGACCGCGGCATGACCGAAGATCAGCTCCGGGAACGCTTGCAGCAGATTTTCGAACGGGTTCACGGGCTGGACAAGCAGGCGAAGGGGACAGGGCGGTTGGCGCCTCGGTAGTCGAAGTAAAGAAAGTGAAAAAAGTGAAAAAAGTGAAAAAAGAAGCGTAGGGCAGAGTTCAAAACACGTATGTAGCTGGTTTGACAGCGTCAACGTGTGTCTTCCTGAATAAGAGACTGTCGCAAAATGCACGACAAGTCTCATCCCCGCGAAGCAGACTGTATCAAAATGTCCAATGGATCTCATTCCCGCGAAGGCGGGAACCGGAACGAAGTGAAGCTTGCGGTGTCCTGTAGTTTAGGACAGCCGTGAATCCAGTCATGTCTATATACTACAAGATGTTAACCATAAAAAAACCCTATTGAACACTATTCTGGTTCTAGATTGCTAACTTATTGTATTCTTGCATCT
>CAZYOC010000386.1:0-1967 GCA_964648415.1 uncultured bacterium | reverse complement strand
AGCGAGCTGGATAAGGGGAGTGTATTCCGCCTCTTCCTCCCGGTGGTGAACGGCGAGGATGCTAAAAGAGGGCATGCTACAAAGCGAGGTCGCGACAACCGGAAACTGCTCCTGGTGGATGATGACGCCCTGGTGAGGACGGTGACGAGGAAAATGCTGGAACGGTTGGGGTATCACGTGGAAACGGCCACCAACGGCAGCGAAGCCCAACAGCTTGCGGACCATGCGAGGACGCCGTATCAAGCCATCCTGCTGGACATGACCATGCCCGGACTACCCTCCTGCGAAGTCTGTGATTATATCAAGAAAAGAATGCCGGATTCGCCGGTGCTGGTCATCAGCGGCTCCAGCGTTGATGACGCCAAAATGCGGTTCAAGGGGAAGGATGTGGCGGCGTTTATTGCCAAACCCATGACGCTTTCCAAATTGAAAGACACCCTTTCCGAGGCTCTTCAGCAGCGGTGATAATACACGGGCGTCTCGCCCGTGACCAGCGGCTGCATGGCCCGATTTGCCGGTAACCGAGTTCGGAAGACCACCCTCACGCCCCATGAACCATGCCATCTCATCACTCGATACTGGTTCCGAGCAAGTCGGGAAGGCCGGAATCTTGCAGTGAGTGGGGCCGGAAATGTACGGTACACAAGGTCGGCGCTTTCGTAGCACGGGCGTCTCGCCCGTGAGAGACAAGACGGACGTATCGCTACACAATCAACATCGCATCGCCATACGAGAAGAACCGATACCGCTTCTCGACCGCTTCCCGATACGCGGCGAGGATGCGCTCTCGTCCCGCCAGTGCGCTGACCAGCATAATCAGAGTCGATCCCGGCAGGTGGAAGTTGGTCAGCAGGACGTCCACCGCCTTGAACCGGTAGGGCGGCCGGATGAACAACCCCGCTTCACCCTCGCCGGGATGGACCACGCCGGTCTCGTCGGCCACCGTCTCCAGCGTTCGCACCGACGTGGTTCCCACCGCCACGATCCGCCCCCCGGATTGCCGCGCTTTATTGATCGTGCTCGCGACCTCTTCCGTCACACTATAGCGCTCCCGGTCCATGACATGATCTTCCAGGTTCTCCACGCTGACCGGCCGGAAGGTGCCGATGCCGACGTGAAGTGTAACGTGTACGGTGCGGACGCCCTGGTTCTCCAGTTGTTTCAGCAATTCCGGTGTGAAATGGAGCCCGGCGGTGGGAGCGGCCACCGCGCCGTCATGCTGGGCATACACGGTCTGGTAGCGTTCGCGGTCCGCTTTTTCGGGTTCACGCTGGATGTAGGGCGGCAGAGGTGTGCGGCCATGGTCTTCGAGCCAGGTCCGGAAGGCTGCGGCATCGGCCTGGAAGCGCACCGTCCGGCGGCCCTCGTCACCGTAAGCCAGCACTTCGGCCTGCATGGCGCCGGGGAAGAGGACGCTCCCGCCGGGCTTCAGCCGTTTCGCGGGCTTGCACAGGCAGACCCAGGTGACGGCGTCCACGGGATGCAGCAGCAGCAGCTCGACCTCGCCGCCGGTGGGACGACGGCCGATGAGGCGCGCCGGGATGACACGGGTGTCGTTGACCACGAGGACGTCGCCCGCCTTCAGGTACTCCGGCAGATCGGCGAAGGTGCGGTGCGCGAGGGAGTCGGCCGCGCGATGGGCGAGGGAGTCGGCGGTGCGGTCGACGACGAGCAGGCGCGAGGCGTCCCGCTGCTCCGCCGGCTGCTGGGCGATCAGCTCCTCGGGTAAATCGTACTGGTAGTCGCTGCGACGGTCGGACATGGTGTTGTATCACACGCTGCTTGTTCGTTTCTCAGGTGCAAAATTGTCGATACGTTGAAAGGTGAGTTTCTCTTTGGATTCCTGCTTTCCAGGCTGTATCAAAACTGAAACCGCTCTCATCCCAGCGAAGGCTGGGATCCAGGCAAGGCGCAAGAATATTAGAGGTTAGCAATTCAGAACCAAAAGTGTGTTCAATGTTTGATTT
>CAZYOC010000385.1:0-2171 GCA_964648415.1 uncultured bacterium | reverse complement strand
GAACCGACTACTCCTGTAGAAATGTCTGAATCATACTTTCCGGCCAGGCTTCTAGCACCACTTCAGATCAGGTTGACTCGTTGGTCTTGGAACCTGACATGTAACTGCCGGGCCAACCAACTGTGATTCAACACTCAAACTTGCTCTGAATCGGCACTGGTTTTTACAGTCTCTTTACCTTTTTTACTATCAATACTTCGCCCAATCACCCCGGTCGCGGTCGCAACACCAATCAATACCACCGCCGCGCCGAAGATCAGCGGCGCATCAATAGGTTCGTCCACCAGCCACCACGCTCCGAACGCGGCGACAATCGGCACCAAGTAAATGAACATGCCTGCCTTGGCCGCAGGAACCTGTTTCAGCACCCACGCCCACAGCGTAAAACCGTATACCGTGCACCCCAACCCCAGGAACAGGAACGCCACCATCAGTTCTCGCGGCGACGTCATCACGGTGGTGATTAATTCCTTGTCGATGGTGAACAACAGGGGAATCGCGCCCAGAGTCATGGCGGTGGCGGTGGTCTGCGCCGCGCCGTAGCGTTGGGCGAAGTGACGCAGGCCCGTGGAAAAAATCCCCCAGCAGAGCGGCGCGCCCAGGGTAATCGCCACGCCCAGCAGCATGGACCAGCGCAGCTCCGGCGCGCTCTCGCGGCCGATCACCACGATGGAGATCCCCAGCAGACCGATCACCAGCCCCAGCCAGGTGCGCAACGGCGGGAACTCCTTTAGCGAGGCCGCCGCGACCAGCGTGATGGACGTGGGATTGAGAGCGATCACCAGCGCCGCCAGCGAAGCCGGAATCAGGGTCTGGCCGGTGTTCAACGCGAAGTTGTAACCCAGCGTACCGAACAGCCCCAACAGCAGCAGCATGCCGAAATCGCGCCAGGGTGTGGAATAAGCCTTCTCGCCAGCGTTCTTACGGTCACGATAACCTTTACGGCGCCTGACAAACGTCATCACTGCGATCGGCCCGAAGATGGGCAGCACGGGCAGAAAACGGAGAGTCACCAGCTCGGCGGGGCTGACATACCGCAGGCCCACCTTGTTGGCGATAAAAGAAAACCCCCACAGCACGATGATGCTTAACGCGATCGCCGTGGTGGGGGCATTGAGGTCATGGTTGGCGTCCTTCAGTCGATCACCTTTTCCAGCATGTTGAGCAACGCCTGCTTCGGAACTGCGCCGACAACACGGTCGGCTTCCTCGCCCTTGTTAAACAGGATCAATGTGGGAATGCCGCGGATCCCGAGCTGGGTGGCGCGGTTCGGGTTGTCGTCGGTATTGACCTTCGCCACTTTCAACTTGCCGTCGTACTCGTCAGCGATCTCTTCCACTACCGGCGCGACAATGCGGCACGGCGCGCACCAGGGCGCCCAAAAATCCACCAGCACCGGCAAATCCGATCCCAGCACTTCCGTTTCAAACGTCGCATCACTGACTTCCGTATACTTGCCCATCGATGTTTCTCCTCTATCCTGCGTTTTGGGTGCACTCGTTGTCTGCGTTGGATGCACCTTCACGGGAAACGATCTTCCCATGAATGGGTCACTTGGCTCCCTTGCTCGAGGAACACAGCCCCCAACTGAACAGCGGAGTGTCGCTCTTCTCCGTGGAGCACATGGTGTAGGCCGGACAGAAGCCGGCGAGTCCGGTCACCAGCGGGATCGCGCCGAACACACCCCACCATTTCCTGAACCGCAGGCCCAACACAATGACCGTCAGCCCCACAAGCATACGCAACACTCGCTCCATTCCCCCAACGTTGCAGGTCATGGTATACCTCCTGAAAGTAAACGTTTCAAGTATGTTCCAAAGTACAGTTTCTTTGATCCGGTTAACAACGCCCCCGCCCCGCCGCTCTCCCTGCCGGGAGCAGCAGTTGTTACGACTCCGGGCTAAAAGGTGTGCTACCCTGCCGCTGAAGGTATGCCTCCGTCTGGACAGAAAATGAGACTGCTACTTTTGTCCACGGGTGGTGGTATACCAGAAAATGGGAAGAAAATGGGACTGCTACACTTTTCCGCCAGGGCTACCGGTGTTGCGGGTGCTGTTCGTGATCGCATTGCATCGAGAGAATACGTTGCGAAAGCTATATCGGAAAAGGTAGCTGTCCACTGCTGTCCGGTGGGTTATCGTGATTTCGTGTAAGTTTCCTGGAGACAGTAT
>CAZYOC010000384.1:0-2203 GCA_964648415.1 uncultured bacterium | reverse complement strand
AACTTATTGTATTCTTGCATCTTGCCTGGATTCCCGCCTTCGCGGGAATGAGATCGGTTCCTATTGTGCAACAGCCTGTATAGCAGAATGGCCCACGAGTGTCATTCCTGCGAAAAGACGATAGCAGAATGGCCAACGAGTGTCATTCCTGCGAAAGCAGGAATCCAGTAAAGAGGAGACCATGAAGCATCCGGGTTGGTTCATCGCGTTCCTGCTTCCTGTTCTGCTGCCGCTCGCCGCGGGAGCGCAGGAGCACTTTGACCCGGTCCAGCCCACCGGCATGCCCTACGCCGTCATCGTCGACTCGGCGCTGTACAACGGCCTGCTACTGGGCGAGGGCGACGAGCTCGGCCTGTTCGACGGCGACCTGTGCGTAGGGGCCGACCTCGCTCCGACCACACGCGACGATTGGCCCGTCAATGTCACCGCCTGGCGCGCCGATCCCGGCCACGGTATGCCCGGCTACACTCATGGCCACACCATCATTTTTAAAGTCTACGACCAGTCCTCCGGCGTTGAGGCGATTGCGGAGGCTACGCTCGAGGTGGGCAACGGCCTGTTCGGTTACAATCCGTACACCCTCGCCTGGCTGCAGGCCGGGCCCGGTGACCTGCCCACCAGCTTCAGTCTGAGCAGCCCGGCGGACTCTTCGGAGCACGACAGCCTTACCATTCACCTCGTCTGGACGGCGTCGGAGGATCCCGGCGAAACGGTCAGCTATACCGTATACGCCGGAGCCGCAGACGAGGAACACCTGCCGCAGGTCGTGTCGGGCTTGAACGCCCCGGAGTACGTGCTCACAGTCGAGGACAACAGCGAAACCCGCTGGACGGTGCGAGCGAACGACGAGAACTCCGGCGGACGCTGGGCGGACCAGGTGTTTCTGTTCAGCGTGGCCGTGCCCGAACCGCCCGCGCCCTTCGCTCTTACTTTGCCCGAAGATGAAGCGGGCTTCACACGGGCCACTCTGGACCCGCTGACCTTCATCTGGACCGAGTCCAATGATCCCGATCCGGGGGAAGAAGTGGGCTACGAGCTGCGCCTGCACGTGGACGGTGACATTCACGGCGGCCCCGACCTGGACTATACCGTCACCGGCCTGGATACCACCTCTGCGACTTTGGACAGTCTGATCGAGTGGTTGAGTCCTTACCCAGTCACGGATTCCGTGCGGGTGAGCTGGTGGGTGCTGGCCCTCTCCGGCAGCGATACGGTGACCTGCGAGCAGGCGTTCGAGTTCGTGGTGCTGCCCGATGATGCCGTGCGGACGCATCCGTCCTCGCTTCCGCAGGCCTTCAGTGTGAGCGCATGCTATCCGAACCCGTTCAACTCGAGCACGCGCCTCAAAGTCGCTTTGCCCCACGCCGCCGTTGTGGAAGTGCAGGCGGTGAACGTGCTGGGCCGTAAGGTCGCCCGTCTCGCCTCGGGACGCTTTCCCGCCGGCAATCACAGGGTGTCGTTTGATGCGAACCGCCTGCCCAGCGGGATCTACTTCGTCCAGGCGACCGTCCCCGGACGGCTCCATGTAGTGCGAAAAGTGGCACTGATTCGGTAGTATCGTTGGCAAAGCATTCTTAACAGGATGATCAGGAAACCAAAGATATTAAGGATGGAACAGATAAAGAATATAACAAATAAAACAACGGGAATAAACATGAAAAAGCAACAACTGCAATCAACTCATGACTCCTGATTTCTAACCCGGATACTTCACGAAAGAACCACGGCAGTGGTTCTCTATAATAGCCCAAGGTGCGCGCCGTATGTTTGGCGCGCACCTTGGGGACAGGTTTACCAGATCCTTCAACCCCGGCAGCGGATTGTATAAATTGACAACAAATTCTCGTCATGCGATTCAAAGCCGAACTCCCCTTAAACCGATTTCATATCAAGGGTTATTAAGTTGACAAAGCATGAATACTCGTGAAATAACCGGGCTAACTCCTGACTTCAAGGAGTGCTTGCTTCTTGGCCTTTCCGCGCCAGTCATTTTTTTCGGTAACTCGAGCGGCAGGACCGAAAACTACTCTTCATAGTAATTCCCGAAAGTCTGGCGCGATAGTACACCCAACCGTCATTCCCGCGAAGACGGGAACCGTAGCGAAGCACAGCCGTAAATCTCTTCCCTGCGAATAACCGGAGGAGATCCCCGAACAAGTCGGGATGACATCCATCGATTCTATAGTAATTCTGCTATGTAAAC
>CAZYOC010000383.1:0-2245 GCA_964648415.1 uncultured bacterium | reverse complement strand
ACTCATACAACAACCCAATTCAGGTGAAACGATCCACTAGAAGTCTGGCCGGAAACGCACTTTTCGCGAAATGCCGACCAAATCCCGGTTCTCATACAACGAACGCTCCAGCGCCATCACGCTGTTTATGAAACACTTCCGCTGAGCACGATCCGGCAATGAGAACCGACGACTCCTGCAAAAACGTCCGAATTACACTTTCCGGCCGGGCTTCTAGTGGTCCATTGTACCAACCATAGCTGGCGCAATGGAACACAAGCATTCGTTTAGACGTTTTCGACACGCTCATCGCGGGATGGTTTGACAGTCTCGTATTCGCATACATTGTGTCCAGCGGTTGAGGTGGGTGGCGTCGTAGCGGGCGTAGTGGGTTATGCGCCCTTATAGTTTAAACCCGGGCAGCGATTGGCAGGGATCGCATAATCACGCGGCCGTTTTCATTGTGAGTGGCGTTGCACTTCTCCCTGCTCTCGACAGACTGCCCGGGGCAAATCAGCAAACCAGATTCAACACAACTCCGAACTGAAAAGCGATTTTAGCAGCACCCAAGGGAGGCTGGGACTCTGAGATGACCGTGTGGCAAGACTACAAGAAGACGCTCAAACCTGTGGTCGTCGAGGAATGGGGTGACCTGCTCATCTACCGTCCGCTTGGATTCATAATCGCCTATCCCCTTTCCTTTACGCCGATTACCCCCAACCAGGTAACCTTACTCGCAACCCTGACCGGCGTAGCCGGGGCGGTGTGTGTCTTCTTTGGAACCTACGAGATGATGGTCTGGGGAGCGCTACTGTACCTCTTTTCCAACGTTCTGGACTGCACTGACGGGCAACTGGCGCGGCTGACACGCACATTCTCCCCTTTCGGCAGGATCTTCGACGGCGTAGCCGATTACATCGTGGGCGGGGCCATGTTCCTGGCTATCGCACTCGCCGCGAAACCGGCCGGCTACACCGATCTTCAATGGTGGGCGCTGGTGCTGTTCGGCGGTGTGATATCGACGACCTACCAGGTCATGCACCTCAACTATGTCCGGGAAGCCTATCTGAACGCCATCCACTATGGAGCCCGAAGTTCGGACAAAGAAGCGGTCAAGGAACAGGAAAACGCTTCCACCAAGCGCAAATTTTTCCTGATGCCCTTTGTCTGGCTGTACACAGTCTACTCGTGGATTGAACAAGGAGTTCGCCGCCGGGTTCGGATGCCGAAAAACCTCACGCCAGAGTCGCCCCGCACCTTCAGCCTGCAACTGGCGCTCGTCATCTGGACCTTTACCGGCAAGGGTACGCATGTTACCTTGTTGGGCATCTTCCTCTTGATGGGGAAGCCGGAGTATTACTGCTGGCTGACGTTGATTCCCATGAACCTGTGGATCACCGCCGCCTGGCTGGGACACATTCGTGGGCTGAAATCCATGTCAAGCCGGAAATTCTTGTCGAAACGGAAGGGGTAAGCCATGACCGGTCTGATTCTAGTCGCCGGAAACTCCCGTCGCATGGGAGACTTGACCGAGTACCGCCACAAAACCATGCTCAAGGTCAAGGGCAAACCCATCCTCAACCATATGCTCGCCGCCCTGAAACACGAAGGGATCGGAAAAGTCTGTTTTGTCTGCGGATACCGTCAGACCGAACTGCGGGAATATGTCGCGAAACACTTTCCCGACCTGGAAGTCATCTGGATCGAGAACGAGATCTACGCGGAAACCAACACCGCCTATTCCGTGTGGCTGACACGCGGCGAGCTGGAGAACGCCGGCGACGACATGCTGCTGATCAACGGTGATGTGGTCCTCGATCACCGCGCCATTCGCACCACGTTGGACGCTCCCGGGGAAACCGCGCTCGCAGTCAGGCGCGACCGTGTTGATGAAGAAGAGGTCAAGGTCCGTCTCGATGAGAATGAGCTGATCACGGAAATCGGCAAGCACCTTCCTCCGGGCGAATCCGCCGGCGAGTCGGTGGGGATCAACCGTATCGGTGCGAGCATGCTGACCGCGCTGTACGACACACTCGAGCAACGTATCAACGAGGGCGAGGGCCGCAAAGAGTTCTACGAGGCTTCGTTTGACGCCATGATCCGTGCAGGGCATACCTTCCGCATTGCGGATGTCACAAAGCATCCCGTGATGGAGGTGGACACGCCGGAAGATTATGAAGAGGTCTGCGCCTCCATCGCCCCACGCCTTGAAGACTAGTGGATCGTTTCACCTGAATTGGGTTGTTGTATGAGTTTTGCCCCGGGC
>CAZYOC010000382.1:0-2495 GCA_964648415.1 uncultured bacterium | reverse complement strand
GGATATTGATTCCTGCCTGCACAGGAATGAGATCATAAGACATTTTATTATAGTGATTCTAGCATAGAATCGAACATACTAAGATTCTTAAGTACTTGTTTATTCTGGATTCCTGCTTTCGCAGGAATGACACTCGTTGGGCATTATGATATAGTGTCTTACGCAGGAATGACACTCGTTGCGGATATTGATTTCTGTCTCCGAAGGAATGACACTCGTTGCACATTTTGATACAGTGTCTTACTCAGGAATGACACTCGTTAGGCATTATGATACAGTGTCTTATGCAGGAATAATACTCGTTACGGATATTGATTCCTGTCTGCACAGGAATGAGATCATAAGACATTTCATTCGAGAATTACTCTAATCAAGCGTCATAGAAAAACACAACTACAGCTACTACATCCACCTAAGCTCCATACACTAACTCTTTTTTCACTTTTTTCACTTTTTTCACTTATGATCACTACATCGTTTAGAATCCCATCTCCCTTAACTTCCCTTCCGTCAACCCCTCTGTCGGAGTTCTCCCCACATACCCCCCAAGCATCTTATGCACATATTTCGCGATCACATCCCATTCCAGGTGGATGGCGTCGCCCGGTTTCAGCAGGTGCAGTGTCGTGGCCTGCCAGGTGTGGGGGATGATTTCCACGTCGAAAGCGGCGTCGGCGACTGAGGCGACGGTTAAACTGATCCCGTCAAGGCAGATCGATCCTTTCTCCACCACGTAGGTAAGGTCGCCGTCACGCGGGCGGAGGGTCAGGCGGTACGAACTTTGGAGCTGCTTGATGTCCGCCACCTCCGCCAGCCCGTCCACATGCCCTTGCACCAGGTGGCCGCCCATCCGGTCGCTGGCCCGCAGCGCCCGTTCCAGGTTCACCCTCTCCCCGCGCCGCCAGGCGCCGAACCGGGTGCGCTCCATCGTCTCCTTGACCGCTTCCACCTGGAACCAGCCCGGTTCGTACCGGACCACAGTCTGGCAGACACCCGCGATGGCGATGCTGTCGCCCAGTTGAACGCCCTCCAGCACCTTGTTTGCTTCCACGGTCAGCACGGCTCCATCGCCACGCGGCCGCACCATGCGCACGGTTCCGATCTCTTCAATCAACCCGGTAAACATCAGGGCCTCCAATGCGGGCGCACCCGCGCCTTGATATGCAGGTCGGTTCCCAGGCGACGCCAGCGGAAGTCATTCAGCCGCACCGCTTCAGGGATTTTCAGCACTCCCAGGTCGCCGATGGCCTCCAGCCCGTCGCCCATGATCATCGGCGCCACGAACACCTCGACCATATCGACAACGCCCTCCTCGAGGAAACGAGTCCAGATGTGACGGCCGCCCTCGACCAGGATCGAGCTGATACGCCTCTGAGCCAGCACCGCCAGCAGTTCGCACAGGTCCAGCGTGCCTTCGTGGTCTTCCGGAACCTGGATCAACTCCACGTTCTCGTTGTCCTTCCACGCCGGCAGTTTCTTCATGCGGTCCGAGCCCACCACCCACGTCGGCGCGATCTCCGGAGAGTTAAGCAGGGTGCATTTCGTGGAAAGACCGAAATTCGTGTCCAGCACGATCCGGACCGGGTTGCGGCCCCTGGTGTGGCGCACGTTGAGGGTGGGGTTGTCGGCATGAGCCGTTCCCGCGCCGACCAGCACCGCATCGTGCATGGCCCGCAAAGTGTGCCCCATCTTGCGCGCTTTGGGGCCGGTGATCCACTGCGAGTGGCCGGTGCGTGTGGCGATGCGGCCGTCGAGGGTCTGCGCGATCTTCACCGTCACCCACGCCTTCCCGGTGGCGGCTTTCTTCAGGTAGAACTCGTTGAGTTGGCGCGCTCCCCGGGCTTCCAGGCCGACATAGACCTCGAGACCGGCGTCGCGCAGCTGTTCGATCCCGCGGCCGTTGACCAGCGGATTCGGGTCGATAATGGCGGCGAACACGCGCCGGATCCCCCGTTCGATCACCAGGTCGGTGCAGGGCGGGGTTTTCCCGAAGTGGCAGCAGGGTTCGAGGGTGACGTAGAGGTCGCCTCCCTGCGCGTTGTCGCCGGCGGCTTCCAGCGCGTTGACCTCGGCGTGAGGACCGCCGAAGCGCTGGTGATAGCCCTCGCCGAGAACCTCGCCGTCCTTGACCACTACCGCGCCGACCATGGGGTTGGGGGCGACCCAGCTCCGCCCGCGACGCGCCAGCGCCAACGCCCGCCGCATCAGGCTGTGATCGAACTCTGTGAATGGGGGCATGGGTTTGTTTATCTCGTTTTGACTCTGTTTCTGTCTTGAACGGGTTCACTCGTTTGGAAATGGTAGTAAAAAACGTAAAATAGGTAAAGAAAGTGACTCTCTTTGTCGCCATAGCTGTTTGTGTCATTTCTAATTCCTGATTTCTATAGTAGTGTCCGAAACTCCTACTCGATAGACCATCGATGCGTCATTCCCGCGAAGCAGACTGTATCAAAATGTCCAATGGATCTCATTCCCGCGAAGCAGACTGTCGCAGA
>CAZYOC010000381.1:0-2508 GCA_964648415.1 uncultured bacterium | reverse complement strand
CATTATATTTTCTTGCACCTTGCCTGGATTCCAGCCTTCGCTGGAATGAGAGCGGGTTTTATTGTGATACAGTCTGCTTCGCAGGAATGACACGATGGGACATTGTTTTCGAGAGACCCTATAGGCTCACGGGGGACTTCCACCCCATTCGCTCTATTCCATGCCTGGCGCACCCACCAAGAACGAGGCCGAATCTATACGATCCGGCCTCGCTTATCTCAACGACAGTTGTCGCCGGCAATCCAGCTTACTCGACGCGGTCTTCCTGGTGGTCC
The DNA here is from genome assembly GCA_964648415.1 of uncultured bacterium. Taxonomy (GTDB): domain Bacteria; phylum Electryoneota; class Electryoneia; order Electryoneales; family Electryoneaceae. The sequence goes on along the minus strand of CAZYOC010000381.1, from coordinate 2,233 downwards.
ACCTGGATCCGGTCGATGCGGTGCAGTTCCTGGTGCCAGCGTTCGGTCACCGACTTGCCCTGCATGAACAGGGTCAGATAATCCGGGCCGCCGGCCTTGGAGTCGGTGCCGCTCATGTTGAACCCGCCGAAGGGCTGCACGCCCACCAGCGCGCCGGTGATCTTCCGGTTGAAGTACAGGTTGCCGACATGCAGATGATGCCGCGCGTACTCCAGACGTTCACGGTCCTTGGAGATGATCCCGCCGGTCAGACCGAACTCGGTCCCGTTGAAGATCTCCACCGCGTGGTCAAAGTCGCGCGCCTTGATGCAGGCCAGCACCGGGCCAAAAATCTCTTCCTGAGCGATCCGGTGGTCCGGCTCGACGTTGCTGATCACGGTCGGCTCGATGAAGTAGCCACCGTCGATGGTGTCCCCGCCGGTTTCCAGCTTGCCGCCGTCTTCCTGGCCGAACTGGATGTATTCCTTGATCTTCTCGAACGCCGCCGCATCAATCACCGCGCCCAGGTTCGGGTTGGCCGCCGGGTGATCCACAGTCAGCTTGCGGGTCAACGCCACCACGCGCTTGACCACGGCGTCGTACAGCGGCTCTTCGATGATCAGCCGGCTGCACGCGCTACACTTCTGACCCTGGAACCCGAACGCGCCGATCACCGCCTGCTCGGCGGCGTAATCCGGATCGGCCGTCTTGTCAACAATCAACGCGTCCTTGCCGCCCATCTCCAGGAGGGTGCGCTTGATCCAGATCTGGCCGGGCTGAGTCTGCGCCGCCAGCTCATGGATGTGCAGGCCCACTTCCTTCGAGCCGGTGAACGCGATGAACCGGGTCTTGGGATGGCCGACGATGGTGTCGCCCACTTCACCGCCGCTGCCCGGGCAGAACGTGATCGCCTTCGCGGGCATACCGGCTTCCAGCAGGATGTCGACAAACTTCGCCGCGATAATCGGGGCGGTCGACGCCGGCTTCAGCACTGTGACGTTACCGGCCACCAGCGACGCGGTGGTCATGCCGGCCATGATGGCGCACGGGAAGTTCCACGGCGGAATCACCACGCCCACGCCCAGCGGGGTGTAGTACAGGCTGTTCTCTTCGCCTTCCACCGGAACCACCGGCTGCTCGTTGCCGAGACGCAGCATCTCACGGGCGTAGTATTCGAGGAAGTCGATCGCTTCCGCACAGTCGGCGTCGGCTTCCACCCAGTTCTTCGATTCTTCGTAGACCATGGTCGCGCTCAGCTCGTGCTTGCGCGCCCGCATGATCGCGGCAGCCTTGAAGATGATCCGCGCACGGAATTCCGGCGAGGTATAGCGCCAGTACTCGTTCCAGTAGGCATACGCGCTCTCGATGGCCTTTTCCGCCAGCTCCTGGGTGGCCTTGCCGACGGTGCCGACGACCTGCGACGGGTTCGCCGGGTCGTAAGACTTGATCATCTTGTCCGTCTGCACCCGTTCCCCCGCGATCAGCAGGTCCCAGTGCTTGCCAAAGTCGCCCGCCACCTTCTTCAACGCGGCTTCAAAGGCGGCCTCATTCTCCGCAATGCTGAAATCGGTTAACGGCTCGTTCCTGTACGGCATTACACTCATGATGCTTCCCCTGTCTGTGTGTTTGCTATGGTGTTGTGTATGTGTGCGTTAAGTCGAGGAATAGTACCCCACTACGAGCGGCAATATATTGCGCATGGCTAAGCGGGGCAACCATTTGAGACGACGAGGCTCCGGGGGAGAGATCATTGACTGGACCAGAATTGTGTTGTACATTTGTTCAGCTCTGTTTCAAATTGGAGTGGGTATTGCCATATGTAAAGTTTTCTTCATAGGCAATTGCCCTCGCAATGTTCTATTAGTATAATTTCTCTCGTTACCTTCACCAACTGATTCGAGGTCACGATGTCGGGAATAAGTGAGACGATTTGGCCCATTGAACCGCATACTCGAGCCAAGCATGAGATCCTCAAGCGGTATCTCGATGCGTGGTTTCAGATACTGAATAGAACACATCAACCGATTCTATTTATTGACGGGTTTTGCGGCCCAGGCATCTATACTGGTGGTGAAGAGGGCTCACCAGTTCTTGCATTGAAAGCTGCGAAATCGAAGCTATCACACATAACAGAAAAGCGAATTTTCAGATTTTTTGATGAACGAGAAGACAGAATAGCAATTTTAAAAGATCAGATTGATATAGCGATTCCCGAAATTGCTCCGTCATGCGAGAACTTTTTGCATTTAGGTGC
>CAZYOC010000380.1:0-2566 GCA_964648415.1 uncultured bacterium | reverse complement strand
GCCTGGATTCCAGCCTTCGCTGGAATGAGAGCTGTTCCTATTGTGATACAGTCTGCTTCGCGGGAATGAGACCCATTGGACATTTTGATACAGTCTGGAAGGCGGGAATGAGGCCCGTCGGGCATTGTGATACAGGCTGTTACAGTTGGATGAACAGCGTCGGCGAGCGTTTCGGACGTTGCTTCGCGGGAATGAGACCCGTCGGGCATTGTGATACAGTCTGTTACAGTTGGATGAACAGTGTCGGCGAGCGTTCCGGACGTTGCTCTCCCCTTGCATCTTGCCTGTGAACCCTCCATTTTACGCCTTCCATGCGGTTAGTGGTCCATTGCACCACTGGTTGAGCGAAACGATACGAGGAGAATAGCTATGCCCGCACCGGTAGAATTGCTGCAGGAACGCATCGGCAGAGTCCGTGAAGCACTGAAAGAACAGAAAAACGGCGCGCCGATGCTTGTGACCGACCCCTCCAACGTCGGCTGGTTGACCGGCATCCCGCCGGACTTTCAGAAGGACGCGCATGTGCTGATCGGCCGGGAGAAGACCTGGTTTATCACCGATGGCCGCTACGAGAACCGGATTCCGGAGATCCCGGGCGTTGAACCGTTCATCTGGGCGGGCAAGCATCCGCATCGGTATCCGGACCTGGAAGATCTGGTGGGCGGCGAGGACTTGCTGGTGCTGGACACCCGTGGTTTGGCGCTGGATATCTACCTTGCGCTGCCCAAGATGCTTAACGTGAACAGCACCGATGTGCCCCCGGGCTTCATCGACCGGCTGCGCATGATCAAGGGCGACCTCGAGCTGGATCTGATTCGCGAGGCGGTCGGTGTGGCCATCAAGCAGTTCCGGTACATGATCGACGAGTGGTTGCCGCAGAACTGGGACACGGCCACGGACATGGCGTTCAAGGAACGGCTGGAAGAATACGGCAGCGAACTGGGCGGCGAGGGTGTCTCCTTTGATTCACTGGTGGCGAGCGACGGCGACGCGGACACTCCGCACCCGGAGATCGACCGGGCGCCGAAGCTGCTGAAAGAACGGAAGATGATGCTGGTGGACTGGGGCATCATGTACAAGGGCGTCTGCACCGACATGACCCGTATGATTGTGCTGGGCGACGAGATTCCGCCGTTGATCCAGGGCATGAAAGTGCTGCAGGAGAAGTGGATGGATGCGGTGATCTTCGAGATGCAGCCGGGCAAGCCGGCGTACCTGGCGGGCCAGGCGTATGTGGATGGCCTGAAGGCGGCCGGGATCGAGAAACCGTTCCACGGCGCGGGGCACGGCACCGGCGGCGCGTATGTCCACGAGTTGCCGCGGCTGGCGCCCCTGCCGGAAGGCTCCGATGACTACGGCATCCCCTTCAGCCAGGGCATTGTTCTGGAACCGGGCATGATTGTCACTTCCGAACCGGGCATGTACGAGAAGGGCGAAGGGGCCTACCGGACGGAAAACATGGTCCTGATTACGGAGGACGGCCATGAGATCCTGGACGCGGCCCTGTCGCTGGACCCCTTCTACATCAGGAAATAGGTGGTCATCTCGAATTGACGTCGCGCTTTTGTTTTCTACACTCGAACCCGGCATTGGCCGGGTTTTTTTATTTGCGCCGCTCACCCGTTTGCAAAGATGTGCATTCGTCACATCTCTGCTGGAGCCGAGGGTATAACTTAAAGTTGATTGGATTTGTTTCGTGGAAATCTTATATTGAAACCGCTAACCCAAGTACGGCAATGACCTGTTACTGTGTAATCCCCAGCATACATGCGATTTTTTACCTGGACTTCACCATACAGGAAGCCTGCCACCTGGATTCAGGAGTTTCAGGGATCGGCAGAGCATCCTGCCGGCTCAGCCGGTAACGATAGGAGGTGTGCGATGGCGGACCAGAAGCTGTACTTTGCGACCGATGACCAGATCAGCAAACTAAGAGAGATGACGCAAGCTTTCATTGAGGGCGACCAGGATCCGAACGATTTTCTCGAGGACTTAAAGCAGACGATGCCAATTGACCGGACCCGCCAGGATGAAACCCTCAAGGCTCGCGTGGAAGGATTCTTCATCGTCTCCGATGTTCTGTTTGATCGTGCATTGGATGAAGGCGTGGCGCAGCTCGGCGAGAACTGGACACGTCAGTCGGTGATCAAAGCTGCGAAACTGCGGCCGTTCAGTTACTACCACTGGAAAACCGGTTCACGCGAACCCGCAGATAACGTCGTCAGCAGAAAGGACTATCTGAACGACGCCATGACCGCGATTGAAAAGCTCAACGATGATATCGTCGGGTTGGGTGCGCTGATCCGCGAGCAGCGAAACAACCCGGCTCCCGATGAAGCCAAGGGGTGAGATTCCCGTAACGTCAATCCACCCCCGGCTCCTGTCGGGGGTTTTCTGTTTCCTGGGGAGCGTTAACGTGACATCATCTATTTGTTATAGTGGTTCTTGCAAAGAATCACTATACAGACTGTTGCACAATAGGAACCAATCTCATTCCAGCGAAGCAGACTGTCTCAGAATGCGAGAGGAATCTCATTCCAGCGAAGGCTGGAATCCAGACATGTCT
>CAZYOC010000379.1:0-2662 GCA_964648415.1 uncultured bacterium | reverse complement strand
AATCGCCTTGAACTTGACTCATCAAGAAACAAGCAGAAACGTTCATACCTGGTGCGATGGAGCAATAGTCCCTTTCAAGCCCGGTCCGGCTCATCTGCAACATCTCAATCACTATGTCCGGAATCTCATCTTAAACAGGTGTGCCGTTTTTCGAACTATTGGCCGCATGGCGCTGTACGTTATAAGAAAATATGCAAAGAGGGGAATCGTACATTACCGCAATTGTAATTCTTTCGGGGCTGTAGCTCAGCAAATCGAGCCATACGGAAGAGTAGCCCGGAACCATGAGCCAGATCATCGTGTGCGTTTCCCTTGATGTAGCAGAATTCTTTTATTTTCTTATAGTTGAGTTGCACTGGGAGCATTGTCAGGGAAGTACTTACGGAGTAGTCAGCCATGAAGTTGAACAAGCAGACCGACGCATTGATCGTGGTCGATGTACAGGTGGATTTTCTGCCCGGCGGAGCGCTGGGCGTGGAGGACGGCGACCGGATCATCCCGGTGGTCAACCGGGTGACACCGTTGTTTGAAGAGGTGGTGTTCAGCCGCGACTGGCATCCCCATAACCATATCAGTTTCAGCGACGACCCGCAGTTCGTGGACGGCTCCTGGCCGCCGCACTGCATCGGGGGGACCTACGGGGCCACGTTTCACCGTGATCTTGACCTGCCGTCACGATCAAGTATCATCAGCAAAGCCAAAAACCCGGATAAAGAAGCCTACAGCGCGTTCGAGGCGACCAACCTGTCGGAGCGGCTGAAGCAGGACGGCGTCGAGCGCCTCTTTATCGTGGGACTGGCGACGAATTACTGCGTGAAGTGGACAGCCAACGATGCGCTGGAGGCCGGGTTTGAGGTCGTCGTGATCGAGGACGGCGTTGCGGGCATTGATGTCCCGGAAGGCGCAGTCGACGAAGCCAAACAGGAGCTCAAGGATAATGGCGTGACGTTCATCCATTCCTCCGAGCTGGAGGGATCCGCGCGCGCCGGGAAGAGGAGCGCATGAGTCGATCCGTCCGAGCGGATGAAGAACGACCCTGGGTGAAGCGGCAGGGGCTGGCGCTCCTGACGGACCAGTACGAGCTGACCATGATGGGCGGCTATGTCGAGCAGGAGCGCGCCGAACAGCCCGCCGCCTTTGACTATTTCTTCCGTCATCTGCCGAACGATACCGGGTATGCGGTGTTCTCCGGCCTGGAAGATCTGCTCAATTTCTACGATACGCTGCACTTCACCAACGCCGATCTGGATTACCTCGAAAGCCTGGATGTCTTCCCGGCGTCGTTCATCGACTACCTTGAGGAGTTCACCCCGAGCTGCACCATCTGGGCGCCGCCGGAGGGGACACTGGTGTTTCCCAACCAGCCGGTGGTGCGGGTGGAGGGACCGTTGGCCCAGGCGCAACTCCTGGAAACCTTCCTGCTCAACGCGCTCAACTACCCGACCCTGGTCGCCACGAAGGCCGCCCGGATCTGCGAAGCAGCAGAGGGCGACCCGGTGATCGAGTTCGGCGTGCGGCGAGCGCAAGGGCCTGACGGAGGCCTGACCGGCGCACGCGGGGCGTACATCGGCGGCTGCAAAGCCAGCTCCAACGTCCTCGCCGGCAAGCACTTCGGCATCCCCGTCTCCGGCACCATGGCCCATAGCTGGATCATGAGCTACGAAGATGAACTGGAATCTTTTCGTGCTTACGTCAAGACCTACCCGAAGGATCCGGTGCTGCTGGTGGATACGTACGACACCCTCGAGAGCGGCGTGCCCAACGCGATCCGGGTGTACAAAGAGATGCGTGATGAGGGTAAGGAGTTCCGTCCGGGGATTCGTCTCGACTCGGGTGACCTGGCGCAGCTTTCCAAAGCGGCGCACAAGATGTTCGTAGAGGCCGGGTTCGAGGATCCGCTGATCGTGGCGTCCAACGAGCTGGACGAGGACCTGATCGCGGACTTGAAACGGCAGGGCGCGAAGATCAACGCCTGGGGCGTGGGTACGAATCTGATTACCTGCAAGGGCGACCCGGCGCTGTCCGGCGTGTACAAGCTGGCGGCGATCGACCCCGGCGACGGTTGGCAGCCGCGGCTCAAGATCACCTCCAACGTGGCCAAGACCACCGAACCGGGCCGGAAACGGCCGGTGCGGTATTTCGACGAGAACGACCGTCCCATCGGCGACGTGTTGTACGAGTGGGACGAGACGCCGCTGGAGTCGGGCGACATTCCCGGCTATGACCGGCAGAACCTCCTGCAATACCACGAGATTGGCGGCGCGGTGCGCTGCGAGAACCTGTTGCGGCCCGTGGTGGAACAGGGCGGCCGTGTGCAACCGCCGGAAACCCTCACCGGGATCAAGGACCGCGCGGCGCAGCAGATCGCCTCAATCGCAGAAGAATACAAACGATTGCGCTACCCGGCGCTGTACCCGGTGACCCTCTCGCCGAAGTTGACCGAGACAAAACGGCGGCTGCTCCATGCCAACGGGGCAACGTAGAACGGGCGTCCCGCACGTTGAAAGGCTCAGTGTGCCCGCTCGTTCCCGACTTGCTTTACCGGCGACTCGAGACTGTGCGCCAGAATCGTACATCGTCGGCATTCTCAAGCACTTGACATGCAGCGACTCAGCAAATCGGGCCATGCGAGTGAGTTTGTGTGTTGCCCGGCAGGAATGAC
>CAZYOC010000378.1:0-2671 GCA_964648415.1 uncultured bacterium | reverse complement strand
TCGCTGGAATGAGAGCGGTTTTTATTGTGATACAGTCTGCTTCGCGGGAATGAGATCCATTGGACATTTTGATACAGTCTGGAAGGCGGGAATCACCTCCCTCAATAAACCGGATGAGATCCCCGGACAAGTCAGGGATGACATGCATCGAGCCTGACTTCGGAGAGTTATTTCACTCCACCCGCAACGTAAACCGATACGGCGCCACTTCGGTTATTGTACCCGTCAGGATGTCCCCGGGTTTCGCCTTGATTCGCGCGATGGCGTCTCCATCAATGTCCGGCGCATCCCAGGGGGTGCGTCCATAAACATGACCATTCTTCACGTGCTCGACCAGCAACTCGGTCTGCGCGCCGATCTTTGTTTCATACCACGCCTCGGCCTGTTCTTCGGCCATGAGCTGCACCTGGGCCTCCCGGCGGAATGCTTCATCGCCGTCCACCGCAGCCAACCCGCCGGCGTGGGTGTTGTCCTCACGGCTGAACGAAAACACACCCAACCGCTCGAACTTCACCTCCTCCAGCCGCGCCAGTAATGTATCAAATTCTCGCGCCCTTTCCCCGGGATGGCCGACGATGATGCTGGTCCGCAGAGCGATATCGGGAATTGTCTCTCGGAGACGGTCGATCCAGCGCCGCATCTTCTTCCAGGTCACGCCCCGGCGCATGGCCCTCAACACGCTGTCATCGGCGTGCTCGATGGGGAAATCCAGGTACGGGACCAGGTGCGTTGTCCGCCCCAGCGCCTGCACGAACTCCTCGCTGAAGATGGGCGGATGAGTATAAAGTATCCGCAGCCAGCGCTTGCCCTCCGCCTGCTCCAGCAGCTTATCCAGCCGGTCCAGTAACGCCTCGATGGAAACGGCGCCGTCCAGATCCTTGCCGTAACTGTTGACCTCCTGGGCCACCAAGATCAGCTCGCGAACCCCGCTGTCCAGTAAACGCCGCGCTTCTGTCAGCACCACGTCAAACGGTTTACTCCGGTACGCTCCCCGCATGCCGGGAATGGCGCAGTAGGCGCAGCGACGGTCGCAGCCTTCGGCAATCCGGAGGTAGGCGTATTGGGTCTCGACACGGCCCCGGTTCTCAGCGGACAGGACTTCAAAGGACGGGGTAACCTGGCCGGGCGGGACAATGATCTGCGGAGGCTCAACTGTCTTGTCGGATGTGGCGGCCTCAATCAACGCTTCCAACTGGTTGAACTGGAACCAGCCGTCCACTTCGGGGATCTCATCGACCAGAATGGCGTGATGGAGAATCGGCAGACAGCCGGTGACGTAGACCCGCCTGCCGGGCTTCTCCTCTTTCCAGCGGGCAGCCTCGAGGATCGCGTCGACCGCTTCCGCACGGCTGTCCAGTATGAATGCGCAGGTTGAAATGACAGCGACATCGGCCTTTTCCGCCGCATCAACCAGCTTCGCTCCCTTCCGGCGCAGCAATCCGGCGAGGCTGTCCAGATCCGCCTCCACCTTCGGGCAGCCCAGGCGATGGATGTAGATACGTGGGGCCGGGGCGGCCGTCACGCTTCCTGCTCCGTTTCGTCGGTATCCGGCTCCTCGGTGTCGCCAACGTCGCCGTTGGTGCTGATAATGGCCTTGACCACCATCGTGGGATCAAAGGGCAGCAGGTCGTCGATGCCCTCACCCAGGCCGATCCACTTCACCGGCAGTTGCAGCTCACGGCTGATCGGGACAATCACCCCGCCCTTCGCGGTGCCGTCCAGCTTGGTGACCACGAGTCCGTTGACACCGCTGGTCTGGGAGAAGCTGCGCGCCTGGCTGAGACCGTTCTGGCCGGTCGTACCATCGACAACAAGCAACACCTCGTGCGGCGCGTCCGGGATCTGTTTCTTGGCCACACGGTCCAGCTTCTCCAATTCCTTCATCAGGTTGACCTTGGTGTGGAGGCGGCCGGCGGTGTCCACCAGCACACGGTCCGCATTCTTCGCAATCGCCGATTGCAGGCCGTCGTAGACAACCGCGCCCGGATCCGCACCGGTGGCGCCCTTTACGATGGATACACCGGCGCGTTCCGCCCAGATGGTGATCTGTTCCACCGCCGCGCTGCGGAACGTGTCCGCCGCAACCACGAGCACCGTTTCACCGCGCCGAGCGTACCAGTTGGCCAGCTTGCCGATGGTGGTGGTCTTGCCGGAGCCGTTCACGCCCACAATGAAGCTGACAAAGGGCTTAGGTTGCGGCACGGCTTCCTCCTCACCTACGGCTTCCGGGGCGGCGGTGACCTCGTCCATCATGGCCTGCAATTCTTCGGACAGCACCTGCATGACATGCTCGTCGGTGATGCCTTCCTTCTCGGCCCGCTCCCGCACCCGTTCCACCAGCTCCATGGACAGGTCCACGCCCAGATCGGCGGTAATCAGGATCTCTTCCAGTTCTTCCAGTTTATCCTCGTCGATCTTCCCGCCGGTGAAGACGGATTTGATCTTGTCGGCCATGGAAGTTCGAGTCTTGGTGAAGCCATCCTTGATCTTTTTGAAGAGGTTCATGGTGCTCGCTCTTTGCTCGTGCTGTGGGATGTTGCTCTTTCAAGTGACTGTGTCAGGTCTCCGCAAACTGCGCTAACGACCTGACACGACTGGTATATACAGGCTGTTGCAGAATTCTGATGTCTCTCATTCCAGCGAAGGCTGGAATCCAGTCATGTTTATATAC
>CAZYOC010000377.1:0-2688 GCA_964648415.1 uncultured bacterium | reverse complement strand
GGCGTCCCGCCCGTGTTGAAACAAACTTCTTGTATCGCCTTTTGCCCCACACGGGCGAGACGCCCGTGCTACACTTCTCACCTTTTCTGAGAAGCGTTACGGAAGGAGTATACGGTAAGAAAACCGGAAAAACGCCAATCGGAAGAAGTTGCAACCGAAATGTGTCTCGGAGAGGCAAGGCGAAGAGTAGCGGTTAGCACCATGGCTTGTTGAAGTAAGTGAAACAAGTATGCCTTCAGGCAATATAATCACGAGTTACAGCGGAGCCGTGATGACACATGTCGACCAATGGACACGTTTTACAAAGGGTTACCCGCGCCCGGCAGTGTTCTTTCCCCAGCACCACAATCAAGCCGTGCAGATGGTTGAACAGCATCGTGTCGCGCGGCAGCGAAGTCTCAACCTCCGCTTGAAGAACCTCATAGATGGAATTACCCGGCAGGTTTCTCATTCGGGCCACCATGCGCTGGGTGTACGCATCCACCACAAAAACAGGCAATCCCAACGCATAACAGCCAATACTGTCCGCGGTCTCCGGTCCAATACCCCACACCCCCAGCAATACTTCTCGGAGTTGCTGTACGGAAGCATTGTCCGGATGATTTGTCTGTGTGATAACCTTCACCCGCTCCTTGAAAGATGGTGAAAGCCACAGCTCAGCGAGCAGGTGGAGCTTTTTGGCTTTCTGGTTGTAATAGCCGGCGCTGCGGATTACGGGCGCCAATTCTTCCAGGGGCTGGTTCAGGATGGCTTCCGGCGAGGTCCAGCCGTGTGTTCTCAGTTCCGCCAGGGCTTTTTCCACGTTACTCCAGGAGGTATTCTGGGTGAGGACGGCTCCGACCGCCACTTCCCAGGGATCCGACCCGGGCCACCAGTAGGGGTCGCCCCAACGCCGCCAGAGGCGGGTGAACAGGTCGCCCCAGAACGTGTCGTAAACCGGGGCAAACTCCCTGGGGTGTAAGCCGGGCGGGAGGTAGCGGGGACGCTGGAGCGAAACCATCATTTCTCGACCAGCGAGCAGGTGTGTTTCAGGGCGCGCTCGTACATGGACAGCAAAGCGCCCACATCCGGCGCGGGGGTGAGCGGCGCCGGGCTCTCCAGGAATTGCTTGAGCGGCAGGATGCGGAAACGCGGCTCGCCTTTCTCCCTCCAGCGCTGCACGAAGGTCGGATGTGGCGTGACCCAGGCGATTTCCACCTCGCCGTCGGGCTGCCGTTCCAGCTCGACCTGGAAGATCACACCCTCGTTGGTGAACTCGTCGCCCTGGTTGGAAATGAAGTTGCCCAGCGAATAGATCACGACGTTGGTGATGCGACGTCCGCCCTCGGGGGTTTCTTCATACCGCAGATCGAAGGGTTGCACGACATGGGGATGACTGCCCAGGATGATGTCCACGCCCATGGCGAACAGCGAGTCGGCCATGCGCCGCTGTTGCAAAGTGGGCTCGCGTTCGTATTCCCGGCCCCAATGGATGGCGAGGGCGACCAGGTCGACATTCAATTCGCAAGCGCGCTGGACATCAGCGCGGATGACGTCGAGGTCGATCATGTTGACCAGCCAGGGCTGCGAACTGTCCGGAAGGATGCCGTTGGTACCGTAGGTGCAGGCGAGAAAGGCGACGCGGACGCCTTCGGCCTCCAGCACACGAATGGAGTCCCGGTCTCGCTGACTCGTATAACAGCCGGCGTGAGTCAGGCCGGCTTTATCCAGGTGACGGTTGGTGCTGAAGACGCCGGCCGCCAGGCGGTCCATGGCGTGGTTGTTCGCCGTGGTCACCGCGGTGAAGCCTGCTTCGACGAGGTCGGTGGCGAGCTGCGGCGGAGCGTTGAAGAGTGGATACCCGGTAAAGCCGCCGTAGTCCTTGTATTCCCAGATGCCCACTTTGATGTCGGGGTCGGCCAGCTTGCCCTCCATGTTGCCGATGACGAAATCGGCGTCGTGGAAAAGGGGCGCGACCTGCTCGAAGATGGGGGAAAAGTCGTAAGTGGCGGTAGTGGTGTCGTAACCGGAGCGTATGCAGGTATCGTGGAAGAGGATGTCGCCCACGGCCAGCAGGGTCAGGGTCTGGGGCTCTTTCTCGCCGGATTTGGGCGGTGCGGGCGCGGCGCTGATGGAGATCCACTCGGCAGGGTCGAGGCCGTAAGGGCGCGGCGGCAGCAGGAAAAGCGGTGTCTTGGCCGGGTGGCCGGAGAGGTTGGGCGGCGGCGCGAATTTGAATCCCGCGAGGGCCGGCGCTGTCAGCAACGCCAGCAGGAGCCCCCAGGTTCCCAACCTCCGAATCAGCATGGTTCTCTCACCCCCTTTTCTTGACCTGATGGAGCATTGCAGCAGCTTTGAATTGTCCGTGTTGCATCGCCACGCCCGAATCGAATGGCGTTCCCTGCAGACTGTATCAAAATGTCCAATGGATCTCATTCCCGCGAAGGCGGGAATGAGAGTGGTTCCTATTCTGCGACAGTCTGCCTGGAGGGAACCATGTGCCTGGCCCGCCGGGGCTGGCGCCGATTTCGATCCCGTTGAAGTATTGCGTCGAAGCGCGTGGGCTGTTTAGCCCGGATATTTCACGAAGGAACCACGGCAGTGGTTCTCTGCCATAGCCCAAGGTACGCGCCGTCCGTTTGGCGCGCACCTTGGGGGACAGGTTTGCCAGATCTTTCAACCCCGGCAGCGGGTTGTATAAAACAACAA
>CAZYOC010000376.1:0-2726 GCA_964648415.1 uncultured bacterium | reverse complement strand
CCGGAAGCGAGCTGGAAGAACTGCCGGTCGGCATCCGGGGTGCGGATGGTGAAGCGCTGGTCGAATGCGACGGTTTTCAGCTTCAACAGGGCGTCAATACGAAGCAAAGCGTTTTCTTCGGCGGGAATGTCGCCTCGTGTCCGGGCGGCATAGCCATACGCCCACAGTTGCAGGTTGTATTCCATGTCGGTATCCGACGGGCGGCGCGAAACGACCTTGTGGTCCACAATGACGATGCGATCCTGGTCATCCGCTTCCAGCAGATCGTACCGGCCAACCAAGTCGACAGGAAGCACGATTCCCGTGTCCGGATCGACGATAGGGACACGGAACTCGTCCTCGACTGACACGATGTTGCCGGGCTGAACCGTGTCGTAAAACACGGTTAGCAGTTCCCGGCCTTGTTGGGTGATGGCGTCAGGTTCGTTCGTGTCGAGCGTTCTATCTTCGGTCTCCAGCTCCCAATCCTGCATGAACACGTCGTGAAGCTCGGACAGTGGGATCAGGCGGTCTTCCTGCCACTCCCGGTAAAAGGCTTCCAGTGCGCCGTGCATCGCTGAGCCCAGCAGCATGGCTGCGGGGTATACTTCCCAGGGGATGCGTTCGACGTATTGAAGCCGGTATTTCTCCGGGCACATCAGCCAGGTTTTGATCTGGCTGGCGCTGAGGTGATCGAGTGTCATGGTATGTCTCCTTTCTACAGGCATCCGCCGCAACTGGAAAGCAGCAGTACGACAAGCGCCAGGATGCCCACGAGGGCAATCCAGTTCGGGGATTCGCCGCCGGGGTCGCTGTCGTAAGCCAGCGGGCTCAGAATTGCGATGGCAATCACAATGATCCAGAACCATGTCATGGTTCGTTCCTCCGTGTAAACGCGGACGGGCCGGCATCCCCGCAGGGATACCAGCCCGCCCAGATCTGTGAATGGGATCTACGCCGCCAGCAGGTGGCGTGTGACTTTGCGGTTGAGGTTGTCGGCGTGGTGGGTTTCCTGCCGGGTCAACACGTCGGTCAACCCGTTGTATAATCCCCACTTAGAATCATCTTCAATAGCCATGAACGCATCCGCCTGAAGCGTCTTCGGCAGCTTCAGGGTGGTGAACGTGTCCTGAATGAAGCCGCGGTTGACCGGGGTCGAGTGGACCGTTGCACCAGCTATGAGTTGTTCTGAGCTGCGCATTATCGTTCAGAGCAAGACGCATCCCTGAAGGCATAGCGGGTTATTTCGCAACGCAGCTATGGACGATAAGGCGCGCTCCCTTTGGGCTTGTCACGAGGCGGTTGCCTGCGGCGTTGGTTTCGCTTGAGGTAACCCGTTACATCTGCGCGAAACCGCTTGGCATCCAACTCGCCCGTGACAAGCAGAACCAACCCTAGCTGGTGCAACGGTCCACGAAGTCATACGCTTCATGGTGCGGGTGAGTGGGTCGAGGTTCTCCGCCACACTCTGCACCCGGTTCGCTGCAACTTGCAGCTCTTCCACGAAGCCGTCATGGCCCCAGTGGCGGAACCTGAACCCGCCCAGCATGTAGTCGATCATCATGCCGTTCGCGCAGATCAGCCGCCGGGCGTTGAAGGACAGGCCAAACAGGGTGCTCGCATCGTAGCTGTTGATCACGTCCAGCGTGACGTGGACCAGGTCGTCGGGCCGAACTTCCATTTGCAGGTCGGGCAAGACCCAGCGCTGACGGTAGCGTTTACCGTCGAAAATCATCCCGGCGTCTTCGTGGTACAAGCCGGTGCGGCCGAGGACGTCCAGGGCGATGTTGAACACGTCATCGTTGCGCACAAGCTGGTAGCCGGTAGAGACGACTCCGACTTCGGTGTCGCCGTCGTTCTCTTCGATCATGACAGCGTTGCGGCTGGAAGGGCTGCCGTCCGGCGTGGTCAGCGGAACCAGCTTGACCGGAGCGAACGGATCACTGATGTTTGTGTTGCGTCTGGGCATGGTGTGTCTCCTTTCAAAATGAACAGAGGTTTCCCGTGCATGGGCGTGCTTCGCCCTGCCGGGTTTAATGGGTTACTGCGTTAAAGGTTGCGGTTTTCTGAGGGAATCAGGCGGCGGTACCGATGAGGGTAATCAGGTCTTCGGCCTGGTGTGGGGTGAGCTGGGAGATGGATGCGTCGAAGCTGTCCTTGGCGAGCGAAATGACCTTGGCCTGCGGGACGCCGATATCACGGGCCGCCTGGAAGATCCGCACAATCTGGTCGTTGCTGACGCGGTCGCTGTCTGCGCCGCGCCCGCCACGGTTGTTGCCGTTCTGCGGTCGCGTGGAACGATTCTGATGGCCGTTGCCGCGCTGCTGGTTGTTCTGTGCTTCGTTTTTCCGTTGCTGGTAACCGCCGTTGTTCTGTTGGCCGTTGTGGCCTCGCGCGTGGTCGTTGCCGTTCTGTGCGCCGTTGCCGTTGCGGGTGGGCTGGTCTTGGTACAAATGAAGCCCGACTCCGGCGAGGGTGGCGCACTTCTTCAGACAATCCGACGCTGCAGCCTTCATGTCGTCGGCCAGGGAAATCGCTTCACCGGTATCCCGGTGACGGGTGATCTTCGAGCCGCCGTACTGCTCGCGCACGGTTTCTCCGATAGTCAGTTGACTGCGCACGATCACTTGATCGGCTTCGATCCGGGTGTCCAGGATCTTGAACGACCAGGCGCCTTCAAGCACGTCGTTCAGCCGGTGGATCACGCTGCCGGCTTCCACGTATTCAAGCGTCTGCCCGAAGTTGCC
>CAZYOC010000375.1:0-2729 GCA_964648415.1 uncultured bacterium | reverse complement strand
CAGCCTTCGCTGGAATGAGAGACATCAGAATTCGTGCAACAGGCCCTATAGTGAGATGCCCTTTTTTGGGAGAATGTCGCTCTTGCCATTGAAGAACCGGAAAGTTTTTAGTAACCTCAATGGTACGAATGTTTCGCCGCCAAGGTACGACCCTAACGGATGAGGCTTGTCGTGGCGTTGACGATCGAGAAATACGAACAGAACCGGCTGGTGCTCGCGGGGCGGTTGGACAACACCACGATGGATGCCTTTCAGAAGGCGCTCGAGCCCTACCAGGGAAGCATCACGCTGGATATGTCCCGCGTGGATTATATCAACAGTGCGGGCCTGTCCGTTATCCTGGCGACCTACCAGCGCCTCAAAAAGGACGGCGGCAGGCTGGTGATTCAGAATCCTGCCGCCTATATCCGAGAGGTCCTCAGTATCAGCGGTCTCGATTACCTCGTGGAGATCAAGGATTAGGTGAAGTGTGCACATTTCCACCATGTTTCATTAAACACGAAAAACCCGTATATTCCCAAAAAATGAACTCTTATGGGTGGCGAACTGTGCGCCGCGAGTTGCGCTGCCTGGCCGGATCAAGTACCTTTCTAACTTGGTTGCGGCGGCTTGACTCCCAGGCTGTCTCGCTGAACAGAGCGTTTCGGGGAGTCTGACTGACGAGCATTGTGTAAACGGAGAGCTTTGTGTACCTCGATTACTGGGGCTTTAAAGAGAAGCCTTTTGAGAATACGCCGGACCCGCGTTTCTTCTTCCAGTCTCATCAGCATCGTGAAGCGTTGATGCGCATTCTGTATGCGATGCACGAGTTCAAGGGGGCGGCGCTGCTGACGGGGGAGTATGGTTGCGGGAAAACCACGCTGCTCCGTACCATCATCAACGAGATCGATCCTCACAAGTTCGCGGTGGTGCTGCTGACCAATCCCCGCTGGACCGCCGTGGAGCTGCTCCAGGAAGTCCTGTACCAGTTGGGCACCAACGACATTCCGGAAAAGAAGAACGAACTGCTGCGCAAAATCAACGAACACTTGTACGACCACCTGGAACACGGGAAGCACACACTGTTGATTGTAGACGAAGCCCAGGTGATCGACGATATCATGACTCTCGAGGAGCTGCGGCTGCTCTTGAATTTCCAGATGAATGACCGTTTTATGCTGACACTGATCCTGTCGGGGCAGCCGGAGCTGCGGGATAAGCTGAGGCAGCTTCCGCAATTGGTACAGCGTTTGGACGTGAAATACCACCTGGTGCCTCTGGACATTGAAGAGGCGATCAAATACATTGAATACCGGCTTGCGGTGGCGGGCAATCTGCAGGAAGAGGTGTTCACCGAGGACGCGGTGGCGGAGATCTTCTCCTTTTCTGGGGGTACGCCCCGTAAGATCAACAACTTGTGCGACCTCAGCCTGGCGATTGGCGCCGGCAACAAGGTTGAGAAGGTTGATCAAAGCCTGGTCCGTTCCGTGATCGACAGCGAGACGGCCGGGGGGAACTATCAATGGTAAGAATGCGCGACGTCTTACGGTCCGCGCGTGATGTGGTACGCACTGAACGGACGGATCCAGAGAAGCCGGAACAGGGCGGCGGCGGTTTCGCCTTTCCTGCTCCGAAAGGGGCTCCTGTGCCCGGTGGTGCGTCCTCCTCGCTCAACCAGCCGGCCCCTGAAGAAGAGAAGAAGGAAAAGCCGGACAGCTCCCCCAAGACGGACCTATATTTTGACGTCATCAAGACGGTGGATGATTTCCTCACTGTCGTCCGCGACGGTGAACCGTTCCATCTGGACGACATCGAGAAGAAAGCCACGGAGATGGCGCACAGCCTCCAGGAGGGCGACCATCTCTTCATGAAGGGCCTCTCTTCGCGCCGCAGCCAGAAAGAGATGCCCGAGCATTCGGTCAATGTGGCCATTGTGGCGATCAAGGTCGCGTTCGGCTTGAGGCTGCCCTTTAACAAGGTGGTGGAGGCCGGAATCGCAGCGCTGGTGCATGAAGTCGGGATGCTGCGCGTACCGCAGGAAGTACTGACGAAGAAGGGTGAACTCACCCCGATGGAATTCCAGATGATCAAGCAGCACCCCTTGCATGGCAAGGCCATTCTGGAAGAGATAGCGGACGAGCACCCCTTCCTGGCCGAGGTCGTCTCGCAGGAGCACGAGCGGTGGAACGGCAACGGGTACCCGATGGGCCTGAAGGAAGACCAGATCCACCTGTACGCGCAGATTATCGGCATCGCGGACACCTTTGTCGCGTTGACCCACCATCGCCATTACAAGGACAACTTCATCGCCTACAAGGCGATTCAATCCATCATCGAGCGCCGGAATAAAGACTTTTCCGCACGACTGATCAAGTCGCTGATTGATGTCATCAGCATTTTCCCGGTGGACAGCCTGGTGAAGTTGAACGATGGGAACGTGGCCCGGGTCACTAAAACCAACAAGGCGTATCCGGTCCGGCCGGTGATCAAGGTGGTGCGCAACTCCCAGGGCGAAGAGATCGACGGCAAGATCATGGACCTCTCCCAGGAGCCCATGATCTACATCGTCAGCCCGGTGTTGGATGAAGACGCGTACGCCTGATGGATCGTTTCGCGTACGTTGAATTAGCCCCGGGCAGCTTGTTGTGAGTGCAGGATTGCACGTTGTCCCAGCCCTGATATAGTGAGTCTTGATAGTATTGTCTCGTTCGCGTTGGAAACGGAGGAGATCCCCGCCTTCGCTGGGGATG
>CAZYOC010000374.1:0-2737 GCA_964648415.1 uncultured bacterium | reverse complement strand
CATCCTTCTATCCTCTAACAGGATGATAGGATAGAAGGATATCAAGGATAACTGATTGATTAGGGATTAAAGATTAAAGATTGATAATAAAATTAAAATAGCTATTGACAAATATTCCTAAGTCAACATGAAAGATTCATAATCAAAATTTGTTTTTTGATAACTTCAATCATGATAATTTGTTTTACTTTCTTTACCTTTTTTACGTTTTTTGCATTTTTTACTTTTTCATCCTTAACATCCTTCTATCCTCTAACAGGATGATAGGATAGAAGGATATCAAGGATAACTGATTGATTAGGGATTAAAGATTAAAGATTGATAATAAAATTAAAATAGCTATTGACAAATATTCCTAAGTCAACATGAAAGATTCATAATCAAAATTTGTTTTTTGATAACTTCAATCATGATAATTTGTTTTACTTTCTTTACCTTTTTTACATTCTTTACATTCTTTACTTTTTCATCCTTAACATCCTTCTATCCTATTATCCTGTGAAGGGTTTTGTAGTTTCGGGAGAGAGATGGCTGACGAGAAGCGACAACAGAACACCGCCTTGAGCGAGCTGTGGAACCACGGCAAGCCGTACCTGCTGGGGTATGGCGTGCTGGCGTTCGCCGCTCACCCGGTCCCCTCGCTTCTCATCCTCATCGCCACGTTCTACCACCCGGTGGTGGGCGTGATGGGGCTGGCCGGCAGCATCGTTTCCAACGTCACCGCCCGCTGGATGGGCGCCAACGAGGACATCTGGCGCACGGGCGTGTTCGGGACCAACGGCCTCCTGGTCGGGCTGGCGCTGGGCATGCACGGCGACCCGTCCCTCATCATGATCCTCTACCTGCTGGTCGGGTCGGTGGTCGCCGGGATCGTCTCGGTCTTCGTCGGCAACAAGTTCCTCAAAAACGATCTGCCCATCCTGTCGCTGCCCTTCATGATGCTCATCTGGCCGCTGCTTTTGCTGGTGGGCGTTACCGGACAGGACAACAGCGCCTTTGCGGTTGTACCCTGGCTCCGGGTAGCCGATCAATGGCTGTACAACCACCTCAGCATCGAATTCTTCCAGTTTGTCAAGATGTTCGGCAACATCCTCTTCCAGGAGAACATGCTGTCCGGTGTGCTGGTGTTCATCGCCATCGCGCTTTACTCCCGCATCTCACTGTTGTTCGGGATTCTGGGCGGGGTGCTGGGCATCCTGACCTACCTGCTGTTGCACGGAACCCTGGCGGACTTCAACGGCCTCAACTACATCCTGACCGCGCTGGCCTTCGGAGGGTTCTTCATCATTGCCAACCGGCACGCCATCCTGATGGTCATCATCGCCGTGATCTCCGCCGGGATGCTCGACTACGCCGCCGGCAGCTTTCTGGAAATGACCACCAACCCGGACCTTGAGACGTTGCCCACGCTGGTGCTCGCGTTCAACCTGGTCACGTTGATCTTCCTCTACCCCATCAAGAAGATCGCCCTGGCGCGGCGCGACCTGAACCTGATCCCGGTGCCGCTCTCGGTGGTGAAGAGCCCGGAAGCCAACCTGAACTGGCTGAGACGCTGGCAGTCGCAGCGCTTCCGTCAGCAGACCGTGCTCTCGCTGCCGTTTACGGGAACCTGGAGCGTGCTGCAGGGCCATGACGGCGAGTGGACCCATAAGGCCAGAGGGCGCTACGCCTGGGATTTCGTGGTGCGCGGCTCCGACGGCAAACAATCCAGCGGCTACGGCCTCTCGGCGACCGACTTCCACGCCTTCGGGCTGCCGGTGATCGCACCCGCACCGGGGACCATCGTCGACCTGGAGAACAGCATCCCCGACAACGCGCCCCGGACCTCCAACACCGAGAACAACTGGGGCAATTACGTGGTGATCGACCACGGCAACAGCGAGTACACCGAGCTGAGTCACTTCAAGCAGGGCTCGCTGATGGTGTACCTGGGCCAGAAGGTGGAACGCGGACAACTACTCGGCTACTGCGGCAATTCGGGACGCTCCGCCGTGCCGCACATCCACATGCAGCTCCAGGAAGGCCCGAAACCGGGCGCGCAGAGCATCCGGGCGCGGATCGCGGAGGCGGTGGTTAACGGCCGCTTGACCGTACACAGCCTGCCCCGAAAGGACGACACCCTCGCCCCGCCGGAAATCGATGCCGCCACCACCTGGACCCTGCTGGGCAAGGAAGACGAGAGCTGGGTGTTCCGGGTGAAGCTGGGAGTGTTGAGCTTCCGTGAGACGCTACGCTTCTCAACCGATTACTACGGCGCCCCGGCCATCCTGGGCAAGAACCACTTCCTCTGGCGGATCGTGGACCGGCCGGGCTTCATCGAGATCACGCCCGACTACAAGACCTTCCCCTCGCTGCTGGCCCCGTCCGGCTGGATGAAAACTGTGGGCGAGTCGCTGGTGCTGCCCAAGCAGTTGAAGGACGGCCTCACCTGGACTGTGACCGACCCGCAGGGTGA
Organism: uncultured bacterium; assembly: GCA_964648415.1. Classification (GTDB taxonomy): domain Bacteria; phylum Electryoneota; class Electryoneia; order Electryoneales; family Electryoneaceae. The sequence goes on along the minus strand of CAZYOC010000374.1, from coordinate 282 downwards.
GGGCGTCTCCGGCAATCCTGTCGAGGGCCGTGTCACCCGCACCGGCGACGGCCTCTGGACCATCGCCTACCCCGATAAAACGATCACCGTCCACGCCGAATTGCAGGCGATCCTGAACGTGCGGCTGAAGAAGAATCCCGGCTTCCGGTTTGAGCTCAAGAAGTCTTGAGGTATTCTTAACAGGACGATAAGGATGCTTAGGATATAGTATTTCTCGAATGAAATGTACCATGATGTCATTCCTGCGAAAGCAGGAATCCAGAATAAACAAGTACTTAAGAA
>CAZYOC010000373.1:0-2737 GCA_964648415.1 uncultured bacterium | reverse complement strand
ATTCCAGCCTTCGCTGGAATGAGAGACATCAGAATTCGTGCAACAGGCCCTATATGACAGAGAACCACAGCCGTGGTTCATTCGTGAAATATCCCGGTTAGTTCGACCTGTGCAAAAAAGCTTGCCAGGCGTAAAACAACAACGCCTGGCAAGCGATACCATCTGAACGTGCAGCGAAAAATGTTCCTTATTTGACGAGGAACAGTTGCTTCAACTGTTGTTTGTCGCCGATCCGCACCTTGGCGAAGTAGACGCCGCTGGCGAACTGCGCGGCGTTCCAGGTGAAGGCGTGCCGCCCCGGCGTGTAGCTGCCGGCGGTCAGGTCGTCGATGTGCCGCCCGAGGGCGTCGTACAACGCGATAGAGACCCGGTCCGTGCGCGCCAGCTCCACTTTCAGCGTAACCGTGGGGTTGAACGGGTTGGGATAGGCCTCCACCAGGCCGTGAGTCAACGGCAGGTCGGCCTCATCGTCAACATCGCCCGTGTCGAACAGGTAGGTCGATCCCACGTCCTCCAGCACGTTGTATTCGTTCAACGTAACACGAGCGAAATTGATGGATACTCCCGGATTGTCGAAAGTGAGCACACATAATCCTTCAGTACCGTTAATCGCTTCCGGGTATGAAAGCCAGATGGTTGCTCCTGTTTCGTGTTCAACATATGCAACAGTGCTGCCGGCCATCCATAGTACGTCTTCCAAAGAGACCAGATCCAGATCGTATTCCAGTTCGATCTTGGCCGCCAGCACCTGTTCCGCATCCTCCACGACAACGGGAACACCGGCAAACGGCGCTTCCTCTGGAATAGTAACAGTTCCTTCGCCATAGGCAAAGAGCTGACCGCCCTCAACGGGGAACTGGTCGATTTCGCCGACGCGGTAGGAAAGGATCAGGCCGGCGTCCAGCGACGTCAGCTCTTCGTTGCCGGACACTTCCGCGGCCATCAACTGATAATCGCTGAGTTCCTGGTCGCCGGTCAAATACCTTAGCAACATGGCGGCGTCGAATGCTTCAATGCCGCCGTTCTGGCTCACATCCCCGTACATCACTTCCTGCATGACCGTGATGCTGCCGTTGACGGTGGTCGCTTCCGGATCGCCCTGGTTGAGGGTGGCGCCCAGGAAGCCCACGTCGATCACTTCCTCGTTCGGGGCGGCGTCGCTGATGTCAAACGTGATGCTCAGCAGGGCGCCGTCATGAGGCAACGGGACCGGACCCGCCGCGGAAATGGACAACACGCCCGCTTCCACTTCGTTCCACTCCATCATCCAGTCCTGGTCGGGATCGATCCCGCCGTCCGGCGCGGCGTTCACCTGTTCGACTTCCACGAAATCCGTATCGAAGAACAGGTCGAAATCCACGGAGTAAACGGTGACATCCTCAGTCAGGCCTTCCATGAACAGCCCGACATTGACCGTATGGCCCGGAATTCCGGTGACATCCGCCAGGCTCAACACGATTTCGCCTTCTTCCGGCGGGTCTTCGTCGCCCGGCGGGCTGGTGGTGAACGCCCCGATGTCGGTCACTGTGCCGTCTTGCTCATAGGCAAAGTCCGGGTCGCCGGCGTCAATGCAAGGGGAGCCTTCAGACAGGTGGTAATTCCCGTCATCAGGTGCGACAAACAGAGGATCGTCGACAAAAGAGTTGTCGCCGTTGTGGTTCAAGGAATAGGTGCAGCAATAGTTCAAGTCCGGCCAGAAGCCACCGAATGGCCCTTGTTGGTCGCTCAGGACAATGGAATTGGAGACCGGAATCATAAAGTCGGAGTAGAACACGGTCCCATTATCGGGATTCTCGACCCAGTTGTCCACGATGGTCAGGTGATCGAAATAGTAGTTGCCGCTATAGAGTGAAAGGGCGGCTCCGATCCCCGCCGTATTCTCGGCGAACAGGCAGTACTGCATGGTGACACTGGCGCCCCAGGCGGCGAAGGTGCCGGCATTTTCCGCTTCGTTGTTCACAAACTCCGTATGCATCACCGTCAGGTCCGCATTCTCCACCGCCACCAGCGCCGAACTGTTGCAGTGGGAATAGTTGTTCCGGAAGGTGCTGTGGTAGATGTCCACATTTCCGCCACGGACATTCATGCCGCCGCCGTTCTCGCGCCCGTTAAACACTGCGGCGTTTTCGATGATGCAGTGCTGCAGGAAGACATCTCCGGTGGGATGGTTCACTTCCAGACCGTCCCAGTACTCGTCGGTCTGCGAGGTGAACAGAATCGGATTCTCTTCCGTCCCGATCGCCTCCAGTCCGCCCTCGATCAGCAGCAATGCTTCCTCTGAGCCCCATACCTGCACGCCGGGTTGAATCGTCAACACATGACCGCTGGCAATGGTGGCGTCGTCGGTGAGAACGTAGGGTGAGCCTTCCGGAGTCCAGGCCGCATGCTGGATAACGCCGCTGATCTGAGTTTCAGCGAACGCGCCTGTGGCGAGCAGCAGCATACACATGGCTGCAATGAAACGTTTCATGGTGTCCCCCTTGTCGCGTATGAGTACAACCGTTCGGGAACCGCCCCAGCGTATGATGTAGCTTGATAGGTACTGGAGTATGCTCCGTAATGTATACCTAAACTAACCTCCTCTTGTCGCGAAAAGCAAGGCGCCAACTCGAGAAATACAAATTATTTCACGTGCTCCACCGTGTCATTCCTGCGAAGCAGACTGTCGCAGAATCAAGCCCACTCTCATTCCCGCGAAGGCGGGAATCCAGTCATGTCTATATACTACAACATGTTA
>CAZYOC010000372.1:0-2785 GCA_964648415.1 uncultured bacterium | reverse complement strand
CAGCTCAGAACGATTCATAGCTGGCGCAATGGACCACTAGAAGCCCGGCCGGAAACCCACTTTTCGCGAAATGCCGGCCAAATTCCGGTTCTCATACAACGAACGCTCGAGCGCCATCACGCTGTTTATGAAACACTTCCGTCGCGCGCGATTCAGCAATGAGAATCGACGACTCCTGTAGAAATGTCTGAATCATACTTTCCGGCCGGGCTTCTAGTCGTATAGCTAGACAAAGGGGCGCACCATGGGTTATCCTGCAAAAAGGTTCAGGTCATTCGCCGAAAGGCTTCTGAACAGTGGTACATCAACTTCCCTGCTGCCATCGCACAAGCCATGGACTTCCAAAAAGGCGAAGTGGCGCAGTGACATATCGAAGATCGGGAGCAACTGCTGTTGGTCCGGCAACACACACCACCCAGCCCAAAAAAAACGGCTGACGTCACCCTGACAGCAGAGTTAGATACGCTGTGGCAACAAACGCAGTCCGCCTGTCTGCAAAAACGAACCTGGGAACGTGCACGTTCGCTGGGCTATGCCGCCCTCGTATGTCTGGGAAGACATTCCGTCACCGGACTGGTCAGCACAGCGGGAAGACAGTTCCAGGACTGGTCGGCCGATTACCGCCTGTTTGAGCAGACACGGATCGCAACGGAGGCGATGTTCCGCGTCGCCGTCAAACAGGGCCTTCAGCAAACGGCTGATCATCGTCCGGTCTTCGCCATGATGGATGACACTCGGACACACACACTCCTTCCACATTAAAACCGTCACACCGCTGCGCTGGCGGGCGGCAGGAAAACAGAACCTGCGCCTCGTCATCATACGACCCCTGGGATACCGACTGTCAAAACAAGCGCCGCTCCTCTATCGTAAACCCGCCTACCTCATCTGCACCGCTCCGGAACTACCCCTGACACAACTCCTGCAAGCCTATCTGTGGCGATGGGAAATCGAAGGCGGCTTCCGGGATCAAAAACAACTCATCGGCATCGGGGAAGCACATGTACGAACCCCACAAGCTATCGCTTTCGCCCTCTTTGACAACCCCGGCAGCGGATTGTATGGCGGCATGGCCCGGTTTGCCGTGCACTTGAAGGCGGTCCGGTATCACAGTCGGCTATGGATGATGCTGAACCGATTTGTGGCAAAAGTATTCGAGCAAGCCGGGAAAGACGCCCCCGACATGCTCATCACGGGATGGTTTGAGAGCTTGCCTCCCTGTGCATTGTGTCCAGCGATTGAAGCCAACAGCATCGCGATGGGCATATCGAGCCATGTGACCGTTCCGGTGTGACACAAAACCGCCTTCTGAAAGCTGATCAATGGCTCTCAGAAGGCGGGTCTTTGTTCACACATCAAAGGAAGATCAGGGCCGTCCCTCATAGACTTCCGTATCCATCTCATACGTGTCCACCACCCACTTCCCCTTGTCGTTCTTCCGCAGGTGGCCCGCTTTCACCACAGGACTGTGCTCAAAGATCATCAGGTAACCGCCCTCGAAGGCTTCCGGCAGGTAGTGCTCCTTGAACGCCATGGTTTGGCCGGCGTAGAGGTCGTAACCCATCACGAACGGCACATGGACATGGCTGGACGTGGGAATCAAGTCCGCGTTGAACACTGCCGTGTGTCCCCCCGAAGCGACATAGATGATCGCGTGGTGTTTCGTGTGCCCGCCGGTGACCCGCATCCGGATGCCCGGCAGGATTTCTTCGTCGCCCTCGACAAACCGCAGCTTGCCCGCCTTCTGCACAGGGTCCAGATTCTCCGGCAAATAGCTGGCGCGGTCACGCTGGGAAGGATCGTGGGCCACGTCCCATTCGCCCCGCTGGACCACGTAAGTCGCGTTGGGGAAGGTCACCTGCAACTCGCCGTTCTCGTCACGGTGCGTCCCGCCGCCGTTGTGGTCGAAATGCAGATGGCTCTGGATCATGCAGGTGACGTCTTCCGGTTTCACGCCGACTTTGGCCAGGTTGTCCAGCAGGCGACGCGGCTGCTCGACCTCGAACATGGCCGCCTGCCTGGGCTCCCACTTGTTCCCCAGGCCGTTGTCGATCAGCACGATCTCCCCGCCGGTTTTCACCAGCAGGCAGTTGGCGTGCAGCAGGATCCGGTTCCGGTCATCGGGCGGATTCAGCTTTTCCCACATCACCTTGGGGACCACGCCGAACATCGCGCCGCCGTCCAGCCGAAAGGGGCCGTCTTCAATCAAATGCAGCTCAAAATCGCCGAATTGCATGAGTGCTCTCGTTGTCTGTTTTGTGTTAATGTTTGGATGCCCTAAAATAACAAACGGACCTGCGGTTGTACAGCGAAGAGAGGCAAAGAGAGACGAGACGGAGCAGGGTTAAACTCAGGACAGATCGAAGCGTCTGATGACTGTTGAAGGCGGGGGTAGTTTCAGGCGCTGTCTTCAAAGGTAACATCTTATCGTTTATCAATTTAACTGGATTCCTGCTTTCCAGACTGTATCAAAATGTCCAATGGATCTCATTCCCGCGAAGGCGGGAATCCAGACATGTCTATATACTACAACATGTTAACTATGGAAACACCCTATTGAACACTACTCTGGTGCTGGATTGCTAACTTATTATATTCTTGCACCTTGTCTGGATTCCAGCCTTCGCTGGAATGAGAGTGGGTTTGGTTCTGCGACAGTCTGGTTTGCTGGAATGAGAGTGGGTTTGATTCTGCGACAGTCTGTTGCGCGGGAATGAGACTCCTTGACATTAGTGGTCGTGATCATATGCTTTGAGTGATAGTCTCTCAGTTCACCTTGACAGCG
>CAZYOC010000371.1:0-2811 GCA_964648415.1 uncultured bacterium | reverse complement strand
TGACGGTGTGATGCAGCAACGAGATCGCTTCAACGCCTGGCGCGTGTCTGAACAGGAACGCAAGTACAAGCATAAATGGCGCAAGAAGCTGGGGTTGGATCGCTTTGAGCGGTTCGGACGGGGCGTGATCCGCATCGACGACGCTGTTGATCAGTGGAAACAGGACAGCGGCTATGAAAAGCAGCTTGATGATGTGCAGCTGTTCATTCGCTGGGATGACATCGTTGGTAAACACGTAGCGAAGTATATGGCGCCGGTGAAGTTGGAACGGGGACGCTTGCAGGTGAAAGTGGAAGACGATGTGCTGAGGCACCAGTTCCACTACATCAAACAGGAAATCATCGACACCATCAACCGGACGACCGGACGAACAACGGTAACAGATATCGTACTGACGGGATAACACCGCAGTTCTGATCGAGCGAGCAGGAAGAACCAAACGCCTTCACTCGAGGGCGGGCAACGAGAGAGACATGACACAGGACGAAAAGAAAGCAGGAGCCGCATCGTATAGCGCCCACAGCATCCAGGTGCTGAAGGGCCTGGAAGCTGTACGGAAACGGCCGGCGATGTACATCGGTGACACCAGCCGCCGCGGATTGCACCACCTCGTCTATGAAGTGGTGGACAACTCGGTGGACGAAGCGCTGGCCGGCTATTGCAGCAAGATCGGCGTGACGTTGTATGAAGACGGCAGCGTGTCAGTCGAGGACGATGGCCGTGGCATCCCGGTGGACAACCATCCCGACTACAAGGATCCGCCCAAGAGCGCCCTGGAAGTCGTGATGACCGTGCTGCACGCCGGCGGCAAGTTCAGCAAGGATTCCTACAAAGTCTCCGGCGGTTTGCACGGCGTGGGTGTCAGTGTGGTCAACGCGCTCTCCGAGTGGTGCTACGTGGTCGTGGTCCGCGATGGCTACAAGTGGCGGCAAAGCTACAAGCAGGGGTTCCCCGACGGTCCCATTGAACAGCAGGGCCAGGCAAAACACACCAGCACCTTTACCCGGTTCATGCCGGACACCAGCATCTTCACCGAAACGGTGTTCGACACGGAACGGGTGGCGAGCCGGCTGCGAGAGCTGGCGTTCCTGAACAAGGGCCTGGTGATCACGCTGACCGACGAGCGCAGCATTGCGCCCAAACCCGAGGATGCTGAAGGCCCGTACCGTGAGGAGTTCGTCTACAAAGGCGGCCTGGTCGAATTTGTCAAGTATCTCGACGAGAACCGGCAGCCGTTGCTCAATAAACCCGTTTCCTTCGAGAAAGAACGCGACAACGTGCCGGTGGAAGTGGCGTTTCAGTACAACGACAGCTACCGAGAGAATATTCACAGTTATGTGAATAACATTAATACCATTGAAGGCGGCGCGCACCTGGTGGGGTTTAAGACGGCGTTGACACGCACCCTGAACAACTACGCCACCAAGGCGAAGCTGTTCAAGAAAGACGGCTTCCTGCTCGGCGGCGAGGACTGCCGGGAAGGCTTGACCGCAGTGATCAGCGTGAAAGTCGCGGAGCCCCAGTTCGAGGGGCAGACCAAAACCAAACTGGGCAACAGCGAAGTCAAGAGCATCGTGGAATCGATCACGGGCGAAGCGCTTGGCGAGTACCTGGAAGAAAACCCGTCGGTGGGCCGCCGGATCATTGACAAAGCGACTGCGGCGTTTCGCGCACGTGAGGCCGCCCGGAAAGCCAAGGAGCTGACGCGCCGGAAAGGCGTACTGGAATCCTCCGGCCTGCCCGGCAAGCTGGCGGACTGCAGCAACCGCGACCCGTCGGTGTCCGAGCTGTACATCGTCGAGGGCGACTCGGCCGGCGGCAGCGCCAAACAGGGCCGTGACCGGCGCTTCCAGGCCATCCTCCCCCTGCGGGGGAAGATCCTCAATGTGGAAAAGGCACGGATGGACCGGATCCTGTCCAACCAGGAAATCCGGACCATCATCACCGCCATCGGCGCGGGGATCGGCAACTCGGAGAGCGAGGACCGGACTCTGTTCAGCGAAAACAACGGGGCGGCCAACGGATCCACCAACGGCAATGGTAACGGTGGTTTCGACATTGAAAAAATGCGCTACGGCAAAATTATTATTATGACGGACGCGGATGTCGACGGGGCGCATATCCGGACGCTGCTGTTGACCTTCTTCTTCCGCTACATGCGAGAGCTGGTGGAGAAAGGACATATCTTCATCGCCCAACCGCCCCTCTACCAACTGAAGAAAGGCAAACAGATCCAGTATGCGTACGACGAGGATGAACGCCGGCGCAAGGAAAAAGAAATGGGCGAGGGCCGGCTCTCGATCCAGCGGTATAAAGGTCTGGGTGAAATGAACCCGGAACAACTCTGGACCACCACCATGGATCCTGAAAAACGGACCGTTATCCGGGTGATGGTGGAAGACGCGGCGCGGGCCGATCATCTGTTCTCCACCCTGATGGGCGACGCCGTCGAGCCGCGGAAGCTCTTCATCGAGAAAAACGCCCGGTATGTCCGAAACCTGGATGTGTAGCTTGACAACCCCAAGTTGTATTGTTAACTTGCTGGAAAAGAAAGGGGTAGGTGGATATGAAGGACGAGAAGGACATGGGGCGCGAAGAGCGCCGGAACAACGGGATGGAAAGCTGGGAACCGCCACAGATCGTGGACGAAGGCCAAGTAGAAGCCCGGCTGTTCAGCGATGAACCCGACCCCTGGGGGCCGTAACAGGCCGGATCCGTCACACGGATCACAGGCTGATAGCAAGTGTTTAGGATGAAACGCGCCCTGGAGGGCGCGTTTCCTGTTTCAACCCAACCCGGATTTTCGCGAAC
>CAZYOC010000370.1:0-2815 GCA_964648415.1 uncultured bacterium | reverse complement strand
TTGAATCACTGACGACTGTCAGCTATGTATGACGCCGGCAAAATCTGTGCATCTCAGTGAGAGCAAGTCGGGAAACGGCTCGTCACTCGAAAAGATCAAGCTGACCCAACTTCTCCCCGACTTGCTTTACAGGCGACTCGAGACTGTGCGCCAGAATCGTACATCGTCGGCATTCTCAAGTGCTTGACATGCAGCAAACAGCAAATCGGGCCATGCGACGTCGGGTGGCCCGGGAGGCCACGCCCGGGTATCATGACGTCCGCTCCCTCCCATCCGTACTCACCATCACGCATTCCCGTTCTATACGCCGTATATTAGAGAGCTTGCCGACAAACGAGAGGATGGATGATGGTACGACGTGCACGGTTAATTGTGTTGGGGCTCCTTCTTGCTTCCGCAGTGCTGGCGACCCCCCTGGTAGAAGTGAATATCCCGGATCGCGACGCCGCCAAGGCGCTGACGTCGGGCGGATTCGATATCGTCAGGCTCGAGCCTCCGGTGGCCGAAGTGGTCGCCTGGGAACGGGATCTGGCGGAACTGGACGCCCTGGGGTTAAGCTACCGGGTGATTCACGAGGACCTGGAGGCCTTTTATCGCAGCCGGCTGGACTACGAGCTGGACGACATGGGCGGGTATCCCACCTTTGATGAAATACGCGACTGGTACGACGACATGCTGGACTTGTACCCGGACCTGATCAGCGAGGTGGACACCATCGGCTATTCTCTGGAAGACCGTCCCCTGTGGGCGTTCAAGGTCAGCGACAACCCGAACGAAGACGAAGTCGAGCCGGAGGTGTTCTTCAACGCCGCGATCCACGCCCGCGAGGTGATCACCCCGTTGGTGTTGATGACATTCACCGAGTATCTCTGTGAGAACTATGAAGATGACCCGGAGATCGCGGACCTGGTGGACGGCCGCGAGATCTGGATGTTGCCGGTGTCCAATCCCGATGGGTACACGTACAACGAGGAGAACGATCCCAACGGCGGTGGGATGTGGCGCAAGAACAAGCGGGAGGTCAACAACCAGGTGGCGGGGGTGGATCTCAACCGCAACTGGCCGTTCATGTGGGGTTACGACGACCAGGGCAGCTCGCCGAACTACTGGTCCAACACCTACCGTGGCGCATCAGCCGGATCGGAGCCGGAAACTCAGGCGATGATCGACTTCATCAACGAGCGCGAATTTCAGATCATCATCAACTACCACTCCTACAGCAACCTGGTGCTGTATCCCTACGGGTATGATCCGGATGTCATCCCCGATGATATTGACATTTACGAAGCCCTGGCGGACAGCTTCAACCAGACCCTCGGCTGGATTACCGGCAACGCGCCCGGGATTCTGTACCCGGTCAATGGCGACGCGTCGGACTGGCAGGAGGGCGGCTGCGACTACAATACCTTCGGGTACGTGGTGGAAGTCGGGAGTTCCAGCGACGGTTTCTGGCCGCCGACCAACCGTATCGACGACCTGACCGAGGAGCAGATCGAGCCGCTGCTGGCGATGCTGCGGAGCGCGGGCGACCTGGAAGCGTTGGCGCCGCCCACCGCGCCCACCATCGCCTCCCCTGATACCGTGATGGAGGACTTCACCATCACCTGGCAGGGGACGGACGAGCTCGAAGTCAATGCCCCCTATACCTACAGCGTGCTCGAGATGAAGGATCCCCTCACCGAAGATACGGTGGCTCCCGAGTTTTATATGAGCCTGTGGACGTTTAACGGCTTCGTGGTGACCGGCGACATGGTCTACAGCGCGCCGGCGGCGTACTATTCCGGCAGCGGCCCCACTCTGGCCAATACCCTGACCGCCGCCAACTGGCTGGAGGTCGAAACCGGGGACATCTTCACCTTCCAGTGCTACTACGAGATCGAGGAGGACTGGGACTACGCCTATGTGCAGGTGAGCACCGACGGCTCCTCCTGGACCAACCTGCAGGGCAACATCACCACTGAAAGCGATCCGAACGGTTCCAACGACGGCCACGGCATCACCGGGTTCACCGACGACTGGACCCAGGCCGAGTTCCCGCTGGAGGACTATGTCGGGCAGAGCATCCTGATCCGCTTCGCCTACATCACCGACACGTATGTGGATGAGTACGGGCTGGTGATTGACGACATCTCCCCGATCATGGGGTTCGAGACGATCCACGTGATCGCTTCAAATACCACCGACACCACGGCAGTGATCAGCTATCCGGACAGCCTGGAGCTGCCGGAGACGCGCTGGTACAAGGCGCGCTGCATCGACGCCCAGAGCCAGCAGTCGGAATGGTCTCAGATGAGCATCACCTGCCTGGACACCCTTCCCGACACCACGGACAATTACCGGGAAGACCCGGCGCGGCCGTTGGAGTTTGACGTATCGGAGGTGTATCCGAACCCGTTCAACCCGGGCGCGGCGTTGAGTGTCACGCTGCCGCAGGTGGCGACGGTGCGGGTGACGGTGTTCGATGTGCTGGGGCGTGAGGTGCAGCAGCTCTCCCGCAACCAACTCACCCCGGGCATGCACACGCTGCAGATTGATGGCTCACGATGGGCGTCGGGCATCTACTTCCTGCGTGTCGAAACCACCGGAGAAATGCTGGCGAAAACCGTCTGGCGGAAGGCTGTGTTGCTGAAGTAACTGCTTGATAGCGTGATACTACCCAACCCGGGCATCGAGAGGTGTGTCCGGGTTTTTTCTGTTGGGGATATTGCTGAGGAGCTTTATACAGGCTGTTGCACAATAGGAACCGATCTCATTCCAGCGTAGGCTGGAATCCAGACAAGGTGCAAGAATACAAAATGTTAGCAATTCTGAACCG
>CAZYOC010000369.1:0-2820 GCA_964648415.1 uncultured bacterium | reverse complement strand
GCTGCCCGGGGCAAAACTCATACAACAACCCAATTCAGGTGAAACGATCCAGTAGTGCTCCATTGTACCAGATATATCTGCAAAGATGCGCCTTGTCCTGAAACAAATGACGCAGCTCAGAAAGCATCATAGCTGGTGCAACGGAGCACTGGAAACGCGCTATCTAAAAAGCCGGGAACAGCGTGTTGCTGTTCCCGGCTTGAAAGCTCAAGTCTGAAGATGCTGGCTTACTTGATCAGCGTCATCTTCTTCATGTCGGTGAAGCCGTTGACTTCCAGCGTGTAGTAGTAGATGCCGCTGGAGAGTTGGCTGGCGTCGAAGGTCACCTGGTGCGTACCCACAGTCATGGGCTGGTCAATCAGCGAGGCGACCTGCTGCCCCATGATGTTGAACACGCGCATGGTCACCTGGCCCGCTTCCTTCACGCCGAACGTAATGCCGGTGGTCGGGTTGAACGGGTTCGGGAAGTTCTGCTCCAGGAAGTATTCCTGCGGCACAGCGCCGTCGATTTCACGCACGGACAGCACGGTGGCGTTGAGCTGAATGATCACCGGGTTCATCGGCGCACTGACGTCGTCGTGGTACACCATCATCCCGCCGACCAGGGTTTCGCCTTCGAAATCCTCGTCGGGAGCGAACAGTACGGTGAAGGTGGTCGGGTTCTCATCGTCCGGCGGTACAGCAATCGGGAAGGACTCGTCCACGGAGACCCAGTCGGCGATGTTGTTGCCGATGTCCACAGAGTCAATGTGGCCGTCCGCAGTGCCGTAGTTATACACTTCCACTTCCACTTCGGCGACCGAACCTATCTCGACCTCGCCAAAATCATATTCGGTCGTCGGGAAGACCAGTTCGGGAGCCACGCCCTGGCCCATGTGGACACGCATGCCCCAGTTACCGGAGCCGTCCAGGTACCAGGAGCCGCCGCCGTCCGCGATCTGATAGCCAACCTGCGGCATCAGGGTGTTCTGGGCGCTCACGGGTTCGTTTTCGTCCTTCGGGAAGGAGTTGTCGCCGGTGGTCCAGACATACATCACCACCGCGTCGCCGTTCACGATGTTCTGCCCGTTCGGGTTGTCGTCGTCAGACACATCAAAGTAGTTCCAACCTTCCACCACGGTGGCGGAGGAGTCGGCCCACAGCAGGGTGATCGTGCCTGCACCGTCGAAATGCCAGAGCTGCACGTTCACATCTGCATCGTCATCCGCAAACACAACCGCCATGGTGTCAATCTGAGCCGGGTAGGAAACGGGACGGAACGCGGTGGCCCAGCCGTTGCCTTCCGAGAAGTTCGAGCCGCTCTCGAAGCTGTTGTCGTCGTACGCATACCAGTCGGTCGCGTCAACACAGCTCTGCAGCAGGTAGTTGATGTCGTTGCCGGTTTCGGGGTCTTCTTCGCCCACCGGGAAGCTGAGCTCAGCCGTCACGATGAACTTGTCGATCTCTTCCGGGGTCCACGCTACGGAGCAGCTGACGTCGAGGCTGTCGCCACCCTCGATCACGTCCACATCCACCGTTTCCGTGAAGGCTTCGTTCATGGACGTATCTTCCACGGTGAACACACACTCGACGCCGTCGGGGGAGTCGGAGTTGCCGATGTTCTTGATCTTCGCGGACAGGATGATCTCATCGTCGGTCGTGACGAAGAACATCTCGAGGTCGTTGTAGACACCCGCGATCTTCAGATCGTAGAACTGTTCAATCTCACCATTGGCGGTGATGAACAGGTCGCCGCCCACGTCGGTCCAGTCGTCCGCTTCATCACGACCGGCTGTGTTCATCTTGGAACGGTTCTGGGTGACAGAAGCATCCACCAGATTCCACCAGCCGCCACCGGCCTGGTACGCTCCGCCCGGAGCCGGGCCGTACATGATCCAGAAATCGTCGCCGGATTCGAAATCAATGTAGTCGGCTTCGTCGATGTCCGCTTCAATCCAGTCAGAGAACGAGGGGACTTCACCGGTCCAGATCGGGTCGCCACCGTTCAGAGCTGTACCGGGAGCGCCGTCATCATCCGAGTACACGAACAGCGAGCACGGATCATCGAAGTTGTCGTACTGGTTCAGCGGCAGGAAACGAACACCCTGCAGGCTGAAGTTCGCCGGTGCGGTGAACCGGACAGCGGACCAGTAGTCATTCGATGTGTACAGACTCTGGTACTCGTTGGGAGTGTGGTAGTAAATGGAGTCCGGCCAGACTTCGTCCAGCTCGCTGGCGGGCATCACCCGATCATCGGCGGTCAGCACCACACGGGTCGGGGTCATGTCGTCGGCAAAGGCCCCGCCGGCCCAGACGACCAGCAAAAGCAATGCAAACATTGCCGGTAAAACGTTACGCATGTAATCCTCCTTAGAAGTTTCCGGCTCAATACCGGCTTCAACAAACGTTGCTCGTTGTTTCTATCCCAAACCTCTTCCGTTTCTCACACAGTTCTTCGCAACACAAAACTACCGGTCAATCCTGCTGGATCAACGGCAGAGTCTTTTGTATCCTGAATCAATCGGCTCCGGCTATGAAGTATCCCACGGCTCCCGCAACCCACGAAAAACCGCAGCACTATAAAATAGGGGTTCCGCAGATTGGGAGTCAACCTCCCCGACCCCTCCAAATTGTTATGCTTCCACAGGCTTTTCAGTTCGCCGGAGCCAACCGTTGGTACAATTCAAACCGGGTCGAACTAACCCGAATATTTCATGAAAAAACCACGGCGGTGGTTCTCTGCCATAGCCCAGGTGGGTCAAACTAACCCGGGGATTTCATGAAAAAACCACGGCAGTGGTTCTCTGCCATAGCCCAAGGTACGCGCCGTCCGTTTGGCGC
>CAZYOC010000368.1:0-2858 GCA_964648415.1 uncultured bacterium | reverse complement strand
CCTGGATTCCAGCCTTCGCTGGAATGAGATCGGTTCCTATTGTGCAACAGGCCCTCTAAACAGCGCGATAGCGATGGTGCGTTCGTTGTATGAGAACCTGGATTTGGTCGGCGTTTCGTGAAAAGTGGCTTTCCGGCCGGGCCTCTAGCGCAAAGCAAAACCAGGCCATGCCGCCTGTTTCGTGAAATATCCTGGCTGACCTGCTGCAAAGGACCACGAGTGGAGTGTTCGAATCGACTCAATCGGCCAGGGATTCAGCCGGCCTTGGCGACTTTGGGTTGGGGAATGGATTTCACGCCGAAGCCGCGTTCATGCAGGTCCGCACGAAGATCACGGATTTTCTCGATCATGCGGTCGGCGATCTTCTGGTACGCTTCGCGTCCTTCCTTGAGTTCGTAAAGGTCGCTCATGTCAATGGGGTCACCAATAATGATGCGCAGTTTCTTCCCGATTTTCGGCGTGTAGTTGCCCACGGGAAGGATGTCCTGTGTCCCCTCGTGGTAACAGGGAACCACTTTCACCTTCGTCTGATACGCCAGCCGTCCGATCCCCACCTTGCCCTTGCCGATGTCGCCGCTGCGGGAACGAGTCCCCTCCGGATAAATCATCACAATGCCGTTGGTCTGCAACAACTGCTTCAGACGTGTCATGCCCGGCTGAAAGACGCCATGGCCACGGGTTAAAGGCACACACTGCGCCTTTTTCAGCATCCAGGTGACGATGGGGCCGAGAAAGAAGTTCTGTTCTTCCGGAGCGTGCCAGGGAAAGTACTTCAGGCCTTGAAAAGCGAAGGGGATGTAGAGCAACCCACCAAGGATGAAATCATCAATCATGGTGAGGTGATTCGATACAAACAGGTAGGGCGGTTCGTAGTGCTTGAGTTTCTTATTGTCGATCACTTTGACTCGTTCAAACAGTCTAAAAAGAACAAGCCCGCCTCCAGCGAGGAAAACCTGCATCAGCCAGGAGAGAGGTTTGTTGAAGGGGCCTGTTGTCCAGCTTGCAATCTCCTCCACCCGTGCTTGCGCTTCTTCCGCGCTGCGCACCGCCGGAGGTTTGCGTCCCAACTTCTTGATCGACGATAGTTTAAACATGGACCTGGCTTAGCTTACACGACGCCTCGAAAGACGCTCCTGTTGTTCACCTCTGAGAATGCTGGACAATATGACTGAGAGGATAATAATGTGACAGTAGCTCGCGCCAGTTCCATCCCCTATGAGCGAGAGCGGCGGAACCGAGCTGACAGAGCCCCACACCATGCCCCCAGCCGAGACCTTCCAACCGGAAACCGCCTCCCGGATCGGCATCCGCGATGAATGCCGAGGACGGCAGATGAGTGTCCGAAAGCAGACGGCGGATCTTCAATTCCTTGCCTACCGTCACCGTGCCCTCGCTGCCTGCCACGCGCAGGTACACAATACGGCCTGACACGCTGCGTTGCAACGGCTCGAGCCCCTGGATACGGCCGACATCACGGCCCGTGCGAGCCAGCACCTGTTCACGAATCCAGTCTCCGCTGTATGTTTCCTGCCAACGATAGAGCTGTTCCATCTCCGATGCGGACGAGGGATAAGGAGCGACGCAGGGGTTACAGGCAATGGGAAACGAAGCCGGGCCGCTGTCTTCCAGCCCCTCTTCGCCCAACATGCACTGCAATTCCACCTGCACCAACACATGGCGGAACACGTGCTCATCCGACCAGTCCGCCGGGATGGGATCGCCGGGCTTGCCGTCACGGTTGCAGCCCACCGGCCGCATATACTCCATGTCCCAGTCTTCCCAGGCGACCTTGTAGTGATCCGACAGACCGCCGCAGGTCTTCGCGTAGCGAGCGTCGGCGACATGATCCTCATACGCCAGCAGCGCGCCTTTGCAGGTTTCCAGCGCCTGCCGGGCGGTGTCACTTTCACGGGAAAGGCCCTGGTAGCATTGGCAATGGTCGTCGTGGCACAGGTCGAACGCTTCGCCGTGATGGTGACGGCCTCGTGTGGCGAGCACCGTGGATCTCGCCGCAACCGCCTGCGCCGCCAGGGCTTCCACCGGCCAGTCCGTACGCATCTCGCTGCCCAGCAGGCTGGCGAGGTAGTCGTCGAGGGGCAGCTCGTTGACCGCGGTCAGACGGGCGCCGTCCGCCCACAGCTCCAACGCGCCCCGGAACGGCAGCGCTTCCACATGATCCCAGTGAAACTCGATACCGATACGGACTTCGCCCAGCTCAAACGGGGCGGCGGGATCGTTGGGAACGAGGCGCACTGGTGATTGTACGGCAATCGTGTCGCCAAGCTCGGATTCCAGGCGGATCGTGCCGCCGTCCGGTTGCGCCAGGCGAATGGGGTCCGGCGCGACCACCTGGTCCTCGTAAGCGACCAGGTCCAGCTCGAACGCCTGCGGTTGCACGTACCGGTCCACCAGGGCGGGCACATCGTCCGGGTCGGGGACATCGCCGAACACCACGGTCCAGACCTCGGCCTTCAGTTCCGTATCGCCCCACCGCACGGGCCGACCCAGGGTGCGGACTTCAACAGGCGTCAGGCTTTGCCCGATCTTCTCCGCAAACTCATTCGCTTCCGTCCGTGTCTGGAACGTCTTCAGCCGATGTCCCCAGCGGGGAGGCGTTGCGGGTTCTTCCACGGTCGCCGTGTACGCGCCGCTCAGCGTCAGGGCGCCGTCGGAACTGCTGAAAGGAGCGGTCAGCCGAAACGGGATGGTCTGGTTTCGGATTTGAATCCCAACCCGTACATGTTCTGCACTGTTGTCCATGACGCGTTCCTTTCAGGAAATGGTATGCTAGTGGACAATGGCACCAGGTTTGCTGGGTTTTGCCCCGGGCAGCTTGATGCGAGATGCTTCGTGCATAA
>CAZYOC010000367.1:0-2863 GCA_964648415.1 uncultured bacterium | reverse complement strand
TCTGAAAAGGTAACAGTCCCCTTTTTCTTTCAGCAAAGTGCAAATCGGGCCATGCCACATCACGTGCGGGACACCCGTGCTGCAATCAAGTCGATCAGAACTCAAACGTCTTCGTGTTGCCCAGTCGGTCGGTCAGGGTCAGGCGCACCAGTTTCACCGCTCCGCTGACGTTTTTCGGGGCCTGGAAGCCGCCGGTGTAACCGTCGCCCGAGGGGTTCAGCAGCAGCACGCCCTTGTACTCGTAGTCGCCGATCCGCGCTTCGTAGGGCGCCGCTTTCACCAGCCCGCCGTCGTCCGTAGCGGACACCGTGATCTCCACCTTTTCGCCTCCCGACACCCGTTGCGGCGACACGTTACTGCCGGTCAGCTCCGGCGGGTCCGGGTCGTAAAGGACTTCGTCCTGCTGCACGCCCATGTTCTTCGCGGCGTCCACCGCCTCGAAACGCAGCGTGTTGACGCCCTTCTCCAGGGTGAGCGTCGCCACGAATTCGCCGTTCAACACACCGACTGTCTTTCCGTTCAGCGTCAGGTTGTCGCCGCCTTCCACCACGCCGCTCACCTCCAGCGCCGGGCCGCCCACCGCCGATGGGATCGGCTGCGCGAAACGGATCACCGGCGGTTGCGTATCCACCTCGGCGGTGAACGTCTCGGCGTACGTTGACCCGGTGGGATCGGTGACGGTCACCTCGAATTCATCGGCGTCGGTCAGCAACGGTAGGCTGACCTGGAACACGCCCTCCGCGTCGGCCTGAGTGGTGATGGTGAAGCCGCCGGTGAGGCTCTGGAACGTCAGATCGCTGTTGGGTTCAGTGGTTCCACGCATGGACAGCGCGCTGCCGGTGGCGACGAAACGGTTCGGGCCGAGGGTGGCCAGGGCGGGATCGAACGCCAGGCTGACCTCGCCTGCCGTCATCTGCTGCACCGTCCGCCCGATCAGGGTCTCGTTGCCGGCGCGGTCGGTCGCCACCACGCTGATCAGGTTCTCGCCCAGAGTGAGGGGCACAGTCCGGCTCCAGCCGCCGTTGGCGTCCACCTCCGCCGGTTCGCCCTGTACGGTTACCGTCGCGCCGGGTTCGGTCGCGCCGCGTACGCTGAACTCGGGCTGGGTGATCAGGAGGCCGTCCTGGGGAGCGTTGACCACGAGGAACGGCGGCGTGTCGTCGAGGATGATGGAGAACCCGGCCCCGCGTCCCATGCGCCCGGGCAGGTTGTCTTCCGTAAAGGCCAGCACCCGCCAGTAGTACGCGCCGTTGGTCAGCTCGCCGGGAATGGGATAGCTCGTGCCCGTGGTGGACTCGCTGGCGAGGATGCGCGAGAACTGGGCGTCCTCGGCGACATCCACCTTGTAGCGTTCCGCGCCCTCCACCGCCTGCCAGACAAGCTCGCCGTCCGTGTCGTACAGCTCCGCTCCGTTGATCGGTTCCATGAGCTCCGGGCTGGGCAGCAGGTCACGCGGCTGCGTGGGGGCCTGGTTGCGGCGCACGACCGAGCCCTGGTTCTCTTCCAACACCACTTCACCGCCCGCCGCAGCGATGGCCAGCTCGCCCTGATAATTGGCGAAACTGGCGGCCTCATTGGTTTTGTTCACACGGAACGCCTGGGAGTTGACCTCGGTCTGTACGCCTTCCACCTGAAAGTCAAAGCCCTCTGAGGCCTGTCCGCCCGCGAGCAACGCCAGTACATCGCCCTCGATCAGGCTCACACTCGCCTGGTCCTGGTTGGTCAACCGGTTCTCGCGCATGGTTTGGATCAACGCCTGGGAATTTGCCTGGAGCTGGATGCGGCTGTTGTTGCGGAACAGGATTTCAGCGTAAGAACCGGAGAGAGTCCGGACTTTTTCGCCCTCGATGAACGAGTCCTTGATCTGGCGCTCGTACCAGGTGTTGTCACGGGTTTTACGGCTCTGCACGTTGCCGCGTTTGTACTGCAGGATCGCCTTGCCGGCCACATCCTGCTGCGCCCCGCTGATGTTCAGCGCCTCCCGGGCATGCGTGATGGCCTCTTTCGCCAGCGAGGAACAGTCCGCCCACTCGCCCGCCTTGCGTTGGACGATGGCCCGGTCCCGCAGGTTGATCGCCTGCTGGATCTGGTCGGCGGCGAACATGCGCGCACCGGCGCGGGTGGCCTCGTGGATCAGGTCGGAACAGGTCTGCACGTTCTTGTTCGCGGTCTGGATGGCGTGGACCGGGATGATGAGCTGTACGCCCGGCCGGGCCTGATCAGGCGAGGTGAGGTCATTGGCGCGGAGGATGTCCTCCCACAGGTTGGGATCTCCCAGGTACTCCTGGGCGATGGCGCGGATGCTCTGGTTGGGCTGCACGGTGACCGTGACCTCCCGTTGCGCCCACGCCCCGCCCGCCAGGCACACCAGCACTGCGATCACCCACCCGCGGCTCTTCCGTCCCATGAAACGCCTCCCTGTTCCTGCACACTCCGCCCATCTCCAAACGCAACGGCACTTTCTCCGGCCAGGCATAATCGGGCTTACACTCCACGGGCGAGACGCCCGTGCTGCGTTGACCGGCGAGGGCGCCGGTCCTGCACCGAACACACCGTGCATTCGTTTCTACTTGACCCTCGCAAGATACAACGTCAGCCCGGTGACAAGTATGGAGAAATCCTTCGCTCCGCAAAGAGAGCCCGCCTCTTCCTCTCTTTCGGCATTCCCGGGATGAACACGAGCGCTTTGGCAGAAATTCCTGTAAAAGGAACGGCTGCGAGCTGGCGAGGGGCAATTCTTCTTCCTACCATACCGTTTACAGTCAGGCCCGAAGTTGGGCCGGACGTCGTGGAACATGACAAAGGACGAGTGGTCCATTGCGCCAGCTATGAATCGTTCTGAGCTGCGCATTATCGTTCAGAG
>CAZYOC010000366.1:0-2917 GCA_964648415.1 uncultured bacterium | reverse complement strand
TCTCTATCCGAAAAGGTAACTGTACCAGTTTTTCCCGGGCTGCATACCGGCTATTGCATGGCCATTCCATCAGAAAATTGGTATAGCTACCTTTACCGCTCTATTTATCAATAACATTGCTACTGAAACAACTGTTGTCGCATTAATAACCATTCGTAAACTATCCACCCGCGGAAAAGCGTAGCAGTCCCATTTTCTACCTCACCAGCGAAAAAGCGTAGCAGTCCCATTTTCTGCCGCACGTTCCACACAAAAGCGAAGCAGTCCCATTTTCTGCCGCACGTTCCACACAAAAGCGTAGCAGTCCCATTTTCTGCCGCACGTTCCACACAAAAGCGTAGCAGTCCCATTTTCTGCCGCACCTTCCACCCAAAAACGTAGCAGTCCCATTTTCTGCTATTCATACCTCAAAGCCACGATCGGATCCAGCCGACTGGCTTTCCAGGCGGGCCAGGTGCCGAACAGCAGGCCCACCGCGCTGCAGAACACAATTCCCGTGACAATCGTCCAGATCGGGATCGCAATCGGCAGATCCACCGCGTTGCCCAGCAGGTAGGCCGCGCCGACCCCGATCCCCACCCCGACCAGTGCGCCGATCTCTGTCAGAATCACGGCTTCCATGAGGAATTGCCCCATGATACTGGACCGTCTCGCGCCCAGTGCTTTGCGGATTCCGATCTCACGCGTGCGTTCGGTCACCGCCACCAGCATGATGTTCATGATCCCCACACCCGCCACCAGCAAGGAGATTGAGGCGATCCCGAAGGCCGCGAAACGGATCCACTTGGTCATGTCGTTGAACGTGTCCACGATCTGGTTGGAATAAAAGATGCCGAAGTTGTTCTCTTCGCCGGGTTTGAGGCCTCTCGCGACACGCACCGCGGCGATGGTCTGCTCGATGGCCTCCTCGATGCGTTCCGGGTCATGAATGCGCACCGTGATGTTCCAGCTCCGTTCGCTCCCCCACCAGTTGACAAAGGTCCGGATCGGCACCAGCACGAAGCTCGAGTAGCTGTCATTGCCGAACATGGAGCCCTTCTCTTCGAGGATGCCGACCACCAGCGCCCGCTGACCGTTGATGAAGATATAATCACCGATGGGATCACGGTAGGGGAACAGCTTGTCGACCACCTTGCGCCCGAGGATACACACCGGCCGGGCAAACTGCACATCCTGTTCCGTGATGTCGCGCCCGCGTTCGATATTCTGCCCGTTATTGAACACGAACCCCGGTACGCCGCCGGCGACGCGGATGTTCGGGTTGGTGGCTTCGTTCTGGTATTTCACCGTGTTGTTCCAGGACCAGATCTCTTCGGCCACCACCGCCGCCAGGGGAACGTTCTCCTCAATGGCGCGCACTTCTTTCGACCCCAGGTCGGGCCGGAATTCACGCCGCCGGTGGCCGCCGTCACCGACCTGAACCTCGTACTTCTGCACCTGGAACACGCCCGCCGACAGGCTCTGCATCTCGCTGTTGATCATGTTCTGCAGGCCCTTGATGATGGACATGGTGGCGATGATGGTCATCACGCCGATGACCACGCCCAGCAGGGTCAGGCTGCTGCGCAGGACGTTGGAGCGGATGCTCGACACCGATACGGACAGGGATTCGCCGATATGCATGATCTACTCCTGCCTGAGTGCGGTGATGGGGTCCATGCGCGAGGCGCGAAACGCCGGGAACAGGCCGAAAATCAGGCCGACCAGCCCGGAGAAGGTCACGGCGGACAGGGCGAGCCAGGCCGGCAGCGACACGGGCAGGGCCTCGCTCATGGCCTTGCCCCCGCCCGCAGCAAGGAGGAGGCCGACAATACCTCCCGCCAGGCAGATGGTCATCGCCTCCACAAGGAATTGCCACAGGATGTGGTAGTTCTTCGCGCCCACGGCTTTGCGCATCCCGATCTCCCAGGTCCGTTCCGTGACCGACACCAGCATGATGTTCATAATGCCGATGCCGCCCACCAGCAGACTGATGCCGCCGATCACCAGGCCGGCGCCGTACACGCCTGCGGTGATCCGCTTGTAAAAGTCCATCAGCATGCTCTGCTCGTTGATCGAGAAGTTGTCGTCTTCCTTCGGAGCCAGCCCGCGGGAACGCCGCATGATCCCGGTCAGCTCGTCCTTCAGCTCCTCGATTTCCGCACCCTCTTTGGCCATGACGGCGATGGTGATGCCTCGACGGGAACCATAATGGTGGAACAGGGTGGAAAGGGGGATGATGATGTTGTTGTCGTTGGACTCGCCGAAGGAGGTTCCTTTCTCTTCCAGGACGCCGACGACTTTGAAACTGTAGGCGCCGACACGGAGGTCACGTCCCATCGGATCGAACGGCGCGAAGATCTGCTCGGCGATCTCCGAACCGACGACGCAGACGTTGCGGGCGGTGCGCTGGTCGGTATGAGTGATGAAGCGGCCGGTTTCAGGAATGAAGTTGCTGGTAACGGCGAACTCGGGAGTCGCGCCGACAATGCCGACTCGGTCGGCGGTTTTGTCGCGAAACGCGATGGGACGCACCGTCCAGGCATACGCGGATATTGACTCCGCCAGATCGCAGTATTGCTTGATGTCGTCCAGGTTGTCCGTTGTCAGCCGCGGCCGGTTGCGGTAGCGCCACCAGTCGTCCATGATGATCCAGGGCCATTGTTCCACATATACCGTCCGGCTGCCGATAAACGAGATCTGCTGCGCGAACGATTTGTTCAGCCCCTGGATGATCATCATCATGATCGTCACAGTGACCACGCCGATGACAATGCCCAGCGTGGTAAGGATGGTGCGGGTCTTGTTCGCCTTCAACGCTCGGAAGGCGATGCGCAATCCCTCGTAGATGGTGGACAGGAATGTCTTCATGTGCTGTATCCGGGGTCGCGTCCCGAAGTTTGGTGGAAATTGAGTTCCACCGTTCGGGTTGTTGAAT
>CAZYOC010000365.1:0-2966 GCA_964648415.1 uncultured bacterium | reverse complement strand
GAGAAGTGAGATGCGTAACGTACTCTGGGTGGTGATGGCGGCGGCTCTGTTGCTGCCCTGGACCGTGTCAGCGGAGGACGCCGATCTGAGCACGGTGGTGGTCAAAGACGTGAACATGAAAATCGGTGCGAACCTGCAAATGGACGCCGCGTTCCCCGTGCAGGACGACAGCACTACCAACAGCCAGTTCTTTATCAACCGGTTCCGTCTGCTGCTGGGCGGGGACATCCTGAAAGACAAGATCGGCTACTTCGTCCAGTTCGAGGGCAAGGCGAGCCCCTTCATGTTGGACATGAAAATCATCCTGAAGGATCTGATCCCGATGACGACGGTGACCGCCGGGCGCTTTCTGACCCATTTCACCATGTACGAGGACCAGAGCACGGCGAAGCTGGACATCATCAACTATCCTCTGACCACGCAGAGATACACCGTCGGCCGGCAGGTTGGTATTCAGACGGATACGCGGATCAGCGATTTTCGCCTGACCCTGGGGATGTTCAATGAGGGCGCCAGTCCGAATAACTGGGGCGATCTGAACGACGAGAAGGATTTATTGGCCCGTCTGGACTGGGCGCGCGGCTTCGGTGGCGCGACTGCCGGGCTCGGAGCGTACACCTGGATGGGAAATAAGTACGTCAGTTCCAGCGTGGATGCCGAGTTCGACGCTGTTCCATTCAACCGGGTCGGGTTCTACGGCAAGTATAAGATGGCCGGGCTGCGTGTCGCCGCTGAATACCTGATGGGACAGGATGAGTACCTGGTGTCGCCGTCCCTGTCGACGGATACCGACACTCGTAACAGCACCGCCATGATGGTGCAGGGCATGTATCGGTTCAAGGAGCATTACGAGGTTCTGGTGCGGTTCGACCAGCATGATCCGAATACCGATATCGACAGCAACGGAGAATCCTGGACCACCGCCGGATTCAATTACTACTGGCTGCCCGAGGGAAAGGTTCGCGCCATGATCTACCTCAACTACATCATGAAGACCGAAGAGGGGCTTGAGGTCGACAACGACCTGGTGCAGGTGCAGCTCCAGGTGGCGTTTTAACCCGGAAATTTCACGAGTATTCATGCTTCGTCAACACAACCCTTGATATAAAACCGGTTTGAACGGTTTTCGGCTTGAAATCACATGACTGCAGTTTGTTGTCGTTTATGCAACCTGCTACCGGGATTGAAGGATCTGACAAACCTGTCACCAGGGTGCGCGCCAAACAGACGGCGTGAACCTTGGGCTATGACAGCGAACCACTGCCGTGGTTCTACGCGATGAAACAGCCAAACTCGATTGAACCGCCACCGTGGTTCTTTCGTGAAATATCCGGGTTAATCCGAATAGATTCATAAGTCATCGCTCTTCGGTACCGTAACCCTTGAAATCTTCGGGCTAGCCCAAGCTGCTGAGCGCTCGCCGGCCCTCCAGCAGAACAAGAGCGTCCTGCTCTTTTGCCAAATGATCCTTCAGCAGAGTTGCTGCGTGGTGTTTCGGTTTGCAACGCCCTGCCGCCCAGGCCGCGTGAGCCCGCACCACCGCAGAAGAATCTCGCAGTACGCCTTCCAGAATCACCAACGTGTCCTCCGTTCCCCAGTTGCCCAGCGCCACAGCGCAGTTGCGCACGAACTCATCTCGTGAATTCCGACGCACGACACTCCCCGCGAAGATCTCGTTGTACGTCGCTTCGTCCCACTGCACAGCTTCCGTCAGTTTGGGAGCGACATGGGTTTCATCCCTGGGCAGAAACGCCGGATCGGACCGCTCCGGGTCGAGATCGTGGTTGAAGGGACACGATGTCTGGCACTCGTCACACCCGAACACCCGGTTGCCCATCAGGGGGCGGATAGCGTGGGGCAGAACCTCACCGCCCTCAATGGTGTGATACGACAAACAGCGGCGTGTCGTCTGGCGGTAGGGCAGCTCCAGCGCCCCGGTCGGGCAGTGCTTCATACACGCGACGCAACTCCCGCAGCCTGTCTGCTGTTCCGGCGCATCCGGCTCCAGGTCCAGGTCCAGCAGCAGTTCGCCCAGGAAGAACCCCGAGCCGAACGGTGGGTGAATCAGCAGCGTGTTCTTGCCGATGAACCCCACCGCCTGCGCCGCGAGGGGACGTTCCAGCAACGGGCCGGCGTCGACGAACTTCCGGAAATCCACAGGCCGTCCCAACAGCGAGGACAGCGATTTTCCCAGCTTCAGCAGACGTTTGCCGACGATTTTGTGGTAGTCTCGTCCCCAGGCGTATCGGCTGATCGCGCCGCGAGACGGGTCTTTCAGCAGGTGGTCGTACTGAGTGGCGGCGGCGGGATAGGCGAGGCCGACGGTCAGGATGGAGCGAACCGGCGACCAGAGTCGTTGTGGATCACGCAAGAGCCGGCGGCGCTGGGAGATCCAGCGCATCTCCATCGAGTCGCCCCGTTCGATCCACCTGTCCAGAGATTGCGAGTGCGGTGAAGGACGTGCAGGCGCTACAGCCGCGAAATGGAACCCGCTTTCCAGCGCGGCCTGCTTCAGGTCGGACGAGAGCGACATGGCGGAAATCAGATTTTCGGGCTGTTGTAGACGATCTTTGTGGCGACGGGGCGCATACCGCGTTTGCCGGTGGCGAAGCGGTTCACCAGGCCGGCGATCAGCAGGCCGGCCGCGAGCCCCGCAAGCGCGCCCACCACCATGCCCTCGTTGACCGAAGGATCCAGGCTCTGGCCCCACAACGCGCCTGTAACCATCAAAATGATCGGTACGATGAAGACCACGAACGATGCCCCCACCCGATTGGCCGCCCGGGTCTCGACCACGACAATGTCGCCCGGTCCCGCGCCCACCTGATTGTTGATGCCGATGACCGGTGCGTTACCGCTCGCGGGGTGACAAATGCTGCTCATACCGCAACTGGAGCATTCCCCCTGCTTCTGCATCTGCACAAAGGCGGTGTCCTCCTCGACACTTACCACCAGCGCGGTTTCCA
>CAZYOC010000364.1:0-3042 GCA_964648415.1 uncultured bacterium | reverse complement strand
GATGGATGAGTGTACGAGTTTCTGCGACAACTTCAGGGAATCGGTGCAACAACCGCAGGAAGCGTTCCAGTTGCATCCGGCTGAGCAGATCGTTTGCCTGAACACCAAAAGACTCAACCTGTTCCAAGTGGTAGTCGCGTCCCAACTCCACCAACTCGGCGACCAGTTGCCGGGCTTTTTGCAGTGAAAAGAGCTGATCCAGTTTGCCGATTTCCGTGGCGATTTCATTCTCCAGACGCTCCAGGACCTGCGGAAGCTCTTGCTTTAATGGTTCGGCAAGCGTGTCGAGAGTCGGGCTGGTGTGATTCGCAGCGCCGGCCGCCTCATCGTCAACAAGGTTGCTTTTTTCACGAGCTTCCGCAAGCGGGAGGAAGTGTGCGATTGCCTCCAGCAGTTCCTCACGGTTGACCGGTTTCTGCAGAAAACGATCCGCCCCGGATTTGGTTGCCGCCTTCACATCGGTTTCCAGCGCGCTGGCGCTCAGGGCGATGATGGGAATCGTCTCGGTTTCCGCATCGCCTTTCAACCGGCTGATGGCTTCCAGGCCGTTCATCACCGGCATCCAGATATCCATCAGGATGAGATCGGGGCGCGTTTTTGCAGCCGTTTCCACACCCGCTTTGCCGTCTTCGGCGAGCAGCAGGCTTAAACCCGTACCATGCAGATATTCCTCGATCAGCACCTGGTTGAGTTCGTTGTCCTCCACCAGCAGCACGGTAGCTTCCTTGAAGAACGGGAGTTGTGTGCCGGCTTCTTCGCCGGGGGAATCATTATCCAGTTCGTCCGGCTCAAAGGAGACTTTCGGCAAGGCGACAGTGAAGGTGGATCCCGAATCGGGCTCGCTTATGACGGTGATTTCGCCGTCCATCAGCTCCACCAGGCGCCGGGTGATGGCGAGCCCCAGCCCGGTTCCGCCGTACCGCCGGCGATCCTGGCTCTCCGCTTGGGAAAAGTGACCGAAAACCTGGTCGACTTCCGAAGGATCGATCCCGATCCCGGTATCCGCCACACTAAAGCGCAACCGGTACAGTCCCGGGTTGCTTTTCCAGGGAGCCCCGTCAACGGTCACAGTCACTTTCCCGGTCTCGGTGAATTTGACCGCGTTGCCAATCAGGTTGATCAGCACTTGTCGCAGCCGGATTTCATCCAGGTTGAATTGCCCCTGTTCGTTGACATTCAAGGTAAACTGAAGCGCCAGCCCCTTCGTTTCAGCCACCTTGGAGAACATCATCTCCACTTCGTTCAGCAGGGTATGCAGATCCACCGCTCGCGGGTTGAGCGACATCTTGCCCGCTTCGATCTTGGACAGGTCGAGAATGTCGTTGATGAGTTGCAGCAGGCTTTTTCCGCTGGTGGTGATGGCTTCCAGGTATTCCCTGTGACGCGGGTCCGTCAACTCACCGCCCAGCAGCTCCGAGAACCCCAGGATAGCGTTCATCGGTGTCCGGATCTCATGGGACATATTGGCCAGGAATTCGCTCTTGGCGCGGTTGGCCGCCTCCGCGTCTTCTTTGGCTTTGGCCAGACGGGCCTCGTTGCGCATTCGTTCCAGCTCCGCGCCCGCACGCCCCGAGAAGATCTTCAGGATGGTTTCACCCAGATCGAGCTGGGTCATCGGCTTTTCGTCCTCCACGACCAGATGACCAATGGCTTTGCCCGTGGAATCCTTTAGAACGATCCCCCAATAGCTCTGGATTCCGCTCTTTTCAAACTGTTCGCGATTATCCGGAAAATGCCGCGCAAGGTCACTCGCATACAGCTTGTTTTCCTCTGCGTGGACAAATTCGCAGGGCGTTCCCTTGATGGTGTACTCGAAGCAGTCGGCGAAGCGATCTGTATCCCAGTTGACAATAATCGTCGCCACATCTGGAGTCTTTGAGTCGATTTCTGCAATAAAGGCCCAGCGGACACCCAGAATGCGCGCCACATGCTTGACCAGCGACCGGAGGAAATTCTCGCCGCTGAAGCGTGAGGTGCCCGTGGCGAGCAGACGCAACGCTTCCTCATAGCGGTTCCGCTGTAAGGCCAGGGCGTAGGACGCCGCTACGCGTTCCACCGCCTTCAGATCATCATCGTCGTACCCATCCGGCGTATTGGCCAGCGCAATCTGTCCGACGAGATCGCCATGCAGGATTACCGGGACGCTGAGGAAGTTAACCATCTCCACGTGTCCTTCGGGGATTCCCCTGGCCATCTCATGATGCTTCGGGTCGTTACTGATGACCGGCTTGCGAACATTCAACGGATAGCCCCAGAGCGCCGGGTAGCGGCCCTGCTCGTCTTTGTGGAAAGCGATGGGATGCTTGACATCTTCAATGCTGCATTGTTCTTTCATCATCTCGGTCAGCGTCAATGGAACCATGCTTCCATCTTCATTGCTGATGATCCCCACAAAGCCATGCTCGCTCGACGTGAGTCTCTTCGCATCGTCCAGCACAATCTGGGCGATGGTTTTCATGGGTTTGGGTTCGGAAAGCAGGATGTCGTTGAGCCGGGCGATGGATGAATTGAGCTCCAACTCGCGCTGCAGGGTGCGGTTGGCGTTGCGCTGCGCGGTGATGTCCATCACGAAGGTGACCTTTTGCGGTTCGCCCTCGGGGCCGGTGATCAACGCGGTCTGGACAAACACGCTCAGGTGTTGACCTGATTTCGTCACCACATCCCATTCAACCGGGATCTCTTCACCGGTGTCGTAGGACCGGTCATGCAGGAGCCGGGCGCCTTCACGGTTGTCCGGCGGAACCACCAGGGTGAAGGGCTGTCCCAGCAACTCTTCTGCCGAATACCCGTAAATGCTGCAATAGGCTTTGTTGACATAGCGGAATATGCCGTCCCTGTCCGTAATGCACATCCCGACAGGGGTTTGCGTGACGATCTCCTCGAACCGTTTTTCACTTTCACGCAACGCGCGTTGCGTGTTGCGATACTGAGACAGGTCGCGCACCTGGGAGAGCACACGTATTATGCCATTCTCATCATAGATGCCGGAATGGACTTCCACAGGAAAGGTTCTGCCGTCACGCGTCTTGTGCTCGCGCTCAA
>CAZYOC010000363.1:0-3065 GCA_964648415.1 uncultured bacterium | reverse complement strand
GATTCCAGCCTTCGCTGGAATGAGATCGGTTCCTATTGTGCAACAGCCTGTATAGGGTTTCTTGCTAAGAATCGGACATACATAAATCTCTAAATCTCTGTTTATTCTGGATTCGTACCTTCGCAGGAATGACACCATGGGACATTTCATTCGAGAATTACTCTAACCGCAGACCCATCCGGCGTTATCCATCGCTGTTTGTGATGTCAGACCGCCCTCAGGCGCACAGCAAACCGGACCCTGGCGAAAGAATCGGGTTAGTATATGCCATTATCATGGGACTCGACTGTTGACCGACGAGGGCGTCGGTCTTACACGCCAGTAGTATCAATACGGGACAAAAGCGGTGTGATACACGTCACAGGTTCGGGTTTTCGGCGTTTCAATGTCTCGCATGAGACGATCCGGGAGTCCGATTTCTTGCTCTGCGAATGCCACAGGAGGAGACAAGAGAATGCGCAAACAATTAATAAATAGCAAATAAGGTTGTTACGCTTCCCTTGACTCCACTACAGACACTTCATCTCAAGAGCCGTCCCGGAGCCCATTAGTGAGGGTCACAGAAACCCGAAACAGGTCGAGGTATCTTAGTGACAGATCATAAGACCGTGGGTTGTCCGGCCCCCTGTTCGAGTCAAATCCACCCTTCTGCCCCGGACAACCTGTGTGGCGAGCAGGGGTGACTGGAAGACAGTGTGGAGGCGTCTCATGCACGAATACTCCCGCTTCCGGTTTCTGGACCCGTTTATCTGGTTGATTGCGGTTCTGTTCATTCTGCTGCTGGCGTTTTCCGAGATGGTGTTCGCCCAGCCCAACGCGCCCCAAGCGACCCTGGTTGTCGGCGGGGAAAGTCTTCAGATCGAAACTCTGGCGCTCAGTCCCGCCGAAACCCGTGTAGTGAACGCCACCTTCAGTTCCAACACGCTGATGTACGCGGACATGGACCACCGCCTCCCCCGGTCTGTTTTTTTCAGCGGGTGACCTCGAAAAGCGAGACTGATGTATGATGTATAATAGTGAAGAATCGTGCTTTACAGGAAGAACGCAGAGGTATGCCATGGGCGAAGACATGCATAAACGAAGCACAACGTGGATTCCCGGCCTGGAAGGCGCCCGGATCCGCAGGGCGGACAAGGACGGCCGCTTTTGTGACAACAACGACGCCAAGCCCGATACGACCCTGTCCACCAACAGAAGGAGAAAGAAGAGTACCCTTACCCTCCCTTCCAACGCGGGGGACCCTCCTGGCCCACCCCCCGCAACGTAGTACCACCCGATCGCAGCACAACCCGGACATCGCAAGGTGTCCGGGTTGTGCAATATGGGGCCTTTGAAAAGTGGGGTTCATTGTTTCACGGGGCTGACGCCACCGCGCTATGTACATGTTGCCCCGCCGGGGCCTTGATGGAACAATTCTATTACACGTCATCTCTGCTGCAACGCTCCACTTGCTACCGCTACTGCTGGATTCATGCTTCCGAGCCTGTATCAGAATGCCAAACACGTGTCATTCCTTCAATAGTATGACTCTTGTTGCCGATGCTGCGAAGTCCGTTGAACGGGCGGGAAGGTCACATACGTCCAGCTAAAGTATTACTTAAAGCCTATCTTGTAATCGCTTTGTTAGAAGTATGTTATCACGTCTTCTGCTCCTTCTTGCGCGCCGCCGGGAACAGGATATTGTTCAGGATCAGCCGGTAACCGGGACTGTTTTTGTACAGCCGCAGGTCAGTGGGCGGATCGCCGATCAGGTGACGGTAATCCTCCGGGTCATGCCCGCCATAGAAGGTCCAGGTACCCTGTCCACTGTTGCCGTGGATGTACTTCGCCACGCCCATTCCCTCGACACGGCCCATGATAATCACATCGGGCTTGATGTAGCGTTCCCAGTAGCCCGTGGTCTGTCCCATGAAGCCCTTGATTACCGAAGTATGGCTCTGTGTGAGCATGGTGGATACCGGATCGTATTTGGCCGAGAACTCGAACAGCGTGAAGTAGTCGCCCTCGTCGCCGCGCGGGCTGAACCCTGTCTGAGGGGTGGCGTCGATGTTGGAGAACTCGTACTGCGCGGGATCGGTGACCAGGCGGAAGTTCTCGAAGGCCCAGCATCGGTCGAAGTTCAGCTTGCTCTGGGCGTTGGGGTCCATCGGGTCGCCGTCAAACATCACATCGCAGATGTCCAGCCCCATCGCCGCCTGCGCGATGTCGTAGGAATCCGTGGCGCTGCACATGGCGAACAGGAAGCCGCCCTTATCCACATATTCCCGGATGCCTTTCACGATTTCCCGCTTGAGCAGCGATACCTTGCTGAAGCCGAGACGTTCGGCGCGTGCTTCCTGGGCGGCTTTCCGGGAGACGTACCAGTCGGCGTTGCGGTAGGTCGCCCAGAACTTGCCGTATTGGCCCGTGAAGTCCTCGTGGTGCAGGTGCAGCCAGTCGTAGTCGAATAAACGTCCGGCCAGTACTTCGGTGTCGTACACGCGGTCATAAGGAATCTCCGTGTATTCGAGCACCATGGTCACCGCGTCGTCCCAGGGCTCCACGTCCGGCGGCTGGTAGATCGCAACCCGGGGCGCTTTCTCCAGCCGGATGCGCTCCATATTGGCTTCGTCGATCTTCGCGTAAATACCGCCGATTTGCCCGTCGGAGACCTGTTCCACCGCCACGCCCTTCAACCGGCAGAGGCGCTCGATCTCGGGGTAGTAATCCATCAGGAACGATCCGCCACGGTAGTTGAGCAGCCATTCGACCTCGGCCCCCGCGTCGATGGCGTGGTACGCGACGCCATACGCGCGCAGATGGTCGGTCTGAGCCAGATCCATGGGGATCAGCAGGCCGCCGGCTCGCAAAGAAACAGGCGCGGTCAGCAGCAGGATTGCCACTGTGACGAGGAATGCTTTACGTGGATGCTTCATGAATGAATCCGAACGGGTTTTGTCTGAGTCATGGTTGTGGGTTGCACGATACAGCGTGGCTGTGGTTCCCGGATGAGGCTCAGCGTATCTTCGCACGAGTGGTCCATTGCGCCAGCTATGATAGGTTCTGCTTGTCACGGGCGAGTTGGA
>CAZYOC010000362.1:0-3174 GCA_964648415.1 uncultured bacterium | reverse complement strand
CTGCCCGGGGCAAAACTCATACAACAACCCAATTCAGGTGAAACGATCCAATAGTGGATCAATCCACTATACCCACCGCTCCACCAGGTCCACAATCTGTTTCACATCACTGACCACCGCATCGGCGATCTCGTGGGCCTTTTCCTGGGGAATCTCGCTGCCGTATTGAGCATGCACGGTTCGCATGCCCAGTTTCTTCGCGCCCACCACATCGCGCTCCACCCAGTCCCCTACCATCAGGCACTGGTCCGGCTTCAGGCCCAGCTTCTTCATCACGGTTTTGAAGGGCTTCGGCGAAGGCTTCCATTCCCCGGTATCGTCAAACGTCACCACGGTGTCAAACAGGTCGTCGATGCCCAGATAGCGCAGCCGCAGCCAAGCCTGGATCGCCGGGGCGTCGCTCAGCACCGCCGTCTTCACCCCCATCCGGATCAGGGCGATCAGGGTGGAGCGGACATGAGGATACGGCACCAGCATGGATTCCCGAACCCGGCGGTAGGCCACTACACCCGCCGCGAGAATGCGTGGGTCCACATGGCCCAGCACTTCCACCAGCATCTGGTCGAATACCTTCTGGAATTCGATGCCCTCCAGCTCGTAGACGCTGAACACTTTGCGCTGGACCTCGTCGACCGTCAAGGTCAACCCGGCGTCGATCATGGCGATCGCGGCCTCCTCCACCGCCTTTTCCTTCATGGACATGAAGTCGAACAGGGTGTTGTCCAGGTCGAAAACCACGCCACGCAGGCCGCCGGGGGTGCCGTCTTTAATCATGGATCTTTCCTCGGTATTCGTTCGGAGTGGCAATCTACAACGCTGAAGCGGTGTTATCCACGGCAGCCCCGCCCCTCACCTCACTCCCCTTTATAAGGGAGCCCGCGCGTCCCCTCCGGGCGGGGAGTGGAGGAAGAGGCTCCGGAGGCATCGGGGAACAACCATCAGCGCGTCCCCTCCGGGAGGGGAGTGGAGCCCCGGTGTGTTGCCAACGACGCATTTTTCGATATCTTCCGGGTTACGGATTCAGATTCAACGGTACAACCAGAACACAAGCAGGTGCAAGATGAGCAACCTCCTGGGCACGGCGGACGAGTGGAAACAACTGGGCTTCAAGTGCGGTGTGGAAATCCAC
Source organism: uncultured bacterium (assembly GCA_964648415.1). Taxonomy (GTDB): domain Bacteria; phylum Electryoneota; class Electryoneia; order Electryoneales; family Electryoneaceae. Next base: position 2,045 of record CAZYOC010000362.1, on the reverse strand, counting down.
CACCAGATCGACACCAAGCGGAAACTGTTCTGCCGGTGTCCGTCGGGGCGGTATTACGACACCTGGCACGCCGAAGTGCTGCGGCATATGCGGCCCACCATGAGCGAACTGGGCGAGTATGACGGCACCGCGCTCATGGAGTTCAAGACCAGGAAGGAAATCATCTACCGTCTCCACCGGGATGTGGTCTGCACCTACGAGATGGACGACAACCCGCCCTTTCCCATCGACGACGAAGCGGTGGACATCGCCCTGACCGTCGCCCACGCTTTCGACTGCAAAATCGTCGGCGAACTGCATGTCATCCGTAAGCAGTACCTCGACGGCTCCATTCCCGCCGGGTTCCAGCGGACCTGCATCATCGGCGTGGACGGTGTCCTGCCAATGTCCAACGGCAAAGAGGTGCGCGTCATCCAGATCGGCCTGGAAGAGGACGCCTGCCGTGAGATCGCCGACATCGGCCACCGGATCGTGTTCGCCGTGGATCGGCTGGGCATGCCGCTCATCGAGGTCGTCACCGAAAAGCAATTTGAAACGCCCGAAGAGGTGGCGGAGGGCGTGGAACGGATCAGCCGTCTGCTGCGCGCCACCGGGCTGGTGCGGCGCGGCATCGGCGCGGGACGGCAGGATGTCAATGTCAGCATCGACGGTTCCACCCGTGTCGAAATCAAGGGCGTACCGCGCTTTCCCCGTATCCCGGAACTGACCGCTCACGAGGCCCGCCGGCAGGAATCTCTGTTGAAGATCGCCGCCGAACTGCAGAAGCGCGGCTTCCAACCGGGCGACCGTCCCGGCGAAGACAAAGCCTGGGAGGGCGACTCTTCCAGCCTGAAACACCCCGTGTTGCAGGCTGCGTTGGCGGCGGGCGACACCGTGCGGGTCATCAAGCTGCCAAGCGCCGCCGGGCTGGTTTCCTTCCCGCTGACCGGCGACCGCAGAATGGCGCATGAGTTGGCCGGGCGGGTGCGAGTCATCGCCTGCCTCGACCAGGTTCCCAACCTGCTGCACAGCGACGGCGAAGGCGGCGGATTGAAGCCGGAAGAACGCAAAGCAGTCTCATCGTTCATGAACTGTGGCGTAGACGATGTGGCGCTTGTGGTCTGGGGACCGGATGTAGACACGGTCACTGCGGCCAACGAGATCCTGGACCGCTGGGCCATGGCCATCGCGGGGGTTCCCAACGAAACCCGCCAGGCCCTGCGCGACAATACCACCGACTTTGAACGTGTGTTGCCCGGCGCGGACCGCATGTATCCCGACACCGACTCGCCGCCCAAAGCGATCGAGGTGGACCGTATCGAGCTGGCCCGCAAACGCGTACCGGAAGCGCCGTGGGACCGTGAAGCCCGCTACCTTGACATGGGGATCGCCGATGACATGGCGCGGAGCCTGTCCATCAGCCGCATGGCCGACCTGTTCGAGCAGGCGGTCAGGGAACTCAAGGTCGAAGCGATGCGGGCGGGGGAGGTGTTGACGCGGCTGCGGACCTGGCTGCGGCGCGAGGATGTGGAGGTCGGCAAACTGTGTGAAGCCCACTGGGAACAACTCCTGCAGGCGGTGGCTGACGGTCGCGCGAAACGTGAAATCTGGTTCGACCTGGTCAGCGCCTGGTGCGAAACCCCGGAAGCGCCCTTCGACAGCCTGCTGGAAACCCACGGCTGGACCGAAGCAACCGAGCCGGAGATTGAGAAGATCGTCGCTGAAGCGGTGGCCTTCGCCCGTAAAGAGCGGCCCGAACGGGAAGAGCTGCACGACATCCTCGCCATGGGACACGCCATGGAGAAGCTGGCCGGGCGGGAATACGGCCGCGAAGTACACAACCGGGTCACCGCCGCGCTCGCATAATCGCGCCTTTAGACTGATGCTCGAAAGTTATGTCCCGTGACGTCATCCCCAGCGCAGAGCCTGTCCTCCTGCTTTGGTCGTGGGCGGGGATCTACTCCCTTTCCAGCTCCGATGAGGCATTTTTTTCACGCATCCGTATACAGATTGTTGCACAATAGGAACCGATCTCATTCCAGCGAAGGCTGGAATCCAGACAAGGT
>CAZYOC010000361.1:0-3175 GCA_964648415.1 uncultured bacterium | reverse complement strand
ACCTGGATGATTTCCTCCGCCAGCTCCGCGACTTGGGGTTTGTGGACTAATGGCGTCGCGCAACGTAGCATCGGCGTCGCGCCGATGAATAAGAATACAGGAGCGGCGTCGCGCCGGTCAGAAAAGCAAGCGGGAAGAAATCAAGGTGTCACAACTGGCAATCAAAAAGCTCTTTTCATGGCGCCATGCCTGGATTCCCGCCTTCGCGGGAATGAGATCCATTGGACATTTTGATACAGTCTGCTTCGCTGGAATGAGAGGCCGGAGGGAGAGCCGTCATAATTGACAATAGATGGATTCCCGCCTGCGCGGGATGAGAGGCTGCAAATACATTGTTGTGAGTTCATCCAGACGGACAACTGTCAACATCGCCACATTCAGGAGACACAAACATGGGAGTCAACGTCGCCGTAACCGGACTGCACGCCACCGACAATCCCGCGCCGGGGATCGGGGTGATCCGCTCACTCCGTCATCCTGACGGCTGGGACGGGGACATCATCGGCCTCGGCTACGACGTCTACGACACCGGGATCTACGATGTGGAGCTGCTCGACCACACCTACCTGATCCCCTATCCCAACCAGGGAGCCGACCACCTGTTCAACCGGTTGATGTACATCCATGAACAGATAGGTATCGACGTCATCATCCCCACATTGGACAGCGAGCTATCCGTGTTCCAGTACCTGGAGCCGCGCCTGACCGAGGCCGGCATGAAGCTGTTCATCCCCGGCAAGGAAATCGCCGAACAGCGTTCCAAGGCCAAACTGGTGGAATTCTGCGAGAAGTACGAGATCGCCACGCCGAAGACCATCGTGATTCGTGATCCCGGCAAATTCGGCGACTCGCTCGACGACCTCGGCTTCCCGCTGTACGTGAAGGGCGTGTTCTACGACGCCGTCAAGTGCAACACCCACAGCGAAGCCTTGCAGGCGTTCGAGAAGTTCCGCAAGCAGTGGGGCCTGCCGGTGCTGGTGCAGGAGTCGCTGAGCGGCGAGGAGTTCGACGTCTGCGCCGTGGCTGACCGTGAGGGCGACATGGTCGGAGCCTTACCGATCCGCAAGCTGCGTCTCACAGAAAAAGGCAAGGCCTGGGCCGCAGTCACCATCAGGAACAGGGATCTGCTGGAAATGAGCCGCAAGATCCTCAAGGAGCTGGGCTGGAACGGTCCCTGCGAGCTGGAAATCATGCAGGAGTCGAGGACCAGAAAGCTGTACCTGCTGGAGATCAATCCACGCTTTCCGGCCTGGATCTTCCTGGGGACCGGCGCGCAGCAGAACCTGCCCAGACTGGTGGTGGACCTGGCGCTGGGGAAAGAGGTGGAGCCATTGCCGCCCGCCGCCAGCGGGATCTCCTTCGTCCGCCACGCCACGGACCTGGTCTGTCCGCTGGAATACCTGGAGAACCTGACCATGTACGGAGAACTGCACAACAAGCAATACAGGGAGAGCAACCATGGCTAGACAACCCTATATCAAGCCGACCATCGTCCGGCATGCCGTGGGCGTGCAGAACAAGTTTGGCCGTCCCCCGGCGGCGGTGCCACAGGACTCCATCGAGGGCTTTCCCGTACGCGACCTCGTCAACCAGTACGGCTCCCCGCTCTACGTCCTGTCGGTCAAGGAGCTGAGAAGCAAGTACCGGGATCTGGACCGGGCGTTCCGCACCCGCTATCCCAGGTTCCAGATCTCCTATTCCTACAAGACCAACTACCTGAAGTCTCTGTGCTCGCTGCTCCATCAGGAGGGCGCGTGGGCGGAAGTGGTGTCCGGTTTCGAGTACGACATCGCCGCCAACCTGGGCGTACCGGGCGAGCAGATCATCTTCAACGGCCCCTATAAGACCCGCGACGAGCTGAAGCGCGCCTTTGAAGGGGGCTCCATGGTCAACCTGGACAACTACGACGAGATGCTGGTGGTCGAGGACCTGGCCGATGAGATGGACAAGACCCTCGACGTGGGCATCCGGATCAACATGGACCTCAACGATCCGCCGTGGCACAAGTTCGGCTTCAACGTGGAATCCGGGCAGGCGTACCAGGCGGTCAAGCGCGCCATGAGCAGCGGCAAGCTGAACGTGGTGGGGCTTCACATCCACACCGGGACGTATGTCGACGACACCAGCATCTACGCCCGCGCCGCGCAGGGCATGGTCAATTTCTACGCTGTGATCCGCGAGCAGCTCGGCGTGAAACTGAAGTACTGGGACATGGGCGGCGGCTACGCGTCGCGCAATACCCTGCACTGGGCCTATCTGCCGGGCGAACAGACCTGCCCGACCTTCGACCAGTACGCCGAAGCGATCTGTCCCGTGCTGATGAGCGGCGCGATGCCGGCGACGGACCTGCCGAAGCTGTTCATTGAACCGGGGCGGGCGATTGTGGACGAGCCCTTCAGCGCCATCACCAGCGTGGCGGCTCAGAAACGCCTGCCCGACGGCAGGCGGGGCGTGGTGCTCGACGTGGGCATGAACACCCTCTCCTCGGTGCAGTGGTACCGCTACTCCATGCAGACCGCACAGGACAGCGGGACCATGCTGGAGGACACGGTGATCTATGGCGGCCTGTGCATGAACATCGACGTTCTCAACCCGAACGCCTCCCTGCCGCCGGTGCGCCGCGGCGACCTGCTGGTCATCCCGCACGTCGGCGCGTACAACATGAGCCAGAGCTGGCAGTTCATTTACCTCCGCCCGGCGGTGATCGCCATCGAGGACGGCGAGATCCACGTGATCAAGAAGGCCGAGACTCGGGACTATGTGCAGGAGTTCGAGGACGTACCGGATACGTTCTCGATCACGGATAGGAAGAATTCTTAACAAATAAACCTCTAACAGGATGATAGGATAGAAGGATATCAAGGATAACTGACTAATCAAGAATTAAGAATTAATTAATAATAGGAGTCAGAAGTTATTGGTATGAAGCAATGAATGTTATTATTTATAAATGTTCACTTTCTTTACTTTTTTACGTTTTTTGCATTTTTTATAGCGGTTCTCGGAATTACGCCGACATCGTCACGGTTGGTTTGAGTGCCCCGAAAACGTCAGCTGCAACACGCGTGTCGGAACAATTTCGGGAACCACTATACTTTTTCATCCTTAACATCCTTCTATCCTCTAACAGGATGATAGGATAGAAGGATATCAAGGATAACTGACTAATCAAGAA
>CAZYOC010000360.1:0-3239 GCA_964648415.1 uncultured bacterium | reverse complement strand
TGGATTCCCGCCTTCGCGGGAATGAGATCCATTGGACATTTTGATACAGTCTGCTACGCTGGAATGAGCTTGCTCTCTCATCTGCACAGTCTTGAGGGTGGGAATGAAAGTCGTTCGACACTCTGATTCAGTCCGTTACCAAGAATGCCACTCCTTCCGCACTCTGATTCAGTCCGCAGGAAGAACTACCCGCCGGGTTCCTCGTAATCCTGCTGGAAGGCGAGCAGGACCTCCACTTGCCTTCGGATCGCCTGGAAGAGAGAGGTTCGCAACAACTGGTCTATCCCCAGCCCACTCCAGATCATCAGGTGGAGTGGCGTGGTGAACCGGACCAGTTCACCCATGGATTTGTGGAAGAGGTTGGCTGCGAGAATACCGACCAGGTGGTTCAAACCAAGGCCGTACCAGAGCAGCACGTGGATAGTGGTGACCACTTCGGAAACATCCAGGAACACCCGGTAAAAGAGCTGCGAAAACTGGGTGTTGACGATGTGATTCACCCCGAGGCCGTACCAGAACAACACCTCCACGATCGCCGGCACTCGCGCGAGATCGAGGACGAAAGCATACAGGTTCTTCACCGTCGTGTTTCGGGCGATATGGTTGAACCCCAGGCCGTACCAGAACAGCATTTTGAGCTTCCAGGGCAGGCGTGACCAGGCGTCGGCCGCCTCGTACCGCACCCAGAGAAAGGGTTTGACGAAGAGGGTCTCGCCGCCCAGAGAATCCCAGGTGACTCGCACCATGCGCCGGATACCGCGCAGAAGCCCGCGCCGGGTCATCGTGGCGCACCAACGCAGGGGAACACCCACCAAGACACTGAAACCGAGCCCGTTCCAGAGGGCGATGCGTAGAGGCAGCCGCACGGGTTCGCCGAACTCGCCGAACTCAGGATCCGGTTGCATCGGCCGGAACCAGAGGTTGCAGCCCAACCCGTACCAGACCATGCGCCGGAGCCCTTCGGGAAGTTGCCTGATACCGCCCTTCGCGCCCTGCACGATCCGGTCCGGCGACGTCCCGAACAACAGGTAATACCCCGAGATCTCTGCGAGCCCCGCCCAGACAAGCGCCAGCCCATACGCCACCTGCGACCACCAGGCGATCACCCGCCGGCTGAATGGCGGAGGTTGGTACTCCGGGTATGGGGCCAGATAACGCATAGTGCGACCAGACTGACGTTGCTTGTGAATGAAAGAACTACAGTAACTCTCGAAAGTAAGACTCGGTGGATGTCATCCCCGCCTTGCCGACTGTTGCAGAATCGAACCCGCTCTCATCCCCGCGAAATCAGCTCACCCATGAATCGCCCGGTTCTCCACCGCCAGCGCGGCTTCTTTCACCGCTTCGGACAACGTGGGATGCGCATGGCAGGTGCGGGCGATATCCTCCGAGCTGCCGTGAAACTCCATCACCGTCACCGCTTCGGCGATCAGCTCCGACGCCCGCGGGCCAAGGATACTCACACCCAGCACGGTATCGGTTTCCGCCTCCGCCACCACTTTCACCAGGCCGTCGGTGTTGCCGAGCGCCAACGCGCGGCCATTGCCGCGGAAATAGAACTTACCGGTCTTGACCTTGATCTTCTCTTCCTTGCACTGGTCCTCGGTCTTGCCCACCATCGCCAGCTCGGGCTCGGTGTAGACCACGTTGGGGATGGCGTCGTAGTTGACATGTCCGGACTTGCCCGCCGCATGCTCCGCCACCGCCATGCCCTCGTCCTCCGCCTTGTGCGCCAGCATCGGACCCTGGATCAGGTCGCCGATGGCGTACACACCTTCAAGGTTCGTTTGCCAGTGCTCATCCACCTTGACAAAGCCCTTGTCATCCAGCTCCACCCCGGCGTCCTTCACGCCCGCGGTATTGGGATTGGGTTTGCGTCCCACCGCCACCAGCACCTTGTCGCCGTCGATGGTGTGCTCGTCGCCCTTTTTGTCCTCGAAGGTGAGCTTGGCTTTGGTCTTGAGCACTTCCGCGCCGGTGACCTTCGCCTCCAGGTGGAACTCCATGCCGAGATCCTTCAGCGAGCGCTGCAGCATTTTGGCGAGCTGCTTGTCGGCGAACGGGACGATCTGCGGGAGCATCTCCACCACTGTCACCTCGCTGCCCAGCCGCGCCCACACGCTGCCCATTTCAAGCCCGATCGCGCCGCCGCCCACCACGATCAGCTTCTTGGGGACTTTATCCAACGCCAGGGCGTCTTCGGAATCAATGATCCGCTCGTGGTCGAACTTCATAAACGGCAGCTCGACCGGGACACTGCCCATGGCGAACACGATGGTCTTCGCTTCGATGGTCTCCTTGCCGTCCGCGGTCTCCACTTCGACCTTGCCCTTCTCCTTCAGCACCCCGGTCCCCTGCATCACCGTGACCTTGTTCTTCTTCATCAGCATGCCGATGCCGTCGGTCAGGGTCTTGACCACCTCTTCCTTGCGGCTCATCATGGCCTTCAGGTCGAGCTTGACATCCTTGAGCTGGATGCCGTGGTTCTCGAACTGATGCCCGGCCTGATGGAACCACTCGCTGGACTCGAGGAGGGCTTTCGAGGGGATACAGCCGATATTCAGGCAGGTTCCGCCCAGGCGTTCGTTCTTCTCAATGAGAACCGTTTTCAAGCCGAGTTGCGCGGCGCGGATGGCGGCGACATACCCGCCGGGACCGGCGCCAATTACGGCAAAGTCAAAAGAGGACACAATCGTACTCCTGTTTTCAGGCGTATTGTTTTGTTTAACAAAAGGTTAAAAAAGCTACTCGCCAAGTATACAGGTAAGAATACAGTTTACCTACTGGTGGCTATTTTAGCAAGCTTGGGCGAGACGGCGAGTAAAAAACTTATCCCGGATTCCGCATCACTGCGAAGGCGCCTGGTATGAGACGAAGTGTACACACATCTTGTCACGTGGTAGCCCCGGACCGCACACGGTCCGGGAAATCGTACGGTCCTGTCAAGTCGTGAAGCGCGTCTGTCTGCGCTGGAAACTTGACAGGGACTGAGTAAGGATCGTGGCTCTCGGAACATGTAGGACCGCCGCCCTCGCCGGTCGAATGGAATGTGTCGGATCTCCGCAAACGACGCTAACGATCCGACACGACCTTAGTCTTGAAAGTAATGTCTCGTTCGCGTTGGAAACGGAGGAGATCCCCGCCTTCGCTGGGGATGACCTCATGGGACATTATTTGCGAGCATCGCTATACAGGCTGTTGCACAATAGGAACCGATCTCATTCCAGCGAAGGCTGGAA
>CAZYOC010000359.1:0-3332 GCA_964648415.1 uncultured bacterium | reverse complement strand
TCGCAGGAATGACACTCGTATGACAGTTTGTATAGATCGTCCTGCTTGACAGGGTGTTACAACCCGATGCAGGCGCTGGATTCCTGCTTTCGCAGGAATGACACTCGTATGACAGTTTGTATAGATCGTCCTGCTTGACAGGGTATATCAACCCGATGCAGGCGCTGGATTCCTGCTTTCGCAGGAATGACACTCGCTCTACCTTTTGCGACAGCCTTTTCTCAGGAATGGCATCAGACGCGACTGTTTTCAGCATTCTGACACGGGCGGGACGTCCGTGCTACTCTCGTTTAAAAGTCTTCAAAATCCTCGTCGTCCAGCGCGATGACATCCTCCGGCCGGGTTTCCACGCCGTAGTTCCCTTTCGGAAGGGCTTTGGTGTTTTGCTGTGGCGCTTGCCGGGTGCTCCGCCTGGTGGTGGTCGACTGGTTCCGCGCGACCGCCTCATTCAGGCTGAACTTGTTGATCATGTTGAGGAGCTGAGTGGCCTGGCTGGACAGTTCTTCGGCCGCCGCCGCACTCTCTTCGGCGTTGGTGGTGTTGGCCTGGGTGACCTGGTCGATCTGGCCCAACGCGTCACTGATCTGGTCCATCCCCATGGACTGTTCTTTGGACGCGGACGCGATTTCCGCCACCAGGTCGGTTGCCTTGGTGATGCCTTCCACGATTTCCTGCAACGCCGCCGCGGTCTCATCAGCGATGGTGGCGCCCTTATCCACTCGCTTGGTGGTGCCCTCGATCAGTTCCGTGGTTTCCTTTGCCGCCTGCGCGCTGCGTTGGGCGAGGTTGCGGACCTCGTCGGCCACCACGGCGAAGCCTTTGCCGTGGACACCCGCCCGGGCCGCTTCCACCGCCGCGTTCAACGCCAGCAGGTTGGTCTGGAATGCGATCTCGTCGATCACCTTGATGATCCGGCCGATCTCGCCGGAAGATTCGTTGATGTCTTGCATCGCTTCCAGCATGTCGCCCATCTGGCCGTTGCCCCTGTCGGCCGCTTTCCTCGATTCACTCACCAGCAGGTTCGCCTGGGTGGCGGAATCGGCGTTCTGTTTGATCATGCCGCCGATCTGCGTGGAGGCCGAGGTAATCTCCTCCATGGAGCTGGCCTGTTCGGTCGAGCCCTGGGAGAGCGCCTGGCTGGAGTCGGACACCTGGGTGGAGCCGGAATCCACCTGGTCCACCGCCTGCCGGACCTGGGACAGCAGCTCGTTGAGGGCGTACAGCGTGTCGTTCATGGCGTTCATCATGCGGGCGTGATCGCCCTTGTAGTCGGTGCTGACCTGAATGCTCAGATCGCCGCCGGCCATTTTCTCCAGCGCCGCCACGACTTCGTCCACCGGCTTCAACAGGTTGTCGATGGTGCTGTTCATGCCCTCGATGATCTCACGATAGCCGCCGGAGAATTTCGCCGCGTCGCCTCGTTCATGCAGGCGACCGTCACGGGTCGCGTTTGCGAGCGTGATGCCTTCCTGGACCAGGGCGTTGAGGTTCTGGCGGATCTTGTTCACACTGCGGGTGACAACCACCTGTTTTCCGGGCAAATCCTGCATGGTACGGTTCATGTTCCCGTCAGCGTATTCCTCCAGAATGGCGCTGGTTTCCAGTAGCGGGTCGATCACCGCCTGCAGAGCGTCGTTGGTCCCTTGCAGCAGGTCGGCGTACGCGCCGGTGAAGCGTTCCGGGTTGCACCGCTGGTCCAGATCGCCCGCCTTCTGAGCGTCGATGGTTTCCCGTAGGTTGGCCTGCATGGCCTGCAGACTGTCCTTCATGGCCTGCATGGCTTTGCCCAGGGCGTCCCGTTCGGACAGAGTATGTACTTCGATGGTCAGGTTGCCGGCGGCGATCTCTTCGGCCGCCCGGGCTTTGTTCTTCAGGCCGTCGATCATGCTGGTGAAGGCGAGCGCCAGTTGGCCGATCTCGTCGCGCCGTACCATCTGGACATCCTGCTGCACATCTCCCTGCGCGATGGCGTCGGCCGCGTCCTGGATCCGGCGCAACGGCGCATTGATATCCTTGACAACGAGATAGGTAAGCAGGATGCTGATGACTGCGACCACCAGGGAAGCGAGCAGCACCATGCCTACCGCGCCACTGGTGGCGGAACGGGTTTCTTCCTTGAATCCGGCCAGCATCGCCGCCATATCCTCTTGCTTGACGGCCATGGTTTTGTCGATGTCATCGATGTATACGCCCGAGCCGATGATCCATCCCCACGGCTGGAAATGGTAGACGTAGGACATCTTGGGTAGCCAGTTGCTCAGGTTGGTGGGGTCGGGCCAGGGGTAGCCCACGAAGCCGCCGCTGGTAGCGCTTGCAGTGGCCACCTTGACCATCTGCTGGAACATGGGCGTGTTGGTCCCGTCCGCCATCACCACCTGGCCGCCCTTTTTGTAGTGAGCGATATTGGTACCGTCCAGTGCGGGCACGGTGGGGTGCATGATCATGGTGACGTTGGCCTGATTGGCGGTATTGATCCAGAAATAGCCTTTGCCGTTGTCGTACCGCATGACTTTGACCCGGTCCATGGCCTCTTTCTGTGCGCGCCGCAGGCTCATCCGGCCCTCAGTCACCGCCTGATTCAGCTCTTCGAAATGGCTTGCCGCGGTATGCACCAGATCCCGCAGCCGGTTCTTGTGGCCCTCCTCCAGTGTCTCCCGAAACGAGGCAAGCTCCTCCTGCGAGTATTCGGTGAGGCTCGCCTGGGTTTTGCCACCCAGCTTGTTGATACCGGTGGTCGCCACGATGCCCAACAACACGGCAACAATAACAAGCACACCAAGACTGAGACCGGCGATTTTCACCGGCATACGAAGGTTACTGAGCAGCATGCTGTTTCCTCCAGGTTGCGCGCGCACCCTTCCCTCCCATTACGCGCTGGTGGTGGTGTTTCGAACTTGCTCAGGTGTGATAGACTCTGATTGGCGAAAAACCGGCAGGTACGAGAGTAGAACTGTAGGCGAGTCGGGCGAGCAGTGCTAACCTTCTCTTAACAATATGTGGAAAAAAGCGTGTAGTTAAAAGGACTACAATTCCAAAAATAAAAAAACCGGGAGCACCCTGAATTCAGATTTCGTTTTCCCTTACGTGTGAAACACCTTACAACAATCCAGCGACAATCGCAATCTCTTCCAGAGACGAGTCTCTGTGATTCCTGCGACCCCTTTCTGTGATGCGCTCTTGTTGATGCAGAACTCTTCTGTCATCTTGAGACGATAGCCCGGATAGTTCACGAAACAGGTGGCATGGCCCGGTTCTCGGTTGAGGTGTATAGGGTCTTTTGCACGAATCAGATTTACGGTGTTTTTGAGAAGTAATGCAACGGAATAAAGGAA
>CAZYOC010000358.1:0-3342 GCA_964648415.1 uncultured bacterium | reverse complement strand
CCTGAGACAAATGACGCAGCTCAGAAAGCATCATAGCTGGCGCAATGGAGCACTATAGAAATGAACCGAACGGCATAAACAGCAGGTTCGCCAGGGCAAACAGGGCCACAGCGATCATCAGGCCGCCAAAAGCGATGGTGATAATGGAGCGGGTGTCTTTGAAGTACCCGTTGAGCGCTTTGCGGATGCGGTCAATGTGCTCCCGTTTCTCGCCCAGCTCCCGTTCCGTCTCTTCGTCTTCCTCTTCCGTATCCTCCAGCTCGCGCTCCTCGCGCTCCACCTCCAGAATCAACCGGGTCAGCTCCCTGCGCCAGCGACGCGGTTTCAGGCGGACCTGGTAGATCACGATATACAGCCCGATCGCGAACAGCAGGCCGTTCACGCCCGCCATCACCAGCCGGAAGATTTGTACACCCTGTTCGCTCATGGATTCCTGACGAGTTTGTAGAAGATACGCTCCGCCAGGCATGGGACAAAGAGGAGAGTTGGGATTGAGACGGGTTTCAGTGCGAGCCGAATTCAAGTTGCTTTTACCATACAATGGTCGTCTCGCACGTTACAAACAGCGGTCGGGTTACTCGTACCGTAGTAGAATAGGCGTCCCGCCCGGTGCAACAATCCACTCCCCCATCCGGGTGGCAAGGAAAGCCGCCCCACTTTTCGCGTGTCGATTCCAGACGGATCTCATCGCCTGTTTGAGAATCCCCGGCGGGTTTCGTACCATACCCACAACCGTCATTCCGGACATACTTAACCGGGACGACGCTGACATCCACCAGAGGAATGGAAGCCTGATGAACCCGCAGCTCAGCCCGGCCCTTGACGCCCTGCATTATGACCGTGTCCTCGAGATCATCGCGGACCGGGCGGCGACCGACTATGGCCGCAAGCACATCCTCGCCCTCTATCCCATGCCCCTCGGCACACGCCAGGACCGCGATTTTCTGCGTATCGAAGCCCTGACCATCGCCCTGCAACGCGACACGGCGCTCTCCTTCGAAGACATCCGCGATGTCAGCGACGCCGTCAAACGCTGCAAAGTGGCGGGGTCGTTCCTGCGGCCCGGCGAACTGCTGGACATCGCCGGAGTGCTGATCGGGGCGGCGCGCCTGCGCAAGCAGATCGACGACGCCGGCGATCTGCTGGAGGCGCTGGTGTCCATCTCCGAACGGTTGGTGGACGCGCCGGACCTCACCCGCGCCATCCACGAGAAAATCGACATGGACTCGGCGGTGGTGAAGGATTCCGCCTCATCCACTTTGAAAGACCTGCGCCGCAGCCTGCAACGCGCCCGCCAGAAAAGCCGCCGCAGCCTCGACGACATGCTGAAACGCTACGGCGAAAAGGGCTGGTTGCTGGAAACCGGGTACACCGTGGAAGACGACCGCTTTGTGCTGGCGGTTAAATCCCCGCACCGCAACAAGGTGCGCGGTATCGTGCACGGTCACTCCGCCAGCGGGGGCACCGTCTATATCGAGCCCGACAACCTCGTGGAGCTCGGCAATGAAATCCGTCGCCTGACCGAGGAAGAACTGGCGGAGATCCGTAAGATCCTGACCGAGCTGACCGACGGCGTCCGTGAGCACCGTGACGATTTGCGTTCCACCATGGGCGCGGTGGCGGAGCTGGACAGCCTGCAAGCGCGGGCGCTCTACGCCGACGCCTGCGGCGCCATGCGGCCCGACCTGGGCGGTGACGAGCTGCGGCTGGTGGAGGCGCGGCATCCCTTGCTGCTGCACCGGAAAGGCCTGAAGGACACGGTCCCGTTGTCGCTTCACCTCAAGAGTGACGCCCGGGTGCTGGTGATCACCGGTCCCAACGCGGGCGGGAAGACGGTGGCGTTAATAACGCTTGGGCTGGTCACGGCGATGGCCCACGCCGGCATTATCCCGCCGGTCGGCGCGGACACCACTGTGCCCGCGCTGGACCTGTGGCATGTCATCATCGGCGATGATCAATCGCTGGAGAGCGACCTGTCGTCTTTTTCCGGCCACCTGACCCGTCTGAACCAGGTTTTCACTGAAGAAGGCGCAATCAAGCTGGTGCTGGTCGACGAGATCGCCGCCGGGACCGACCCCACCGAAGGCTCCACCCTGGCCGCGGCCTTCATGGAGCTGCTGGTCAAAAAGCGCTGGTGGGCGGTGGTGACCACGCACATGGGCGAGCTGAAGCTATTCGCGCACAAGACGAAGGGCGTACGCAACGGCAGCATGCAGTTCGACCGGGAACGCCTGCTCCCGTCGTACCGGTTCCAACCCGACACGCCCGGCTCCAGCTACGCGCTGGAAATCGCGGAACGGGTGGGTCTGCCGCAGGATCTGATCCGCCGCGCTCGCGAGCTGCTGGGCGAGGACCGGCTCCGGATGGAAGACCTCATCGGCGAGCTTTCCGGCCGCCTGAAAGAGACGGAAGACCTGCAACGCGAGCTGGAGATCCAGACCACCAAGACCAGCGGGCTGCAACGGGTGTTGCAGGAACGGCTGGACACACTGGACCGGGAGAAGAAGAAGCTGGCGGCGGAAGCGGCGCGGGAGGCGGAGCTGCTGCTGAAGGACGCCAACCGGGCGGTGGAGCGGGCGGTCAAGGAGATCCGGGAGAACCAGGCCTCACGTGAGGCCATCAAGCACGCCCACGACCTGGTGGACCAGCAGAAGGCGAAGATGGAGGACGTCCGGCGAGGCATGACTCCCGAGCGCCGGAAGAAACCGAAGAAAAAAGCGACGCCGGAACCCGCTCCGAAGCCGAAACCGCCGGCCAGACCGAAACCCGCGCCGCAACCCGTGGACGCTACGGTGCGTACCGGCAGCCGTGTCAAGCTGGAGAACGGCGAGAAGGGTGACGTGCTGGCGTTGCAGGGTCAGCGCGCGCAGGTGGCGGTGGGCTCGATCAAGCTGTGGCTGCCGGTGGACCAGTTGACCGTGATCCAGGGCGACACCCCAAAACGCGGGGGCATACAGGTGATGATGCAGCCGGCCGACGACGAGCCGGTGGGTATGGAGCTGGACCTGCGCGGCAAACGCTACGAAGAAGCCGAAGAAGAACTGGCGAAGTACCTGGAATCGCTGGAGCTGGCCGGGATGCAGTTCGCTCGCATCGTCCACGGGAAAGGCACCGGCGCGCTGAGGAGCATGGTGCGCAAGCTGCTGCGGCAGTCCGGCGGCGACTGGAGCTACCGAGACGGGGAACCCGGCGAGGGCGGCGAAGGGGTGACGGTGATTCAACGGTAATCAGGATGGATGGGTGATGCTCTGCAACAGCCCAGTAGGTACAGCCAGGAAAACAACTACTGCTCCATTGCACCAGGTATGAACGTTTCTGCTTGTTTCTTGATGAGTCAAGTTC
>CAZYOC010000357.1:0-3357 GCA_964648415.1 uncultured bacterium | reverse complement strand
AGACTGTCATTGGTTATGAGTCCTTGAAAAAGTGGTACAGTTACCTTTTCGGAGATAGATGCGAGAGTGTTCAATACCAGCGCATTTTGAAAAGGTAACAGTCCCCTTTGTCAGTCCCCTTTATCGTTTCTTTTTTCACTTTTTTCACTTTCTTTACTTTGAGTTACTTTGAGCTACTTTGAGCTACTTTTTCACTTCACATGTTGCGTCTTCACCACCACCGTCTGCGCGCCCTGCTGCACCCTGACAAAGAACACGCCCGACGCCAGGTGATGCGCATCGCAGGTCAGCAGATGCCGCCCGGCGGTCAGGCCGTTGCGTGAAAACGACGTCACTTCCCGGCCCAGCAGGTTGAACACCGAGACCTCCACATCGCCCGCCTGCGGGAGCTGCACCTGGACATTGAAGCGGCTGTTAAACGGCACAGGATACACTTCCGCGCTGAACTCTGTCGGCAGCCCGTTCCCAGGCTCGTCGTCGACCGCTGTATCGCGTCCCAGCAGGTACAGCGCGGTGCGGAGGATCAGCTCGTCGCGTGTCATGGTGGCGGGCGAGCTGTTGTGCAGTTCATGCAGGGAGAAGCCGTACCCGGCCACACGTCCGATATACTCACCGTGAGCGCCCACCGGGTAGCCGTCGGGCGTGGTGAAGTGGTTCGGTCCGCCGCAGCAGGCGGAGCATTGGGTGATCCCCGGCTGGTTGTAGGTCATGACCACGCGCCCGTCGGCGATCTCGTCACCTTCCATCCCGATGAACGCCGGCCCGGAGAGTTCGCCGAACCATTCTCCCGCGATGCCGCCCAGCCATGCGGGGTTGGCGTCGGCGTAGGCCTGGTCCACGTATTGCCCGCTGATGCTGATGTTGCCGTAAGTCGTCGCCCAGTTGCGCAGCGCGGTGTCGGACGGTGTGAACAGGTATTCCGTGTAGCGCCCATCCACTTCGACCATGACGGCTTGCGCGTTGTACATGTCCTGGGGCAGGTCGTTCAGCTCCACCATGGGCGTGCCCCAGACGATGCCGTGTGTTTCGAGCACCTGGGAAAGCGTATCAATCGCGTCCTCGCATCCCTCCTGGATCAGCAGCACTTCCGGATGACCTGTACTGAGGCGAAAGTAGAATTGTGTCGAGTAGTCTCCGTCGGTGAGGGTCAGGTGCGACCGGGCGTACATGGGATCGCTCGCCGCACCGGTCACTTCCAGTTCCAGCAGCATGCTTTCCGGCTGGAGAAAGGCGATATCGGCCAGGTCGCCGCTGTTTTCGGGGAACGTGCAACGGTCATCGTGCTGAGTGAGTGACCAGCTCGCATCGCTGAGAGGCAAGCCTTCGTTGCGGATGAACACCTGCAGGGTGGCTGTCTCGCCGGGCTGGAGCACATGGTCGGGCCGGTCGTTTTCGTTGACCAGCTCCACACGGACGCGCAGGTCCGGCGCGGTGAGGTCGTCGCGGTGATTCACACGCGCCAGCATCTCGTCGCGAGGCATCAGGTGGGGGTTCTCGGGAATCGCGCCGGGATCGAGTGTCCAGGTCACGGTCGCTTCGCCGTCCGGCCAGGCCATCGTCTGCTGAGTGGTTTCATCGCCGTAGTACAGCTCCAGCGTGTTGTAGAGCTGGCCATGCGAGGGGCTCGCGTAATCGTTCATCACCTGGGTGATGTAGAGTTCATCGCCGGCGTCGTTGACGGCATACTCCAGCAGGGGTAGCTCGCCGCGCCAGACCCACTCGTCGAACCAGTCGGTCAGCGCTTCATCACCGGTCATTTCAATCCAGGTGTAACGCAGATCCTCGCTGCACACGTGCTCGTCCCAGAAAAACGACAGGTAGGCGGAGGTCACATCGGTAAAGGTGTCCATGCCGTATTTCATCCGCAGCATGTGGTGAGTCACGCTGCCGCGTTCGTAAGGCAGGGGCGAGTTCATGGTTTCATCGTACTCGCTGTTGACCAGCGCCTGGTCGTGGCCGGCATACTCCCAGTTGACGTACTCCTGCCGGTCGCTATGGATGAAGGCGAGGTAATCGTTGAAGTCGCCCAGGTGCTCGGCCCAGAGCGCTTCGGCGAAGACGGCGTAGCCTTCGTTGAGCCAGAAGTGGTCCCAGTCGATGGGCGTCAACAGGTCGGCGAACCACTGATGCGCGACCTCGTGAACAATGATGCTCTCGTAAGTCCGGTTACCGGTTATCATGTTGTGGCCCAGCGAGACCATGGTCTGGTGCTCCTGGCCGCCGTTGCCGTTGAACACGCCGCACTCCACGATCTTCAGTTCCGAGAACGGGTAATCGTAACCAAACGCCTCCTCGAACACCTCAATGGCTTCCGGGACGCGCGCCAGGTCGTGGGCCGCTGCGGTGGAATCCTCCGGGTAGGCATAGAACCGGATGGGGAAGGGCTCGGTTTGAGCTTCGATCACGGCATAGTCGCCGATGACAAACCCCATTTCGCTTGTGCAGACGGGATTGTGGTCATCCCAGACATAGCGAGTATGGTCTTCATTGACGATGGTCGTATCCAGGCTGCCGTTGGCGATGGCCATAACCTCGCCGGGGACATCCAGCGTCCACCGGATCGAGGCTTTGCAGGCGGGATCGTCGAGCACCGGGAAGACCGCGTGGGCTCCGTCCGGAAAGAAGAAGGTGTGCGCCCGCATGGTGTTGGCGTTCATCCAGAGCCCCATGCCGCCGAACGGGCCCTGTACCGTGCCCGCCTCGCCTGTATACGTGATGGTGAGAGCGATGCCATCCCAGTTGCTGTTGGGCAGTGTGATGGTCAACTCGTCGTTGGTGTGTGTAAAGTCGAGCACGTCGCCGTCGCCCTGCACCACAACCGATTCGATCTCCAGGGTGCTCGACGCCGCATCGAGGGTGACCGTCGGCTGCACCTGCCCCGGGGGAGTGTTCCAAAGCATCATGGTTACTTCACCCTCAAACGAGGTGGTCTCGAAGTCGAAGGCGAGGTGGACATCGTAGCTCGTGGGTGTGATCGGCAGATCGGGCACGGTATCCAGCTCCATCACCGCGAAATCGCCGGGATGCAGGCTGGTCTGGTCGATGCGGAAGGGGTGCGTATACCCTGGACCGGCGCTGAGCAGGAACAACCCGGTGAGCAGGAGAAGTGCGAGTGCGTAACGGCCACGGTGCATGGCGGCGCCTTTCGTTCGTCGGTATCGGTATGATCACAGCTAAGATAATGTACCGCTTGGAAGCAGAACAGGGAAGTCGCCTGTTCGGGATTTCTAACTTTTACGAATCAGAACCGCTGCTTGTTCCTTCGCGGAGTGTTTATCCCAGGTTGGGGATTATTGTATACAGACTGTTGCACAATAGGAACCACTCTCATTCCCGCGAAGCAGACTGTCGCAGAAT
>CAZYOC010000356.1:0-3357 GCA_964648415.1 uncultured bacterium | reverse complement strand
CATGTCTGGATTCCAGCCTTCGCTGGAATGAGATTCCTCTCGCATTCTGCGACAGCCTGGAAGGCTGGAATGAGAGACAGTAGAGTTCTGCAACAGCCTGTATAGCAGTTCTCAAAAGTCTTACTCGATAGCTCATCGAAGCGTCATTCCCGCGAAGGCGGGAATCTCCTCCCTGAGAATAACTGGAGCAGATTCCCGAACAAGTCGGGGATGCCATTCATTGAGTCTTACTTTCGTAAAGCGCTATAAGAATTTATTAGATCGACTATTAACATGTGAAGTCAACAGCAACAGCATCATCCATCTCTTGAAACTCTAGCATCAGTTTCTTTTTTCACTTTTTTCACTTTCTTTACTTTTTTCACTACGTAAGACCATGACCGAAACAGTCAAAACCATAGCGATCCTCCTTACCCTGCTGACCATGGCCGGTATGACCATGGCCGGCGACATCGTCGTGTCCGCCAAGGCCATGCCCTCGGTCGTTGAGGCGGGTACACCCTTCGAGTTCCAGGTGTCGGTTTCCGGGTCCGGGTCAGTGCCCAACCCCAAAGTCGATATTCCCAATGACTTCCGTATCCTGTCCGGCCCCAATACCTCCCAGTCCTTCACCATGGTCAATATGAAAATGACCGCGTCGAAGACGTTGTCCTGGCGGCTGGTCTGCACCACGCCGGGCTCGTATACCTTTCCGCGCGCCACGGTAGACAAGGACGGCAAAACCTATCGCAGCCCCAAAGTCACAGTAGAAATCACCCCGAGCGGCGCACGATCCTCTTCTTCAAGCGGGCGCTCGTCACGTTCCACGCCGAGCTCACGGACTCCGCAGAGCAAGATCAACAACACCGAACCCATCTTCATCCAGGTGGATGTCAGCGAACGGAAGCCGTATTCTCAGGAACCGGTAACCGTGACCTATACCCTCTTTTTCCGGGAGAACGTCCAGCGGTTCGAGATCAACTCCTACCCGTCAACAGAAGGTTTCTGGACCGAGCGGCTGGAGATCTCCAACCCGCCGGAAGTGGTGCGGCGTAATGTCAACGGCGACCTGTACAGCGCCGCGGTGATCTACCAGTTCCTGGCGTTCCCCACCCGTTCGGGCGAGCTGAAAATCGGCCCGATGGATGTCACGCTGGACGTGGTGGAGCAGCGCCGGCGGCGTTCGAGAAGTCTGTTCGACAGTTTCTTCGACAGCAATCCCTTCAGCAACGTGGTCAAACGGACCGTCACCGCGCCGTCTCGCGCTCTCGATGTGCAGCCGTTGCCGACCGCCAACCGGCCGGCGGACTTCGACGGGGTGGTAGGCGACCTCGACATCTCCGCCAAGCTGGACCGTGACACCGTGATGACCAACGAATCGGTCACCCTGGAGGTGACGGTGCGCGGCAAGGGCAACATTGGTTTCGTCCCGGAGCCGACCCTGGTGATCCCGCCGGACATCGAAAAGTATGAACCCAAGGTGAGCGAGACGTCGCGGCCGTCGGGCGGGACTTTGAGCGGTTCCAAGACGTTTACCTATCTGCTGATACCCCGGCGGGCCGGCGACCAGAAGATCAACCCCGTCCGGCTGAGCTTCTTTGATCCGGAACGGAAGGCTTATTTCACCCGCACCACCAAAGCGATGGACCTGCATGTCAAACCGGCCAGCGGCTGGGCGGCGCAGGATGTAGACTTGCCTCACGGCAGCCCGGAAGAGGTGCGTAGCCTGGGGACCGACATCCGGTGGATCCTCGACGCCACTCGCGGGCTGCGTCGTATGGGTACTCCGCTCCACCAGCAGGCGGCCTATCCGGCGTTTTACGCTCTGCCGGTGGCGATTGCGCTGCTGTCGTTGTGGCTACGCCGGCGTCAGGCGAAACTGGCGGGCGATGTGGCCGGGCGCCGGAGCCGCAAAGCGGCCAAACGCGCCATGGGCGCGTTGAAGGAAGCGCGTGACCAGCATGGCAAGGGCAACATCGCGGAGGGCTACGACGCTCTGGCGAGGGGCATCGTGCAGTACCTGGCCGACCGTGTCCACGTCAACCCGGCGGACCTGGACCGGCAACGGATTGACCTGATCCTGGCGGAACGCAGTGTCACGGCGGAAAACCGCACCGAACTGATGCAACTCTTGGACAAATGCGACATGGCGCGGTTTACCCCGGGCGGCCTGGACGAGACAGCGCTGTCGGACCTGATCGAGCGCGCGCGGAAATGGATCCTGGCGGTAGACCGGCGCTTTGACGTGAAACGGCCACGGTAACCCGAACACCGGATTTTCGCAAAATTTGCCGTGATGGGAAGCAGCGGGGATGAACAGGTAACAAAACCATGAACTTCGCACCAGCCTCGTTTACACAGGCCTGTGAATAAGCTGTGGATAACTGATTCAGGGGTGTAACCGGAAGCTCATATTATTGCCTTAAGGCTGTATTTACAAGAGGATACAAGTTAAACATTTCTTAACACGTTGATTATACGATGTGAATAAGTCAGGGAGTAAACCATACCCAACAGGGTAACTTTCGGAGAACCAAGAGTGTTGCGTGGGTTTTTGAGAACGGCTTTGCTGATTTGTCTACTGCTGCCTGCGGCGGGTGCGTGGGCGGCGGGGAGCAGTGTGGCTGATCTGGCGGCCGAGGGCGACCGTCTGTACAAGGACGGTTCCTACGCCGAGGCGATCGACGCGTACAAGCGTGTGCTCGATTCCGGCTGGGTCAGCGGCCCGGTTCTCTACAACCTGGGCAATGCGTATTTCAAGCTGGGCAAGATCGGCCCGGCGGTGCTCTATTACGAGCGCGCCTTGCAACAGATGCCCCAGAACTCCGATGTCCGTTACAACCTGAAGCTGGCCAAAAGCCGTACCGTGGACCGCATCGAGGCCCCGCCGCGTCTCCCCATCTGGAACTGGCTGGACACCCTGCGGGATCTGTTCGCCCCGGCTACGGTCGCCTGGGGAACCTGGATCCTGGCGGTCCTCGCGGCGGTGCTGTTCGGCCTGTCGCTGTTCATCAAGCCGCATGTGCTGCGCCTGGGCGTCCGCATCTCCATGTGGGGCGTGGTCGGGTTGTTCGTGATCTCCGCCGGCCTGCTGGGCTTACGCGTCGCGGAAAGCACCGGCCCCGCCAAGGCGGTGATCATGGTGGACAAGGTGGTGGTTCGCAGCGCCCCAGATTCCGCTGCGAAAGAGGTGTTCCATCTCCACGAAGGCGCCACGGTGACCGTGGTGAAGAAGCTGGAGAACTACCGGGAAATCCGCCTGATCGACGGCCGCCAGGGTTGGCTGCCCGCCGCCGCCCTCGAAAACGTCTGATGCGCCATCGGGTTCCCCAAAACTCAAAACTAGTGGTCCATTGCGCCAGCTATGAATCGTTCTGA
>CAZYOC010000355.1:0-3384 GCA_964648415.1 uncultured bacterium | reverse complement strand
CATAGGAACTCGAATGAAATGTCCCATGATGTCATTCCTGCGAAAGCAGGAACCGAAACGAAGTGTAGCTTGCGGTGTCCCGTAGTTTGGGACAGCCGTGAATCCAGAATAAACAAGTACTTAAGAATCCTAGCATGTTCATTTCTTTGCAAGAACCGCTCTAATCCTCGCCGTGATTCATTACAACGCCCCGAAGGGGCAACCTGTCATAGCCCGGGGTTCGCCCGTCCGTTTGGGCGCACCCCCGGGAACCGGAGGCGCACCCTTCTTTTCCTTCCCATCACTCCTGCAACCCCGGCAGCGGGTTGCCTGATCCTTGCGACACTACACAAAAAACAATTCGTTATGCCGTTCTTTGCGCCTTTGCGTCTTTGCGTGAGACCCTCCCCGGGGAGCCTGTCGATTCCGGAAATAACCGCGAGATCCCCCCTGCCGGGAGGCCTTTTGTCACGATGTTGCGTTGTTGCGTATTGACAACACAACCTCCGCACATTATCTTGGGGACGTGCTGAACAAATGTACAGTTTTTTTCGGAAACACCCAACCCAACCACAAGGAGATCCCATGGAGCTCGTACCCAAACTCGTCGCCGCCGCCGACATGTGCGACGAAGGCGAAGAGGTCAACCTCGACGAAATGGCCTTCCTGCTGCGCTACGCCGCCGATGAGTTGACTCAGCGCCCCACCCTCGCCGATGAACACAGTCGCATGTTGAAACGTCTGCGCAACCGCGTGATCGCACGTTGCGACCTGCTCGACCGCAGCGAAAAGGACCGTGTCCTCGCACAGGAAGGCGCCCTGGAAGAGCTGGAAAAGCTCGACGAGGAGCTGGACCGCGACATGACCCGACGTTTCCCCGCCGTCGACACACCCTCACCGGAAGGAATCGCCCGCGGAGATGGCCGCCGGAAATTCCAGGCACGCCGCTACCAGAGCGGACGCTAACCACAGATCAGATCGAGTGTGAGCAGTTTGGCCCGATAGTTCACTGTCGGGTGTCAAGTCTACGAGTCCACTTGATCTGAACGGACGCCAGCCTTTTTCTTTGTACCTGTTGTTGCGAAAACACAACAAACGATGGGAGAATAGCATGAGTACCTACGCGATTGACAACGAGGGCATCGGGTCCGGGCCGTTCCTGACCATGTCCATCGACGCCACAACCGACCTGGGATTCAGCCAGGACGACATCGACGCCGACACGGTGGCCTGCTGCGTGAGCGCCAACAACGAGGCCGGCAAGGGCGCGGCCGGGGACAAGCTGTTCGGCAAGGTGGTCTGGGTGAGCACCGACCTGGTTCCGGGGACCACACGGCCGGCGACTTGCGCCGTGCAGGCAAGGGGCGTGGCGCGGTTCCTCTACGGCACAACCACGCCGGAAGTGAACGGCATGGTGGAGCTGGCGGGTGACGGGAAGGTGCGGAAGGCCTCCGCCGACACCGACATCGCCGCCGGCGGCCACCTCATGAGAGGCCAGGTCCTCGCCGTCAACATCGCCGATTCCACCTGTGATGTCTGGCTCGGCTAGTTCAACAAACCTAATTTAAACCCTCAACAGGATGATAGGATAATAGGATGACAAGGATAACTTCTATTCATTAAGAATTAAAAGTTTTAAACCGATAAAATAAAATATTCTTCATATTATCTTTACCTATCATACTTTTTTGCGTTTTTTACATAATCAGTTCATCCTTGATATCCTTCTATCCTACTATCCTGTGAGAGGTTTTCACAAGAACACCAAAGGAGAACCCAGATGAGTATCGATTTGTCCCGCGCGCAAGCGCTGAAGAATACCGTGATCGAGCATTCACGCGCCGGCAACCTGGCGTTGTACCACGAAGCCCAGGAGCAGGGGCTCACGTTGAGCGAACTGCTGGAGACGCTGGACCCGAGTCCTCGCGACAAGGAAGGCCGGCCCGCCGGTGAGCTGGACGCCTTTGAACGTCAGCTCGCGGTGCAGGAAGTGATCACCGGCGGCCGCAACGCCATCACCGTGGAGCAGTTCTTTGTCGGCGGAGCCATGATCCTGCTGCCGGAATACATCCTGCGCGAGATCCGCCACGGTTACACCATGGTGCAGGATCCGACGGACCTCATTGCGGTGAGTGTACCGGTGACCGGCCCCACGGTCCGGCCGATCTACATCAAGACCGACGCGGCCAAGGAGACGCTGGGCATGCGTGCGTCCGGCGGAGCGGCCTTCCCCCGGGTCGAACTGCTCTACCGGGACAAGGAAGCCGCCATCATCGACCGCGGCCGGCAGTTCGACTTCTCCTACCGCATCGTCAAGAACCAGAAACTGGCGGAGTTCCGTGTCTTCCTCTGGTGGATCGGCGCGCAGCTCGCTTACGACGAGATCGACGCGATCTACGACGTGGCGCGGGACGGCGACAACTCCAGCCCGGCGGCATCCGACGTGTTCGACGGCAGCGCCGGCAGCTTCACCTACAAGGACCTGGTGCACCTGGCCAACGCCTTCGACGTCCCCGCCCGCATGACCCACATCCTGGCCCACCGGGACGACATCGAGGTCATCCTCAACATGAGCCAGTTCCAGGATCCGCAGACCTACGCCGCCTCGGAGCTGTTCCAGCGCACGGGCAGCTACGGAACCTTCCTGCCGGTCAACGCCAAACTGGTCGCCGCCCCCTCCGCCACCGAAACCCGGATCATGGCCCTGGACAGCCGCTTCGCCATCAAGGAATCGGTCAGCCAGCCGCTCATGATCGAAGCCGACAAGGTGATCGAACGGAAGCTGGAGACCGCGGTGGTGTCCAAGGAATCCGTGTACACCGTGATGGTGGACGACGCCCGGAAGCTCACGGATTACTAACCCTCCCTGCTCCCATCCTCCCACTCGGATGGGTCCCCGGGGGATACCGTGGCGACGGTCCCGCGTACGACCCGCCACTTGGCCGATCCGCCACGGTCCCCCGCCTCCTCTCCCGGTCCCTCCCGCCGGGAGAGGGGAGCTTTTCAACTTTGGGAAGCATTCTTAACAGGATAAAACACCCCTGACAGGATATTAGGATACAAGGATATTAAGGATAACTTCCTAAATAATAATCAATAACTAATAACTAAGAATTAAGAATTAAGAATTAAGAATTAAAAAATATAGTGGTTCCCGAAATTGTTCCGACACGCGTGTTGCAGCTGACGTTTTCGGGGCACTCAAACTGACCGTGACGATGTCGGCGTAATTCCGAGAACCGCTATAATTAAATTATGCTATTAAATAAAAGTTATTTATTTTTTTATCCTTAGTATCCTATTATCCTATCATCCTGTTAAAGGTTTTCAATACAAGAGAGATAACCATAAATTTAAGCATAACCTCCCGCTATAATAATATCATAATACATTTACTTGAGCATT
>CAZYOC010000354.1:0-3390 GCA_964648415.1 uncultured bacterium | reverse complement strand
TGCCTGGATTCCCGCCTTCGCGGGAATGAGAGTGGGTTTGATTCTGCGACAGTCTAAAAGGCGGGAATGAGAGTGGTTCCTGTGGTTATAGTGAGTCTTGAAAGTATTGTCTCGTTCGCGTAGGAAACGGAGGAGATCCCCGCCTTCGCTGGGGATGACCTCATGGGACATTATTTGCGAGCATCACTATATATAGTCTTGTAGGCATAAATGACATCGTGACATATATCTTTCGATCATCAGCACAGATTCAATAGCAATAACCTGTTTGTTTTAATTTTTAATTATTTAATTATTAATTTAAAAGAGAAGTTATCCTTGATATCCTTCTATCCTATTATCCTGTTAGAGGTTTTTCTTATGTGCCTGTTATCCTGTGAAGATTCTTGAGGGAGTTTTAGAGAGAGTGGCGAGAGTAGTCCGAAAATACGGCGGCAGCAGTCTGGCGGACCCGGAGAGGATCCGGCATGTCGCCTCGAAGATCGCCGACCTGAAGTGGAGCGGCAACGAGGTCGTGGTCGTGGTCTCCGCCATGGCCGGCGCCACGGACGATTTGATGGAGATGGCCTACGATCTCCATCCCGACCCGCCGCGGCGCGAACTGGATATGCTGCTGTCGGTGGGAGAACGGATCAGCTGCGCCCTGCTGGCGTTGGCCATCGAAGCCGAGGGCATCGGCGCGGTCAGCTACACCGGCAGCCAGGTGGGGATTATCACCGACACCAAGCATGGCCGGGCGCGGATTGTTGACATCCGCCCCACGAGGTTGTTTGAAGCTCTCCAGCGCGACATGATCGTAGTGGTCGCCGGCTTCCAGGGTGTCAGCATCGAGAAGGAGATCACCACGCTGGGGCGTGGGGGCAGCGACGCCACCGCAGTGGCGCTCGCGGCCGCCATCGGCGCCGACCGTTGCGAGCTGATGAAAGACGTGGAGGGCCTCTACACCGCTCATCCGGGCCAGGTGGACGACGCCCGAGTGATCGACCAGCTCGACTACGAGAGCGCGCTCAGGCTGGGCATCGGCGGCACGAAAGCGTTGCAGGCGGAAGCCGCGCAGATCGCCCGCGATTACAAGATCCCGCTGGTGATCGGCAACACCGTCACGGACAAACTGGGCACCATCATCACGGATAAACCGTTTGACAAGGGCTCGGTGGTGGGGGTGGCGCGCAGGGACGGCCTGGTGCAACGGATGGGTGTGGGCGACCCGCCGGAAGAGGAGGGTCTCGTGCAGTATTACGAGCATCGCGGCCGGTGGGTGATCTGGAGGACAGGCAAGCCCGGCGAAGAGGCCCCGTTCAGCGGGATCACGCTGGTCACGGCCTGCCGGAAGACGCCCGGGCTCCACGAGACGGTTACCGGTATCCTCCGAGAAAACAACATCCCTACTTTTGGACATATGGAACGCCGGGGTGAATACTGGGTCAGTGTGGAGACGGCCCGGGCGGATGAGGCCCTCAATGTCATTCACACAGTATGCAGGGAGAGGGAGTGGTTACGAAGCAGCCAGAGCGCAGAGGTGCGGTGATACGGTGGTTGTCGGCGATTCTGTTGTTGGGGATCCTTGCGGCGCCGGCGCCGGCCCGGGACGGACGGCATGCGGAGGAAGCAGTGATGAATCCCGCCAACGAGGCGAACGAAGAAGTCACGTTTGAGGCAATCGGCACGGATACAACCCTGCCGGCAGGCGCCCAGCCCTCGGTTCGGGTCGGCGTTCTGTCCGGATATGACCAGATGGATTTCCGGGTCAAAGGACCGTTCAGCATCGTCACTTTGGACGGCGACACGCTGTACGAGAACATCGAGACCGACCGTCGCTGGCGGTGCAAGATCGATGATTCCGAGACCGCGACCTTTGTCTACAGTATCGTGCTGGGGTCGTTTGCGGACATTCACAATGCCAACCGGCTGGCCGATAACCTTGAGGAAAAAGGCTATAACCCCAGGATCGTCCCGCTGGGCCGTGAGCTGAAAATCGGCGGCGATGTGGTCCACGAAGGCATGCTGTGGCGCGTTCTGGTGGGATCGTTTGAAAATGAAGAAGCCGCTCTCCCCGAGCTGAAGGTCTTCTCTTCCGCCAATACCCCCGCGCCGCGCATCCTGAGGAGCCGGACCCGCGACGCTTACGGCGTGATCGAACTCTACGACGCCGAATACGACCGCAACGGCATGATCAAGAACGGGTTCCGGCTCGTACCCGAGTCCGGCGACACCGAGATCACGGTGTACGACATCCGTATCGGCGAAGGCTTCCACTGGGAGCATGTGGAGGACCGCACTTACAAGGGCGTGATCGAGATGCGGATCGCTCACGAGGGCGATTTGCTGGTGCTCAACGAGATCCTGCTGGATGAATACCTGAAGGGCGTGGTGCCCTCGGAAATGCACCATACGTTCCCGATGGAAGCGCTGAAGGCGCAGGCGGTGGCGGCGCGCAGCTACACTGTGGCGCGTCTCTGCCGGATTTCACCCAACGAGCCCATTGACTTTCCCGCCTCGGTCGCCTTCCAGGTCTACTCCGGGATCACCCACGCCAGGCCGGAGACGGACCAGGCGGTGGACTCCACCGCGGGGGAGGTGCTGAAAGTGGACAACCGTGTCTGTGAAGCGTTTTTTAGCTCCAACAGTGGCGGCCATACCGAGAGCAAGGCCAACTGGAACCCGCCGGGCGCGCCCTACCTGGAAGGCATTCCGCTGCTGACCGACCCTGCGAAGTTCACGTACGATCTGACCCGGGAAGTGGATGTCGAACGATGGGTGAACGAATACCCGGAGAGTTATTCCAACCCACGCGGCACCGGTATCGAGATGCTGGACCGCAACGCCCGCTATTTCCGTTGGGAAGTGACCTACGCCCGGCGTGCGCTGGAAAAGATCATCAAGCGCAAGCTGGGGTTTGATATCGGTACGCTGATCGACTTGCAGCCATTGCAGCGTGGTGTCTCCGGCCGCATCATCGAGCTGGAGATCCTGGGCAGCCACCGAAACTATACGCTGAAGGGCGAGTTGAACATCCGGCGGGCGTTGTCGGAAACCACGCTGGCCAGCTCCTGCTTCATTGTAGAGACGGTGATCGGCGACCTGGGCAACCCCATCGAGCTGACCTTCATCGGCGCGGGCTTCGGCCACGGGGTCGGGATGGACCAGACCGCTGCGGGCGTGATGGCGCACACAGGAAAGAAATACAAGACCATCCTGAAGACATTTTATTCCGGCGCGAAACTGGAGAAGATCTGGTAGGGGCGCACTGTTGCGCGACGAGTGTACGACATTTCCAACGCGCCATTCTCCGTAGGAGCTCAAACCAGAGTTTACAACGAGTGTCATTCCCGCGCAGGCGGGAACCGGAACGAAGTGTAGCTTGCGGTGTCCCGTAGTTTGGGACAGCCG
>CAZYOC010000353.1:0-3491 GCA_964648415.1 uncultured bacterium | reverse complement strand
AGAATAAACAGCGATTTAGAGAATTTTGTATGTCCGATTCCTTGCAAGAACCACTATAGGGCCTGTTGCACGAATTCTGATGTCTCTCATTCCAGCGAAGGCTGGAATCCAGTCATGTTTATATACTACAATATGTTAACTATGAAAGCCAACTATTAAGCACTATTTCGGTTCAGAATTGCTAACATTTTGTATTCTTGCACCTTGCCTGGATCCCAGCCTACGCTGGGATGAGATCGGTTCCTATTGTGCAACAGTCTGTATAGACGCCCCGAAGGTGGCTGTCAAACTGGGAGGTGAAGGCGTTGGTCATGAGTCCGATCCAGGTTTGAGGAAGAGGAATCGTTCTCTGTAAGAAATCCAACAGCAGAATGTAAGAGGCGAAGGGACAAGACAATGAGAAAATGGGCACTGCAAGATTGGAACTTCAGTTCGGTAAACTGTCGGGCCAAACATTTTGCGACGGTGGCATGGCCCGATTTGCCGCGTGTCGCTCTCGCAGCCTGGACTGTTGGTTCAATGGATGATGCAGATGGAGGACTCGCTTCCGGTTCCGAGCAAGTCGGGGGAGATGACTTGTGTGTCCGGTCTCCGCAAACGGCGCTAACGACCTGACAGGACGACTTGGGATCTCGCGAAACTGCTTCCCGGCCAGGCATGGCCGGGCTACCTGTGGCCGACGCGGGCGTCGGTCCTGCATTATCGTGAGGACGCACGGCTCCTGACCCGTCGAACGGGATGGTATGCGTGGCTATGCCGATACACCGGATGGCATCACGTGATGATAGAAACGTCATTAAGCCTCCGTGCCTGAAGCGGGGATACATCTGAAATACTACCCCTCTCTTCCGCATGCAACCCAAAGCTAACTTTAGGAAAAAAAACATTTGTAATCATTTTGATGACATGATGGTCACAAATGCCAGTTTTAATCCAGTTGGCACGTCGGCCTTGAAACCCGACAGTGAACAGTCGGGTCATACAGCCAACACTCTGCGAGACAACAAGCGAACTGGATCATAACCGGCACTGGAGGAGTGATTGGTCTACGCCGGTTGCTCCAGCGAATCCAGAAGGTCCAGGGTTTTCGCGATTGCCCGCGCCGTGGCAATCAGTCGGCCTTTGTTCACACGGATGTAAGGGACTTCAGCACGTTTGCAAGCAAGGTAAAGTTTGCTGTCTACAGAATGAGATTGAAACCCGGTGGCTGCAAGCACATAATCACAGTTTCCATCCACGATCTTCGCTGTTACGGAATCAACCAACCGTGGCCCACCTTCGCACCAGACGATTTCCGCGAATCCCAACCCCTCCTTCAGCATGGTCACCAAGTCGGGGTCGTTGCGGTTGCTGACAAAAATGACATGTTTCCCTTCTGTTCTGGAACGAACAACGTCCAGCAGGCGTTCACCGGCGTCTTGAACCGGTCGCCCCGTCTCATCCGCCTCATCCGCCGCTTCTTCCGGCAGTTCAGAATAATCCCCCGCCGAGTCGCCGGCCGCAGTCTCCGTGCGTTTCGAACCATCCATCCGTGACTGCGCTTTACGCAACCGTCGCCGTTCCATCCTGGAGTCTGTGAACTCCTCCGGGTCGAGCTGCAAGAACGACTCCCGATAGGGTTGCATACATGTTGCCAACGCATCCGGCTCAAGCAACGGCAGCGCTTCCTGAATCCACTGCGAAAGGGCGTCTGTCTGTCCATTGGCAGGCAGTTCATGGAGCCGGTCATACAAGTGCTTGATTTGCCGCTTCTGTTTTCGCGCCGCCGGATCGCGCCCCAACGATTTGGCCCACGAGCGGCGTGGTAGAAACGCAGGATCTAAAATCCGTTGCATCTCCTGCTTTTGGCGATGGTAACCGGGCAGTTGTGCGACCAGCCACCGGAGTCGCCCCATCACATTGCCCCAATAGTCAAAATCAATCACCCAGCCTCGTAGCCACCGTGCGAGGCGACACCACTCGAGGTAGTTATCGCATTGCTCCTGGGAGGGCGATTCGATTTCACCGGGCGCAGTAATGGGAGGAAAGGAATCCAGGGGGCCGGTCAGTTTCGTCAGCTTACCGCCCAGCTCGCGCAGGTCGGACTCGGGATCAAGCGGGGATGGGTGCAACGCAATATCGTCATCAATCCAACCGTACTCGTCACGCTCTTCGGCCACGTCTCCTTCAACGACCTGTTCAAGCAGATCTTCAGCCGCCTCTGCAACTTCGCTCCAGTATGTCGGGGCATGATCGAGGTCTACCTCATCCATCAGGTCTTCAGGAAGCGTATCCACCTGGAGCGCGCGAATCGAACCCGGCCACCAGCGTTTGGTAAGACTGGTCAGAAACCGTGCGATTTCGCTCACCTTATCTACCACAGGAGACTCATAACCGGAAGCGTCCGCCAACTCCCTCGCCTGGCAGATCCAACTCAGAATCACCAGGCGTTGGCGTTCAGGCGACGCCATGCCCAACTCGGAAGTCTCACTCCGGATACGGTCCCATAAAGGGGCAAACTCACGCAGTGCCTCCGACACAGCCATCCGTGGCGGCTCTTTATCAATGACATGGGGAGCTTCAGGCTTTGTATCCACCGGAGAGTCTGGCGACATCTCTTCCAATTCGACGAGTGAAGTTGCTTCTGTGGGGCTCACCTCTACCCCCCTCGCCTCCTTCTGAAGATCGCTGCGTTCGTCATCATGTGGCGCAAGCGGGTCATCCGTCAGGGCGCCCACATGTTCGGCAGCCTGCTCCTCGGAGTCTGACGGGGTCGTTTCTGATTCAATGGGCGGAGTCGCTGCTGTGGGGATCTCCCCTACTCCCCACTCCCGAACATCGCTACGCTCGTCATCATGTGGCGCATGCGGGTCATCCGTCAGGGCGCCCACAGGCGCCGAAGCCAGCGACCCCACCGGTTCCGGAGGCTCGCCCGAATCCGGCTCGAGACAATGAAACACTTCCGCAGGCACACCGACCCGGGCAAGATAGGATGGCAGCATGTGATGAATCACCGCGGCTAACGCATCCCTCTCGTCGCCGCCTTTGCCGAACCAGCGTTCTTCCCGACGCCGAACGAGGCATTCTGTCCATGTCCCCGTTGCGTACGAAACCGTATAACCGTGACGTTCCAGCCACGCCTGGAGCGAGAAAGGAGGTTGCTTTGGCGTATCCTGCATACATGACCTCTTGAGCTGAGATGAAAATGCCTGATGGTGTTGAAGAAAACGGCTTCCTTCCACCCTGATAGGAACGATACGTTCAGCATAGCAAACAGTTCTCACGGATGCAAGCGATGGGTGCATTTCAATCCACAGCCGGTCCGAAGACCGGCTGAAACGGCGGTACAGGAATACAAGCTACGCCCGCCGCATGTTTCAATCCACAGCCGGTCTGAAGACCGGCTGAAACCTGGCTGCGATTTGTGCAGTGTTAAGTTATTCACTCTCAAAAACGAGAGAAACATTCTCGTTTTTTCAGGCGGCGGGATTCATGATAAGCTCATGTGTGAT
>CAZYOC010000352.1:181-3502 GCA_964648415.1 uncultured bacterium | reverse complement strand
TGACTCATCAAGAAACAAGCAGAAACGTTCAAACCTGGCGCAACGGAGCACTAGTTTCAACTCGCAGGTATGCAATCTGTTTCAACGTACCGATTGTCTCCCCCTGCGAGAGAAGAACACCCCGGAGGAACTGGTTACCGCCCCGTTGAAAAGACTACCTTACGCTTCTGTTTGCAAACCACCAACACGAGATAGAACGATGAGCGACAACTCCACCAAGACCCCGCCCACGGAGGGAAGTGAAAGCCGTAATTTTATCCGGGACATTGTCCGTGAACATGTCGAGAACAACACTT
The DNA here is from genome assembly GCA_964648415.1 of uncultured bacterium. Classification (GTDB taxonomy): domain Bacteria; phylum Electryoneota; class Electryoneia; order Electryoneales; family Electryoneaceae. The sequence goes on along the minus strand of CAZYOC010000352.1, from coordinate 3,206 downwards.
ACGGCCGGCGGGTCGAGACTCGTTTCCCACCCGAACCCAACGGTTTCCTGCACATCGGGCACGCCAAATCCATCGCCATCAATTTCGGCGTGGCGGAAGAGTTCGGCGGCATCACGCACCTGCGTTTCGACGACACCAACCCCTTGACCGAAGAGACACTGTATGTCGATTCCATCCAGCGGGACATCAAGTGGCTGGGCTTCGAGTGGGGCGACCGTCTCCACTTCGCCTCCGACTATTTTGAACAGCTCTACGAATACGCCGTCGAGCTGATTGAAAAGGGCAAGGCGTATGTCTGCGATCTGACGGTGGACGAGATCCGTGAGATGCGGGGCACGGTGAAGCAGCCCGGCACACCCAGCCCCTACCGCAAGCGGTCGGTGGAGGAGAACCTGGACCTTTTCCTGCGGATGCGCAACGGCGAATTCGGCGACGGAGAAAAGACACTCCGTGCAAAGATCGACATGACCAACCCAAACATGCTGATGCGGGACCCGTTGATGTACCGCATCCGTCACGCTCAGCATCACCGCACCGGCGACAAATGGTGCATCTACCCGATGTACGACTACGCGCACTGCATGTCGGACTACATTGAAGGCGTCACCCACTCGTTCTGTACGCTCGAATTCGAGAACAACCGTGAGCTGTACGACTGGTTCCTGGACCAGTTGTTCGAGGAGCCGCGGGTGCATCAGTATGAGTTCGCGCGGCTGAATCTGACCTACACTGTGATGAGCAAGCGGCGGTTGCTGGAGTTGGTGCGCGAGGGCTACGTGCGCGGCTGGGACGATGCCCGGATGCCGACCCTGTCGGGACTGCGCCGGCGCGGGTACACTCCGGAGGCGATCCGGCGGTTCTGCGAACTGATCGGTGTGTCCAAGCGCAACAGCACGGTGGACTTTGCGCAGCTCGAATACGCCATTCGTGAGGATCTGAACAAACGCGCTCCCCGGCGCATGGCGGTGCTGAACCCGCTGAAGGTCACCCTCACCAACTTCCCGGAGGGTGAGGTCGACCGCCTGGAGTGCATCAACAATCCGGAAGAGCCCGAAGCGGGCAGCCGCCTGGTCCCATTCGGGCGCGAGCTGTGCATCGAGCGGGACGACTTCATGGAAGACCCGCCGAAGAAGTTCTTCCGTCTCGCCCCGGGACGCGAGGTGCGGCTGCGTTACGCCTATTTCATCACCTGCGATGAGGTGGTGAAAGACTCCGAGGGTAACGTAGTGGAATTGCTATGCAGTTACGATCCAGCCTCTCGCGGCGGCAACGCCCCCGATGGCCGCAAGGTCAAGGCGACCCTGCACTGGGTGTCGGCGCAGCATGCGGTGGACGCGGAAGTACGCCTCTACGAGAGCCTGTTCACCAAAGCCAACCCGATGGATGACAGCGACGGCGTCTCTTTCAAGCAAGCCATCAACCCGGATTCCGAGCAGGTGCTGACCGGCTGCAAACTGGAGCCGTCGCTGGGCAAGGAAGAACCCGGCTACCGTTGCCAGTTCGAGCGCAAGGGCTATTTCTGCATGGATGCCGATTCCGCGCCGGACCGACTGATCTATAACCGGACCGTGACCCTGCGGGACACCTGGGCGAAGATCCTCAAGCAGCAGAAGGCGGGGAAGTAAGGACGCCTCGACGCTGTGTATGCGGATCTTCTCAACTCCACTGATAGCCGCCGCCGGGCGGGGGCCAGGCGTTGAGCAGGCTGCGTAACAATACAATTTGGCCGAGGTGATAGGCGGTGTGTCCCACCGCCAGGTGCAGTTCGGCCGCCGGATGGTCCGGTCGGATGGCGCTCTCGGTTTCCGCCTGCTGAACCACCGTCACCGCGCGTTCCAACCCATCAAGGAATTGAGCAATCCGTGCCTGTAGCTCCGCATCGTTTCTTGGCGCTTCGGGGAATGCCCAGCCGGGATCCGGCGCATCGGGGAAGGTTACCTTTTCGCCTTCGGTGAAACGCAGCATCAGGTCGTGCCAGTACACCAGATGGTTAAGCAGTTGCCAGATGGTGTGCGGTGCGCCGGATACCTTCTGACCGGCCAGCTCCACGGTTAAACCCTCCAGCGCTTTCTTTGCGGGAACATTCGGCGCTTCTTTCAGCAACGCCGTCTCCATCACCGCAGACAGCAAAAGGCCCACCAGTTCCTCCCACAGGCTACGCCTGCTGGGTAATAAACAGGGATCGAACCAACTCCAGGTCTTCCGGGGTATCCACCCCGGGCGGGGCGGTTTCAATGTCCAGCACGCCGATGGCGACGCCGTGATGCAACAGCCGCAACTGCTCCAGCTTTTCGCACTGCTCCAGTTCGGACTGCGGCCAGCGGCAGAAGTCTTCCAGGGTTTTACGGCGGAACACGTAAAGCCCGACATGACGGCGATACAGCTGCTGCGGCGGGTCGCCTTCACGTGGATAGGGAATGATGCTGCGTGAGAAATAAAGCGCTTTGCCGCGTTTGTCGGTGACCACTTTGACTGCATTGGGATCGGTGATCCGCTCTCGTTCCAGGGGGACGGCGGCGGTGGTGACTTCAAAGCGTTCGCTGCCGGTCAGCAGCCGGACGGCTCCATCGAGCCCGGCGGCCGGGATCAGGGGTTCGTCGCCCTGGATGTTGGCGACGATGTCGGCGTCGACATCTTTCAACGCGGCAAGAACCCGGTCGCTGCCGGAGGGGCGATGCAGGTCGGTCATAACTGCGTGGCCGCCGGCGTGCGCTACGGCGTCGCGGATGCGCTCATCGTCGGTGGCGACCAGGATCTCGTCGAACACCTCCGCTCGTTGCACGGCTTCCAGTGTACGCACCACCAGCGGCTTGCCATGGACATCCGCCAGCATCTTGCCCGGGAAACGGGTCGACGCATACCGTGCGGGAATCACCCCAACCACTCGATCCATGTGGCCTCCCAGTTTAGAGGGTCTCGCGAAAACAGTGTCCCCGTCGTGTCATTCCTGCGAAAGCAGGAATCCAGAACAAACAGTGTCCCCGTCGTGTCATTCCTGCGAAAGCAGGAATCCAGAACAAACAGT
>CAZYOC010000352.1:0-81 GCA_964648415.1 uncultured bacterium | reverse complement strand
GTCCCCGTCGTGTCATTCCTGCGAAGGCAGGAATCCAGAACAAACAGCGTCCCATCGTGTCATTCCTGCGAAAGCAGGAAT
>CAZYOC010000351.1:0-3545 GCA_964648415.1 uncultured bacterium | reverse complement strand
TTCGGCCGGTTTCCGCAAATACACCAATGGTGTGATGCGTATTTTCACCGATCAGCTGAACGCCCACATCGAGAAGATTGCGAAGCGTGAAAAGATCGACATCCTGTGGTGGCCGTCGGTGGATGGCGGGAAGAATGGTGCGAAGCAGGAGTATGTCGAAAAGCAATTTTGTGCGGAAGCGTGACAGGCGGAAAGGCAACTTCATATAACATATGCGATAATTCAATTGACAGTCGCATCTCTCACCACTCTCAACCCGATCCCGGCGGAGAAGCCCTGGGGATCATCGCCGAAGCGTGCGGCGCTACGCGATTCCACGGCGCTGCTGGTCCAGGAGCCGCCACGGTACACCCGGTAGATACCCGCCGGGTAGGTCCACGCGCTACCGTCGTTCGGGGCGCTCGTGTAGTTCAGGTGGTACCAGTCCTCGCACCACTCCCCCACGTTGCCGATCAGGTCGTAGAAACCCCAGGGGTTCGGCAGTTTGCCGCCCACGGCGTGGGTACGGCCGCCGGAGTTGGCTTCGTACCAGGCGTAGTTCGGAAGGGCGGTGAAGTCGGGATCGTCGCCCCAGGGGAAACGTGTGGGCTGATCCGCCCGCACCACGTATTCCCATTCCGCTTCGGTGGGCAGCCGCCAGGGATCGCCGGTTTCATAGGCGTTCAGGCTGTCCACAAACGCCTGCGCCATGTCCCAGGTGATCTGTTCCACGGGCCGGTCCGGGAAGCCGGCGTGATACGACGGGTTGCTTCCCATCACTGCCTGCCACTGCTGCTGGGTGACCTCAAACTTACCCACCCACAGGACGTAGGAGATCGCCACCTGGTGCGGCGGGTGCTCATCCGCCTGCGCGTCCTCATCACCGTACGAGGAGCCCATGGTATACACCGCCGGCGAGGTCCGGATCATGGTCATCAGCTCATCCGTACCGGCGAGGGCGAAGTTGTATTCGAAGGGTTCGTAGGTGGTGAACGACCAGGTCGGCGAGAACGTGATGCCGCCTTTCCGGTCTCGCGCCGCCACGCGCCAGTAGTAGGTCTCGCCCACGTCAAGCACACTGGGATGGTACGTCGTGTCGGTGATGTCGGTCGCGATCAAGGTCGGGTTGCGGTTGGTGGACAAGTAGATGTCGTAGACCAACGGGTCGCCGTCGAGATCATGGCACGACCAGGACAGTTCGATGTCGAACTCGATGTCCACCGCCGCGTCGGCCGGCGAGGGGATCGTGGGCTGCACCGGCGGGTTGTTCGTCCAGGTCTCGCCGTAGACGAGACGGAAGCCCAGCCGGTTCGAGGTATGGGTCGGCGCACGGTAATCGCGGTACGCGCTGCGGCACTCATCGTTGGTGGCGCCCCAGCCGCCGCCACGGATGACACGTCCGATGCCGTCGTTGTCGTTCCAGGCGGAGCCGTCCAGCGGCGCGTCGGCGTAGTTGTCGTGATAGGTGTCCCAGCACCATTCCCAGACATTGCCGGCCATATCATACAGGCCCCAGGGATTCGGCAACAAACTGCCCACCTCCAGGGTGGAATCGGTCCACAAGGTGAAATTGGCGTAGTAGCCCAGGTCGGCGGCGTCGACGAAAAACGGTCCTCGTGTCCCGGCGCGGGCGGCGTATTCCCACTCCGCTTCGGTGGGCAACCGCCACGGGTCCGTGGGCAGACGCTCGTTCAACACGGACAGGTAATCCTCCTGGATCTGCCGCCAGCTTACGCTTTCCACCGGGTTACGGTTTGAAGATGTGAACCGTGACGGATTATAGCCTGTCACCGCCTCCCACTGCTCCTGAGTGATCTCGTATTTGCTGATCCAGAAACCGTGGGCGAAGCTCACGATATGCCGGGGTTGCTCGTTGGGGTTGGTCATCTGAGCTGTTCCCAGCTCGCCCATGCGGAAGGAGCCGGGCTCGATCCAGACCATTTCGATCTCAACACCCGTGCCAGCCAGTTCCAGTTCGTTCTGTTGAATGGCGTCGCCGACATAGTCCACGGTGGTCGGCGAGTCATCGCTGCATGATCCCATCAGGATCGCGGCGGTCACTGCCAGCGGCAAAAGCCGGAATCGTTGCCTCATCGCTTCAGCCTTCCGTGAACGTTTACAGGAAATACGCTACGCCGAGCCGCATGGACCAGCTCCGGCGGTCATCGTAGTTGCTGTCTTCCTTGAAGATGTGAATCGGCAGGGTCGCCATCGCCCGTACCGTCACAAGCCAGATATCGTAGTTGATCCCCGGTGTCAGCTCCAGGCTGAACAGACGCTGGTCGTTGGTCCAGCTCCCCCGGATCTCACGGTTGTTGGGACCGTTGATATGGAAATCCGTTTCGCCCTCGAACGCCACGTAGAACGTACCCGCCAGGAACGCGCTGGTGTGTACTCCGAACGTGCGTATATACGCGGTTGTCAGGTACAGCAGGTCGCTGTTGGAAACATCCAGGTCGGTCCTGTAGTCATTGCGCAGCACGCGATAGGATTGAGTTCCGGTCTTACGGTATTGCGTATCCAGATAGATCCACTGGTCACGCTTGATCCGGACCCGCGCCTCCAGGCCGCCGTAGAAGTCCCAGGTCCCGGTGCTCATCGGCGTCAGGTAGGGTCCGTCGCTGATAGTGTAGCTGCCGGTGGGCAGCTTCACGCCGAGGTTGCCGTAGACATCCACGTCCCAGAGGCGAATGGGGTAGCCGGCCATAAAGCTCAGATCGCCCAGGCCGATCCTGGAGGCATCCCGGTAGCGATAATCAAACGTCCGGTGCAGCAGCATGGGAAGAATCGCACTGCAGTGCAGCTTGTAGTAACGAAACGACACCGGCGCGATGAGCGCCGTCTGGGTCGGGCTGGTGGTCAGTTCCAGGCCGGTTTGTGTGCCGATATCGCTGAAGCCCCAGCGGCGGGTGTTGAAGGTCTCCCACAGGTCACGGTAGACGATGGCGGACAGAGTCGGGTCGTCGAGCAGCACCTGGGTGGTATGGCTTACGGTCCACATGCTTTCACCGACAAAGTCCTCCCAGTCGGTCGCCCCGGCTACGGACGTCAGGGCAAACAGCAGCATCAGACACAGCAGACCGCTCCAGGCGAACGCTGGACGGTTCCGCCGTGCTTCGCGCCTGTTGTGGTGTACAAAAACCTTCATATCTCCTCCGGCCTGCGCGGCACGATTTGCCTCCCGGTGTTCCTCCACGCCGCTGCACCCGCTGTGCTGCCGGCTTTTGTGCAGCGCCCGGACGGCACGAACGAATGACGTAAGGCGTTACTTTATCAATACTTCAAGCACTCATGCAGCCTCGACAGGCAGAGTTGTGACCGTCGAGGCGATGGCTTCATCGACTTGATCAGAGCAACTTCCGGGCCTCCTGTCATTTGCACCGGGCGGCTTGTCGAAACCAGGAGAACGTACTATCGTCCCCAGACAATGAACTCAAACAGACGTACTATGTCCAGCGATTGGTCGCTGCCCGGGTCTATCCTAAAACCTGAAAAGCAGTTACAATTCCATAATATAGGGCCTGTTGCACGAATTCTGATGTCTCTCATTCCAGCGAAGGCTGGAA
>CAZYOC010000350.1:0-3597 GCA_964648415.1 uncultured bacterium | reverse complement strand
GAACGATAATGCGCAGCTCAGAACGATTCATAGCTGGCGCAATGGACCACTAGAACTGTAACTGGTTGTCGGATTTCAGTTTAGACCCGGGCAGCGATCAACCTCCAGAACATGCAACACCAGCCTGTGTTCATCGCTTTGGACTATGTGATGTCCTACTGCTCAAAACAAGCTGCCCGGGACAGATATGCGGTGATAAAATACTCGCGCTACTGCATATCGAAGTGCTCCGCGCGTCCTCCCTTTTTCATGGGATCCGCCGGGTAACCGAGGGCCTCCCAGTCCAGACGGGATTTCTTGCCGTGGCAATCTGTACAGCGCAGGGCTTCTTCCGACGGAGCCACCATGTGATTGATCGGCCAGTACATGTCTGTCTCAACGAAGTCCACCTCGCCGCTGAACGGCAAGCCTACAGCTTCCATCCCGATCTGCGCCGCCTGCACCCAATCGTAAGTGTTCCAGTACCCCTCGGGACCGAACAGGTGCGGGATGATCAGCATCATCGTACCCGGATCGTAGGGTTGTTTGGAGTGCATCACCTTGAAGGGAGTGATTCTGGAGCCGCTGTCTTCAATGGAACCGTCCAGTTCGTTGAGCACCACCATGTCGGTTGTGTCAATGGTGTCGCCGAAGAGGAGGTACCCCGCCTTGCCGTTGTCCCAGCGATAGTCCGGCATGACGTTCTTTTTCCAGACAAAATCGCCTTTCTTTTTACTGTAATTGGGATGGCCGAATTGATCGCGACTGGCTTTGCGGTCCTGGCCCGCGGTGGACCAGTCCCACCAGACCTTGGTCGGTTCGATGCGGGCGAAGCTGGGTACATGGCAGGTCTCGCACGCGATATGGTCGGCGTGCTCGTTCAGCCGGGATTTGTCATGAATCGGCATGGCGTGGCATTCCGTACAATCAAAATGGTTGACGTCCTGCGCCATGGAGCCGTGTCCCGCGCCGCGGGTCTGGTGCTCCTCGCCGGCGTGGCAATCGGCGCACTGGAAGTCATACATCCCCATATGGACATCAAGGTCTTCGGGCGGTTCGTAGAGGGAGGGATCCAGGTCGCCGTGCTTGACACCCGCGCCGCCGCCGCCATCGAAATGGCACCGGCCGCAGGTTTGCCGGCTGGTGTAGCCCACACTTTGCGCGACTGCGGCCAAATCCACGTCCTCGGCCGGCATACCCGCGCCGGTCGGGGTCTTCACGTACGTCCCCGTGTTGTCATGACACACCAGGCAGTCGATGTTGTTGGGGTCGCTGTGATCAAAACTTTCATCCACCCAGCCGTACCCGACATGACAACTGGTGCAGCGCGGCCAGTTGGAGGGAACCGCGATGCAGAAATTGTTGATCAGGTTGATCTTCCCCACGGCCATCTTGCCATGCCCCTCGACCTCGAACTCGTCGCCTTGCCAGTTCCAGTGACGGCTGGCGAGGACCTGGTCGCCCACGTCATCGTGACACATCAGGCAGGTTTCGGTGACTTCCTGCGGTGAACTGAACGGCCCCTCGATGAATTCGCTATGGTCTTCCGCCAGCACCAGGAACGCGCCAAGAGCGAGTAGAGCCAGGCTGAACAGGACATGTTTTGTGGACATCTGGACCTCCAGGGTGTGTATAATCAGGCGTTAAGATATGGGAGTATACAAAGATTGCGGTCGTTGCGCACAGGCTCCCGGTGCGGGTGGTACGTCATTCAGGCCTTCTACGACGACCGAGGCCAATAGTCCGAATAGTTCACGAACGTTCGTTCACCGCAGATTCGTGGTGGTGTTGTTCATCCTCGCTACTCAGCTTGTCGCCCTGCCCGCCCTGGAAAACGCCATCCTGCACGTAAAACAAGTGACGATGAAGCAACTTTCGTATGTTGTTTGGGAATTACTGGGCGATTACCATAAACGTGTTGCGGATACTCGCGTCCTGCTGATGTCCGGCCACGCCCAGGACAGCAACAGCCTCGCCGCCGCTCTGAAGAGCGGTCTGCCTTTCCTTCCCAAACCCTTCGGTCCTGAAACTCTCATCACTCGCATCCGCGAGCTGCTGGATAACGATTCCCTGTCGCACTGATTGACCGCTACACACCCGTCACCGGCCGACCTTCTGTCGTCATCCCCGCTTCCTTGTACCGCGCATCCATGTAGAACAACACAAACGCGATCACCGGCAGTATGCTCACCAACGTCATCAGGCTGGACAGAATGGCCTGGGGAACGTCGGTATTAAAGGGGAAAACAAGCCCGATCCCGGAGAGGATGAAATTGAAGAACATGCCGATGAGGAACAGGATCAACCAGACACCGAAGATCTCCCACCTCCGGCCTTTGGTCAGCTCGGAACTGCGGGAGATGGCGTCCACCGGGTTGTTGGCCCCTTCCAAAATCACCATGGCGGGAATAAATGCGAACCAGACGGCGAACAGGACCCCCGGCACGATACAAAAGAACAGCCCGGCAATGACGATGATCAACGCCAGGATGTTGGCCCAGATCATCCGCCACCAGTTCTGCAGGCCCACCTGCATGGCGTCGCTGTAGGAGATCTCAAGCCCCTGCCGCTTCTGAGCCACAATGTGGATCACCGCGCCGTAATAAATCGGCGACAACAACAGCGCCAGCAGCGCAAACACGCCGCCCGTGCTGGACTGAGCCGCCACGGAATTCACCATTGAGATGATCATGTCCGGGTCAAAGTCTCCGGTCTGGCCCATCCGCTGAATCGCGCCCGTGTCGAATTGGGGTTCGGTGGTCGCCAGCTCGCCGATCAGTTCCAACGGCAGCAGGATGGTCAGCACCACCGCACCGATCAACACAATGTTGCCGAAAAAGAGTTGAAACGTCTCGTTCAGTTTGTCGCCCATAATAGCCTCCCGTATGTCAAGCAGAGTTCAAGTTCCGGCCTCTGACCGCATCCAGACAATCAAGGTGCAACCAAGGTAAACAAATCACAAGCGAAGGTAAGCCATTGCTGCCGTGTTTTATCAACTTGTAAGCTCCATCGGAGCGGTGAAACAGCGTTACATGACGCCGTCGCCTCCCCAGCCGAGCCCCCAAACTGGCTCTCCTCCCCTGCGCGCCTTATATTAACGCCAGTCTTCGGGGCCTGGTGCAATTCCAGACCGGCGGTGACAGCCCGCGACTCCCGGAGCGGGGCGTGAAAGGGGACGGTTGATTGCGAACCGTTCTCGCCACGCCGCCCACGGGACTGAGCCGGTGTAATTCCGGCGCCGACGGTGACAGTCCGGATGAGAGAAGGCGACCCGGCATACTCGCCGGGACAGAGAGGGGAGCCCGCATTGCAGGACTTCCCGGCGACAGCATGACCGGGGGGCGGCCATGAGACCATGGCGGCGGCTCCGGCCGTGATTGCTGCGCCCATACCCAACGACCCCGACGGCTGGATGGATAATGCCGCGGGGACTTTTTGTTTAATTAAGAATTAAGAATGAAGAATGACAGCGATATGTGTGCTGTTATAGGGAGTCTGATAGTATTGTCTCATGCGATTTGGAGACGGAGGAGATTCCCGCCTTCCAGACTGTATCACAATAGGAACAGCTCTCATTCCAGCGAAGGCTGGAATCCAGACAAGGTGCAAGAATATAAT
>CAZYOC010000349.1:0-3603 GCA_964648415.1 uncultured bacterium | reverse complement strand
AACTCGCCCGTGACAAGCAGAACCTATCATAGCTGGCGCAATGGACCACTAGAAGTCTGGCCGGAAAGTCGCCTCTCCGGCCTCCTCATCATAGATGCCCGATTCGGGGGCAGGCTTTATTTAACCCAACTTTCGCGGTCTCTCTGGCTCTCATGCGAAAAAACGCCAAATTTGCGGTTTACGACAACCCTAAGTCTAGCATAAACAATTACTTAAAAATCATACAGGTAAATGTTGTGTCAACAAGTAAACATATGTGCATTTGTTTTTGTGATTCCGAGCTGAAAACCGTTCAAACCGATTCTATATCAAAGGAAATGTTGACGAAGCATAAATACTCGTGAAATATCCGGCCTAAATTACCGCCTGCCTACCGGTAGGCTTCCAACCCGGTGATATCGGCTCCCACGATCAGCGTGTGCATGTTGTGGGTGCCCTCGTAGGTGTACACCGACTCCAGGTTCATCATGTGTCGCATGATGGGGTATTCTTCGGTGATGCCGTTGGCGCCGTGGAGGTCCCGCGCGATCCGCGCCACTTCCAGCGCGATCTGGCAGTTGTTCCGTTTCGCAAGGGAGACCTGCCGGAAGCTGGCCTTGCCGGCGTCCCGCAGTTGTCCCAGCCGGTAGGCCATGAGCTGGCCCTTTGTGATTTCGGTCAGCATGATCACCAGCCGTTCCTGCACCATCTGGAACCCGCCGATAGGCTTGCCGTGCTGGACGCGTTCCTTCGAGTACGTCAGCGTGGCGTCGTAGCAGGCCTGCGCGGCGCCGATTACCCCCCACGCGATGCCGTAACGCGCCTGGTCCAGGCATATCAGGGGACACGCCAGCCCGTTGGCGTCGGGTAGCCGGTGGGAGTCCGGCACAAAGACATCCTGCAGGATGATCTCGCCGGTGACGCTGGCGCGCAGGCTCCATTTGCCTTTCTGTTCCGGGCAGGTGACACCGTCCCAGTCGCCCTCGACCAGGAAGCCCGCCACCTTCCCGTCAAGCTTGGCCCAGACCATCGACACATCGGCGATGGTGCTGTTGGTGATCCACATTTTCGCGCCGTTGAGGACATAGCCGCCGTCGACCTTCTTCGCGGTGGTGATCATCCCGCCCGGATCGCTGCCGTAATCCGGTTCGGTCAGGCCGAACGCGCCGATCTTTTCCGCCCGCGCCAGCTTTGGCAGCCAGTATTGCTTCTGCTCTTCGGTTCCCCACGTGTAAATAGGATACATGACCAGGGCGGACTGAACCGACGCGAAGCTGCGTACGCCGCTGTCGCCACGCTCCAGCTCCTGCATCGCCAGGCCGTAAGCCACATAGTTGACCCCCGCGCCGCCGTATTCCTCCGGGAAGGTCGGCCCGAACAGGCCCAGCTCGGCCATTTCGCCAATCCATTCACGGGGGAAGACCGCTTCACGGTAGGCGTCTTCGATCTTCGGAATCACACGGCCGGACACCCAGTCGCGGACGCTGTCACGCACCAGACGCTCTTCTTCGGTCAACAGGTCATCCAGGCGATAGTAATCCACTGCGGTATAGTTACTCATGAAAAAACTCCAGGGTTGTGGCGTTGGTTTACGACTGCGTGATGGTGTTGAGAATGAACTCTTTGGCGGTCTCAGCCTCTTTTGCCATTTTCTCCAGCAGTTCGTTGATTTCGCTGAGGGAAATCGGCTTGTTCCCTGTAACGATACGCCAGGCGGGATGTTTCTGCAACCGTTCGGGGTCGAGGCCCACGAACTCCTGTTCCGTGTCGTCCATGGTGCAGAACTCGTTGGCGAGGTGAATGATCGCGGCTTCGTACTCGAGCTGCCCGGCGTGCCAGACTTCGTGATGATAGCGGATCAGCGAGCGCAGGGTTTTGGGGAGCTTCCACACGCCGGCCAGGTAGGCTCCCACGCGGGCGTGGTCGGTAGAATACAGTTTCAGCTCCGCCTGCCACTGGGGGATGCCCTCGGCGGCGGCATAATCCAGAATGCGGATGACATCTTGCGGGAAATAAGTGGCGAGGAACTGGACGCCGATATCGTGCAGCAGTCCGGCAAGGTAGAGCTCTTCACGCCAGCGGGCGTGAAACCGGTCGGCCAGCACGCGCGAGGTCGCCGCCACGCCGGCGCTGTGCATCCAGTAGGTGTCGAAGTTGAAACCTCGCCCGGTTACGGATTTCGGGAACGCTTTCAACACAGACAATGAAGTGGCGATGTTGCAGATCTCACGGAACCCGATCACCACCAGCGCCATGTTCAGCGAGGTGATGTCTTTCCCGATGCCGTAATAGGCGGAATTGGCCAGCCTGAGGATAGTGCTGGACAGGGTGGGATCCTGCACGATGACCTTTTGCAGGCTCTGAATGTCGCTCTTGGGGTCGGCGGCGACCCGCAGCACCTCGGTGAACACTGCCGGCAAGGTGGGCAAATCCCGGGTCTTGGCCAGTTTTTTCTCCAGCGCCACCCAGCGCTGAACCTTCACCGGCTCTTCTTTTTTCGCCGCAGGTTTGGGTTGTGTGGGGGACCGGCCTTCCGGGATCTCCTCAGAAGGCGGGGCTTTGGGAGCCTCTTCGTTCATCTGGGCTTCAAGACTGTCCCAGCCGCCACCGCCCTCTTCTTCCGCCTCCTCGTCGCCCGTGTCCGCCATGGTGTCCAGGATGTCCTCTTCATCCTCCGCGTCGGCCGCTTCCTCCGGCGGTTTGGAAGCCTCCTCTTCAGGCTCGGGCTCGTCTTGTGGCTTCGAATCATCGGGTGGACTGAAAAACTCGTCCGGGTTGAACAGGTCGGGCGGTAACTCGTCGTGGATCATCAGTGTCATCAGGCGACGGTCCTGATTGCTCATCTTGCTCCAGAGACCGAGGAACTGCTCAATGTCCGCACCGGGTTCATCGCCTTCCTTGAACAGACCGCCTTCCACCGCCGCGTCCAGCACGGAGTCGTATTCTCCGCGGCGAAACTTCTCCGAAACCTCCGGATTGTTCGCTGTCAGGAACTTTGTCAGGTATTTGGTAAGGTGTTCGTTTTCCACTTGGTTGCCCTGTTTCCCAGCCGACAAGATGGCGAGAGGATGCTGTCTTAGTCAATCACGTTATGCTTTTGATGCTCAATTTTGATGCACTTGTCCATGACCACACCCAGACCGGCGTCCACCGCTTTCTGCGCCGCGGTTTCGTTGATGACTCCTAACTGCAACCATAGGAATTGCGCACCTTTCTGAATGGCTTCATCGACAATCGGCGGCACGTCATCCGGCCGGCGGAAGACATCCACCACCGCGACATTACCCTCGATCGCCGACACGGATGGGTACGATTTCAACCCCAGCACCTCTTCCACCATGGGGTTGACGGGAACGATATCGAACCCCTGTTCCAGCAGATAGTGGGCGACTTTGTGGCTGTCACGCTCCGGCTTGGGCGACAGGCCGACAATGGCGATGCGCCCGGTCGTGTTCAGCACCGCGGTGATCACAGCCGCACGGTTGAAGTGACTGTCCAATCCCATGAGGTCCTCCCAGTGTTGACGACAATTGGTTGATGTGGATTCGGCGGGCTAGTGCTCCATTGCGCCAGCTATGACTGTTTCTGCTTGTTTCTTGATGAGTCAATATCAAGGCGATTTCG
>CAZYOC010000348.1:0-3606 GCA_964648415.1 uncultured bacterium | reverse complement strand
CGCAGCGCCGTGGCGAAGGCGTGAGGGACGTTGCCCGTATACGGTTTCCGGCTTTCCGGGGGTTCGCCGGGGTGCGCCGTCAGCAGGTCTCGCGCCCAGCCGACTTCATCCTCCTCAAACAGGTCCTCGTGCTGAAGGATCACCTGCGCGACGAACCACTCGTGGCGCTGTTTCGCGCGCCGGTTGACCGTGTCGCCGTTGCCGAAACGCACCCGGTAGACCGGTTTGGTCAGCGGGACAAAGGTTGCGCCCAAGCGTGCGAAGGAGACCCACAGCTCCCAGTCCTCGTAGCCACGCATGCCGCTGAATCCGCCCGCCTTTTCCCACAGTGTTTTCGGGAATAGCGAGGCGATGGAAAGGTGGTTCTGACGGATCAGCGTGTTCGGGTCCACCTGCCGGACCGGCCAGGGCCAGTAGCCGTCACGAGAGCCGAAGCGCTCGTAGGCCCCATGCGCGACCGGGAACTCGCCGGAGGAGGCTTTCGCCGCCTGCACCATCTCGCCGATGGTGGCGGGAAAGAGCAGGTCGTCGGCGTCCAGGCACAAAATAAAACGGCCGCGTGCGCACGCGATGCCGGCGTTGCGGGTCAAGCCCGGCCGCCCGCCGCTGGGCGTGTTCTCCAGAAAGAGGATGGGAAAATCGCTGTGCTGGTGCAGATAGTCCTTGATGATAGTGGTCGAATCGTCACTACTGCCGTCGTCCACGACGATCAGCTCGATGTCTCGAAAGGATTGGTTGCGGACCGAGTCCATGGCCTGGGCGACGCAGGCCCGGGCGTTGTAACAGGGGATGACCACGGAAACCGTGGGCGTGGCCTGCCGCCAGGCGTCGCCATGGAGCTCGGAGCGGATGCCTTCCGGGTCGGTTCCCGGAATGGCTGTCATCCTTTCTCTGTCGAGTCGCTGTGGTCCTGCGGTCATGAATTACTCCTACCAGTCTTCGCTGTCGTAGAATTGAGACGATACTTCTTCCACGATCCGCCTGATTTCCAGGATCTGTTCCTCGTTGAGGCGTCGTTTCCAGGCGGTGATGTTCTTCCTGCTGTCCAGGTGTACCTGGTGCGGTTGATCGGCCGGCAGCTCGCCTTGATTCTTCGAGGACGTGCTGGCCTTGATTTTCGCCTGGATCCGGGGGTGGAACTCCAGCTTCAGCCGGTGGCAGATCTGCTGGAACAGCTTCATCGGTTCACGCGACAGGTCTTCGTGCCGCACAAACAACCATTCCGGGTGCTCCCGGGCGTAGTCCAGAATCACCCGGTGCTGGTATTTCCAGCCCAGCGCGGCGAGCCCCAGCTTGTTGCCGGTTGATTCGAACTTCCGGTACAACTCGATTTCGGAATCGTCGACCGGGTATTTGTCCAGCAATTCCGGTTGCTGGACAAACTGGTTGAATCCGGCGCCCCAGCCGAGTTTCAGTACGCTGCTGGTGAATGCGGCGGGGTGGCGGATCAGGATCACCGGGATCATATCCAGGCGGTCCACGAACCAGGGCACGGACACCAGCGCGAAGGGATCCTTCACCAGCGGCCGAACCCGGTTCAGGTGCAGCGTGGCGAAACGGGCGTACTCCTCGATGACACGGATCTCTTCCTTCGAATACAGGCTGCCGTTGCTCTTGTCGTGTTCGAGGCGCTCCGCCGCGGCCTGGATGTTGAAGCGGAACCGGACCAGGTTCTTGTACGCCGGGAGGAACGCCGCCTCGTTGTGCTCGTCGATGTGCATGTACCAGAAGGGCCGGTCCACCGGCAGTTTTCCCCGGTTCACCGGGGTGTCCTGCAGGTTGAGCGGTTCATTGATGTAGCCCACACGCGGGTGCGCGGCCAGCACCTTGCCGACCCAGGTGGAGCCGGAACGGATGGTTCCCGTGACCAGAATCGGCGCAGCCGCACTCATGCCCTGCCTCTTTCCTGGTTCGAGGTCGTCACGGAAGCGAGCCGGGGATCGGCTTCCGTTCTCCGGTCACGTCCGGCGGCCAGCTCGAATTGCGTGGGCAGGTCCAGGCCGGAAGCGACCGGGCGCAACCCGCTGTACCTTTCCAACGGGCTCAACCCCTTCTGGATTGTCTCCCGGTTGCAGGGAATCTGCGGAAGGTTAAAGGTATTCGCCGCGGTGGTCAGCAGTTCCAACGCCTGCTTCGTGTTGCCCGCCAGCGCCAGGGTGACGGCGATGTTGGTCCAGGGCGCGCCCCATTGAGGCTGGAGCTGTGTGGCGCGCTCGAAGTAGTGCACGGCCAGGTCGTAGAGACGCCGGCGGCCGCCCATAGGGTTGATGAATTCCAGCGCCCGCAGGCCGAAGTCGACGTAGATGCGGGCTTTGGTCTGGTTCACGGAAAGGCGTTTTCGGGTTGTTTGATCGCCCCCAGGCTCGTTCCCGGACAAGCATGTCCGTGCTACCTCAACTGGGTGGCCCGGTGGGTGGCCCGGGAGCTTGCTCCCGGGTATCACGTCCTCACGCGCATACAACTGTTCAATGATTTCCGGTTGCCGGTAGCGATTCGACACCTGTTGGCTCTCTTTTGCCATGGTATCGTCGCGGTAGCTGATGGACTCGCCTCCGGCGTAGAACACGCCCAGCCGCCGGGGCACATGCACCGCCTTGCCGGTCAGCGCCAGCCGCAGGCCGAAATCCCAGTCGCCCGCCGCTTTATACGCCCCGTCAAACACACCGATCCGGTCATGCACCGACGCTCGCCACAGGGGTTGGAAGCCGTAGCTGTAATACAACGCCAGCGCGGGTGCGAAAAACGCCGGGGTGGTGAAATCCTCCTCGCGTGGCGCTTTGTCAAACGGGAGCACCTGGTCGGTCCGGTTGATCCAGCCGTCGCCATACGCCAAAAGGGCGTCGGGGTGAGCATCGAGGGTATCGGCCAGGACTTCCAGGGCGTGGGGGGCGTGACGGTCGTCCGTGTTGGCGTTGGTCAGGTACTCTCCCCGCGCTTCCCCAATCGCGCGGTTCCAGGCCTGGTAGAGGGTTTCCCGCCGGCGGCTGCGGATCGCCCGGATGTGCGGGTAGCGCGCCACAGCCTGCTCGATCAAAGCCCAGTCCTGAGGGTCGGGCGAACCGGAATCGATCACCACCAGCTCCAGCTCCCCGCGGGCGTACAGCGTCTGTGCGGTCAAATCCTGGAAGAGGCCCTCAAGGTAGTTCGCGGAATTGTATACGCTGACCAGCGCACTGACCCGGTAGGTCGGCTCGGTGCGGCTGTCCCGTTCCTGTTCAATCCAGCTTGTGTCCCTGTCCGTCATGTCAAACGGCTCCTGTTATCCCGCATGGGACAGCGTTTTGTGTCGGTTGTCCCTGTGTTCCGCTTTCTTCAGCTTCCCCCATCCCCGCGCAGCAGACTGTCCCAGAATGCGAGAGGACTCTCATTCCAGCGAAGACTGGAACCGGAACGAGGTGTAGCTTGCGGTGTCCCGTAGTTTGGGACAGCCGTGAATCCAGCCATGTTAATATACTACAACATGTTAGCTATGAAAACCGAAAGATGAATGTTACTCTGGCGCTGAATTGCTGACATTGTATATTCTTGCACCTTGCCTGGATTCCCGCCTACCAGACTGTCGCAGAATGTGAGAGGTATCTCATCCCAGCGAAGGCTGGGATCCAG
>CAZYOC010000347.1:0-3641 GCA_964648415.1 uncultured bacterium | reverse complement strand
AGCTTCACTTCGTTCCGGTTCCTGCTTTCGCAGGAATGACATCATGGGACATTTCTTTCGAGATTCAGTATAATTGGCCCGGGGAAGCCCGCAGAACCACTCAATCCATGTGAGACGCTCCACTCGTGGTCCGATTCCTGTTCCAACAGCATGAGTGAACTCACCCGGCAACTTCAACAGGGGCCATGTGGTGAATCAGCGCTTCGGTTCTTCGCTGGAAGGATGTTCGTCTGGAGGTTCCGGATCGTCCGGGTTGTGGATATCCAGGATTTTCATGCCGTCGGCGTAATGAATCTCCTTCAGTGTCCGCAGTTTCAGCAGCTTGTCCACCAGGGTAGCCAGACGTTTGATGGTTGCGTCCAAGACATCATATTGCTTTTCCACCTGGTCCTCGGGCACGATTTTCATGCGCAACAGGTCAATGCTGCCTTTTATGATGGCGAGAGGATTATTGAACTCGTGGGCGATGGTGGCCGCCAGTTGGTTGGCGGTTTCAAGCTGTTTGGCGTTGATTTCGGCCTTCTTGGCGCGCTCGTGGCTCTCGAGTGCTTCCGCGGTTTTTTCCTCCACCAGCCGTTGCAGGATCTCCTTCTGCCGTTCGATGCGTCGCACCCGCCAGCGCAGCACAAGCACAAATCCCACAATCACCAGCAGAATCAATAGGCCTTTAAACCACAGTGTTTCATGGAAGTAGGGAGGGACGATTATCACAAACGGTTCCGGCATGACAACCGTCTCGCCCCGGCTGTCGCCGGCGGTAAGGACAAACCGGTATTCTCCCGGCGGCAAATTCTCGTAGGTGGCGGACTGTTTGCCCCCGCGCCAATGGCCGGCATCATCAAACGGCGACAGACGCCAGGCGAAACGGGTCTGGCTCTCATTGCGGAAATCCGGCAACGCCAGCTCGAAGGTCACAGCCCGTTCGCCCAAGGGAAGACGCAATGGAGTATTCTGCGGCTGCACGCCCGATTTCGTGCGGACACGAGCCACAAAGGGCCGCGCGGCGGCGGTGGAGCCTTGGAACAGGGAGTCTGGATCAAAACAGAGGATCGCCTCGTCCTGGATCGCCAGCACTCTACCGTCCTGACGCACGGCAAGGTCGTTGACACGGTTTGCCGGGAGACCGAATTCCCGGTTGAGCAGCACATGGTGCGGCCCATCCATCACCTGTAACCCGCGCGAGGTCGCCAGGTAGACGCGGCGTTGTTCATCCTCCCGCCAAAGCAGCACTTCCGTGTTGGACGCCAGGGGATACGTCTGTCGTACCGGACGCCCGTTTTCAATTCGAACTACCACGCTGCTGGCGTAGAAGACAAGGTCGCCCTCCGGTGTCTTGTACACATCTCGGTAGCGTACTTGAGGGATACCGTCGTCCCGGTTGAAAATGCGCAACGAGTCGCCCTTGATGCGGATAATCCCCGTGGAAAACGTGCCGAACCAGTATGCAGAATCGCTCGTCTGCTCGCAACACAACGCGGAGAAGCCGCCCTCGAACAGGGAGTCGGGAAACAGGACCAGGTTCTCCCAGTTGCGTTTCGGGAAGTCGCCGGCATACCGGAACCTGTCTTCGAGATATTGCCACGCCTGGCCGTCTTTCAGCTTCACCGGTCCATTCCACGTCCCCAGCCAGAGGCTGGAATCGGGGTCGGCGTAGAGGAAGGTGGAATGCTGGAAACGGTCGCCGGTGTTGACCAACCGGTCGCCGTCCCACGTGTAGATCGTATCGCGGGCAATGAACCACAGCAGCCCGTCGGGGCCTTGCACCGCCGGCTGGTTGTTCGCTCCCGAGCGCATGTTACTGCGAAGCGTACGGACACGGTCCCGGCGACGGTCATACACATACATCCCGGTTTCCGTAAGCATCAGGATGTTCTGCCGCCTGTCGACGGCGAAGTCCCAGATGGCTGCGGGAAGGCGGGGCGGAGTCAGGACACGCTGAAACGTCTCGCTTTCCGCCTTGACAATAGCGTTTGGCCCGGCCAGTAGCAGGGAACCGTCCGTAAACCGAAGCGTCTCCTTCATTCCTCGCAGGTGAGGGTGGTCTTCGGCGCGATACAGCTGGACGTGATGCGACAGCAGCCGTCCGATCGAGCCGTCCTTCCATCCCAGCCAGAGCAACCCCTGCCGGTCGGTCAGGCACAGGGTGAGGTCTGCCGGATGGAGGGTGGCCAGCCCCTTGGTTAACGCCAGCGAATCGCGCTGTGAATAAACGAACAGGCCCGCCAGTCCGGCGATGTAGCGATGCTTGGTATCCAGAAAAATGCGTGGCTGGTAGTTGACTGTGCTGGGAGTCGCAAGCGGGATGTGCTGTAAATTCCTGTCGATCAGCTTGTATAAGTTCCCATTGGCGGCAGTCCAGAGGGTTCCCTTCTCATCGAGCAGCAACCGATCCGCTATCCAGGAGGCGGGTTCGCCGGGGGGAACCAGGCGCTGCATGACCTGCTCGCAAACGGACCGGTGTTGCGCCCGGTCCTGCACTTTCCAGAGATCCCGGATCGCGCTGTCGGGATTGACGCCTGCGAAGAACACCTCTCCACCCTGCGCCTCATAGTCTTCCTGCGCCGCGGGGTCTTTCATGTCAAACAATGGCAGCAGGTCCGGCAGGTCCACTCGGTACAACCCCTTCGGCTCCATCGCCATCCAGAGGGTGGAGTCCATGGGATCGTACACCACCTGGTTGGTCAGGCTGGGACGGCCCGGGTCGGCAACGACAGCATTGACCGGGATCAAATACTCGCCTTTTCCACGGAACAGGCTGGAGCCGTCATCGTGAGCCAGCACCATCCCCCAGGGGGTAAACTCGATGTCCCGCGCCGGCAAGCCGCGCCGAACCGGCGAGGGTGAGAGTTGGCACGTGGTGGGGTTAAAAAGGTCCAACCCCTGGAAGGTTCCGATATAAAGCAGGCCGTCCGGGCCTTCGACCATTTCGTACACATAATTGTCGGACAGACCCTGCTCCACGGTATACTGGCGGAACCGGACGCCGTCGTAGCTCATGATTCCGCTCTCGCCCCAGAACCAGAGGACGCCCCGGCTGTCCTGCATCGCGCCCCATTTCACACCGGGCAGCATGTCGGGATGGTCGTACAGGCGAAGCGGGTATTCCTGAGAAAAGGCGGAGGCGGCAAGCAGCAGGAGCAGCAATACGGCAGCAGGCAGAGTATGCCCGCGAGTAGCCATGAGGCGGGAGGATCTGGGACCAGTGGGTGATGGCGCCCTTCCGCCTGTAAAGATGTCCCCCGAATGTGAAGCGGTCATGCCGGAATATACGCCATGAGATCTGGGGAACGCAGCCTCCGGATACGCATTTCAAACAATCAGCCCTGCCGTGGTCGTGTCAAATCGTTAGCGTCGTTTGCGGAGATCCGACACGCTTTTTGTGAACAACCATCGCTGTCAGGTCTCCAGCGCACACAGACGCGCTTCACGACCTGACAGGACCGTATATACAGGCTGTTGCAGAATTCTGATGTCTCTCATTCCAGCGAAGCAGACTGTCGCAGAATCAAACCCACTCTCATTCCCGCGAAGGCTGGAATCCAGGCAAGATGCAAGAATACAATAAGTTAGCAATCTAGAACCAGAATAGTGTTCAATAGGGGTTTTTTATGGTTAACATGTTGTAGTATATAGACATGACT
>CAZYOC010000346.1:0-3695 GCA_964648415.1 uncultured bacterium | reverse complement strand
CGTGGCCGGGAAGCTCAATCTCAGCGTACCCACTTAAAACAGCGAGGAACCTTTTCGACCTTCTCAATGCTTTGCTGAGACCGAAAGACGTTCGGCTGAAAAGCATGTGGCGAGAGGCTAGCCCGCGCCTCGAGTTTGTGGATTCGACTAAGATGAACGTGTATCTCCTTCAGATTATGTCCATTCTTCGTCAAGCCTATTGTTCACCCAAATACCTCTACTACCTGATGCCTGGTCAAGCGAAATCTGTCAGGGACCCTGATGGTCGACGACGAAAAGAGGTACTCGTCCAGACAAGCGATGACTTTATCAAATTATGGGAGAAGGCAGTCCGGAGTCTTGAGCGGGCTATACAGTTGATTCAATCACCTCAGGAGTACGGTGCGATCTCAACACAATACCTACCCTACGTCTCCATCCTTCCAGTTTTTGCTGCTCTATATACAGTTAGGGAGAAGTTGGAGAATGGACTTCAACTGGAGGCCAAGAGGAAGATCAGCCATTGGTACTGGGCATCGGTGTTCACGAATCGGTATTCGGGTTCTGTTGAATCGACGAGCGCACGCGATTACTTGGAGATGCAGCGCTGGTTCCAGGATGATACTGAACAACCGTCACTCGTCCATGAGTTCGAGCAACGGTTCCGTGAACTTGATCTCCGCAAACAGTATAAGAAGGGTACATCTATCTACAACGGCATCTTTAACCTTCTGATCATTAAAGGAGCAAAAGACTGGGGCACTGGAGACAGTCCAATAACTAATGATCTAGACGACCACCATATTGTACCAGAGTCCTGGGCAAAGCGACAGTTGGATTCCATGAACTACAACTCCATTCTTAACCGTACTCCGTTGACATCGAAAACAAATCGCAATGTAATAAGCAATAAACTACCAAATGTCTATCTAGAAGAGATGATAGAGAAGAATGGTCGCGACAAAGTTGAAGCGATCATGGATACGCACTTGATCTCTCCAGTGGCCCTCGACATCCTTCTGCGCGATCCTTTTGAACCCGAGGATTTTGAAGCCTTCATTGCTGAGCGACAGCGTTCCATGGTCCAAGCGATTGAAAGCTTATTGATAAAGCAAAGGTTGAACCTTGATCCTCAGCTCCGGGACCTGGACGAACGCCTTGAAGCTGTAGAGCTACAACTGAGGAAATTGATTGACGAGACCCTTCCCGGCTTCACTGAGTCAATCCCTAACAGAGTTAGGGAAAAGGTTAAGGCTCGGATTCTGCAGGCGGCGAAGAAGAGCTCTGTATTTGATGAGGATCGCTATCAAGAGCTAAGTGGACAGCTTGAGTTTTTCGACCTGCGCGAGCTCCAAGATGCCATTCAGGCTGGACCAAACTGGAAGAAGTTTGAACCCGTGCTGAGGAATAAGGCGACACTCATTAACAAGTTTGATCAAATCGCTGATCTGAGGAATGGGATACGCCATCGCCGATCCATCAGTGAAGTAGTACGGATGGAGGGGCAGGCAGCGATCGTCTGGTTCGAAGATGTTCTAAAAAAAGTAGGGACATAAAAAAAGTAGAAAAAAGTAGGGACAGACGGTAGTTTATTTGTTGCTATTGCTTGCTTTAAAAAAGTAGGGACAGACGGTAGTTTATTTGTTGCTATTGCTTGCTTTGGTGGTAATGTACCGTGCGTTTAACCGTTCAATTTGCAGCTTATGGCCGGGAAGTGGTCTGGCCCCGTCAGTTTACTGTCGGGGTACGAGGTTAGCCCGGATATTCCACGAGTATTCATGCTTCGTCAACTTAAGCCTTGATATAGAATCGGTTTATACGGTTTTCGGTTTGGAATCACATGACTTGCAGTTTGTCGTCGTTTTTTGCAACCCGCTGCCGGGATAGCGTGTGTAAGGAGTTTACGGTTCTCCCACAGAAAGGCGCAAACAGACGCGCCATTCTGTGGGCTATGACAGCGAGGTAGCCCGGACCGCCCCCGGTCCGGGGATTGAAGGTGGCCTGAGGTCGGGAAAACGGGACTGTAACCTTTTCAATATGCGTTATCCTTGAATAATCTCGCGCCTGTCTCCGAAAAAGCTGAACCACGGCGGTGGTTCTTTCGTGAAATATGCGGGCTGGCCTTGTGACCAAACGGGACATGGAGTATTCCGAGTTAACCCTCCCACACAACTTGTGTTAGCGTTGAGATTGCACTATCTTTCGCAAGCTTCTGACCACTCCGTGGTCGACAATTGCTCACAGCAACAAGCAGTCATCGAAGTGGAGGGTTTCTGATGGCGGATCGATATACCGTCAAGCCGGACATGGACTTCATCCATGCGGTCCAGGCGGCGGGCGGCGAGAACCTCAACAAGTGTTACCAGTGCGCGACATGCAGCGCGGTGTGCGAGCTGTCGCCGGCGCAGGGAGCCTTCCCGCGCAAGGAGATGCTCTGGGCCAACTGGGGGCTGAAAGACAAGCTGATCAGCGACCCGGACGTGTGGCTCTGTCACCAGTGCGGCGACTGCACCACACGGTGCCCGCGTGGCGTACGGCCGGGCGATGTCATGGCGGCCATCCGTAACTACATCTACTCCAGCTTTACCTTCCCGCGGTTCATGGGCAAGGCGATGAGCACCCCGGGCGGGACGTTTGCCCTGTTCATGATTCCGGTGATCATCGTGGCGGCGCTGGTGGCGCTGAACATGGGGCTGAATCCCGAGATGCACTTCGGGTACTTCCTGTCGCTGGACAAGGCGGCGCTGACCGAGTTCATCCCGGCGGGTTACACCGAGATGCTGTTCATCGGGGGTAATATCCTGATCTTCCTGATCGCGTTTGTGGGGCTTGCGCGGTTCTGGAAGGGGTTGCAACATGACGCCGCCACCAAGGTGAACATGGGCTTTGTCCCGGCGCTGATCGCCACCATCAAGGACATTCTGACGCACAAGCATTTCGAGGGTTGCGGGCAGAACCGGCCACGTAAAGTCGCTCATATGCTGGTGATGTACGGGTTCGTGCTGGCGGCGGCCGCGGCGGGGTTCGCGCTGGTATTTGGTGTCATCTTCAATCACCTGATCCCTGTCGCGGTCATCGGCATCGAGACCCCGATCGACTTCTGGCTCTACGAGAGCCCTGTTCACATCGTGATTGGGGTCGCGGGCAAGCTGTGCGGCGCGGCGGGCGGTACGATGATCTTCATTGGCGGCATTATGCTGCTGCGCCGGCGGAACAACAAGGAAGACGATGTCGGCGCGGACGGTTACCCGGACCGGCTGTTTGTGCAGCTCGTGTTCTGGACCGGTCTGACCGGTATGCTGGCCTGGATCGGCCGTCTGGTTTTCTGGGGACTCGGTGGCGGAGCCATCAACATTGTCCCTTACTCGATCTACTACATCCACATCGTGTTCGTGTTTGTCCTGCTGTGGTACATGCCTTACAGCAAGTTCGCCCACATGCTGTACCGCACGATGGCGCTGGTCTGGGCGAAGCAGCGCGGGCGCGAGTTGAGTTCCGCCAAAGCCGGCAGCGCCGGACAGGTGGAGGCGGCATAACGGACGTTCAGCAGCAACACTACTTGAATACCCCCATAAGGTGATTGCCTTTTGGGGGTATTTCTACAGTTAAGTTAGCCCGGATATCTCGCGAGTATAGACGCTTCGCCAACTTAACCCTTGATATAGAGTGGTTCTTGCAAAGAATCGAACATACCAAGATTCTTAAGTACTTGTTTA
>CAZYOC010000345.1:0-3699 GCA_964648415.1 uncultured bacterium | reverse complement strand
CGGCGGTTGCGCTCTCCTGGATTCCTGCTTTCGCAGGAATGACACTCGGTGGGCGGTTTGGGGGCATGGCCCGATTTGCCACGTCTGAATCTTGAATCACTGACAACTGCCGGCTATGTATGACGCCGGCAAAATCTGTGCATCTCTGTGAGAGCAAGTCGGGAAACGGCTCGTCACTCGCAAAGATCAAGCTACCCCAGCTTCGCCCGACTTGCTTTACCGGCGACTCGAGACTGTGCGCCAGAAGCGTACATCGCCGGCATTCTCAAGTGCTTGACATGAAGCTACCCAGCAAATCGGGCCATGCGAGTGAGTTTGTGTGCTGCCCGGCGGTCTCCCGTCGGGATTTTCATCCTCTTACTGAAACGCGTTCACTGATCTCGCCATACAGGGAACCGACTTTCCCGACCGGCCTACTTGAATACACGGCGTCAGGATAGCTACCTTGCTTGTCCACTGACATCTACGACGTTGGATCGCTATGGGTGACCAACCTGAACGCGCTTATCATACAAGGGCGAGCGCGCCTGGAGGGTGGTCGGTCGGTCGTTTTCTCCTGCTCGGTTTCCTGTGCCTGACGATGCCTTACCTTGCGGGGAGTACTCCCCCCGCTCACTACGGTGTGCCTCCCCTGGTCGCCTTTACACCGGATGACTACAACCTCGCCGGGCAGTGCTTCGACGTGGTTCAGACCCGCGCCGGCCTGATCTATGTGGCCAACGGCGGGGGGATCCTCGAGTTCGACGGCAATCGGTGGCAACGGCTCGGGATGGATGCCGACCAACCGTTTCTCTCGCTTGCCGTGGACAACCGGGACCGGGTCTGGTCCGGAGGGTTGTCCGGCATCGGTGTCCTGCTGGAGCAACCCAACGGTGAACTGCGATACCAAGCCGTTGAGCCCCGGGTTCCGGACACTCTCGCCGGCCCGAAATCCTACTGGCGGATTCGAGCCGATGGTTCCTTCCTCTATTTTCAGACCCCGCTCGCCTTGCTGCGGTATCGTCCCGACGACGCCGATCCCCTGATAGGCGACTGGGATATCTGGCCGGTGATGGACAACCAGAACCTGGTCATGGTGATGCCCGCCCTGGACAAGGTGTGGGTAAAATTCAATAAGGAGCTGCCGGAATGGCTGGAGGAGGATAGCCTCGTCCCGGTTCCCACGAACCAGGACTCGCTGGGAGTTAATCTGTTCCACGCCATCGCCTATGATAAAAACACCGTATTGTTGACCGGCTGGAAGCGTGGGCTGTATTTCTATCATATGCAGGAACAAGTCTTTACAAAATGGGATGCAGTCATCAATGACTATCTTGGCGACGCATTGATTCATGGCAGCGTTGCTCTGCCGGACGGCCGTCTGGCGTTAACGTCCAACCCTTACGGCATCGTGGTGTACAACCGGAGCGGCAACGTGGTCGAAGTGGTCACGAGGCAGGACGGGCTGCCGTCGGATATTCCCCGCCGCGCCGGGATGGTGGACCAGGGAGGCGGGTTCTGGGTCCCGCTTGACTATGGCGCTGCGCGGCTTGAGCTGTCTGCGCCGTTCCGCCGGTTGGACGACAAACAGGGACTGGACGGCGCCGTGCTCGGAGTGGCGGTCTTCAATGGGCAGTTGTATGCGGGTACGCCAAAAAACCTGTTTCGGTTGGTTCCCTCCGACAAGCCGGGTCGACCCGGACGGTTTGAGCCGATCCCGGGAGTGGAGCATGGCTGCTATACCCTTCGTGTCTATGGCGACTTCCTGTATGTCTGTTCTTTTGCGGGACTTGTGGAAGTGGATCGCAGTGGTCGCGCCACGACCATTGAAGGCACCGAAGGCAATATGTTCGGGATGGGGGTGTCCAATGACGGGAACTACCTCTTCGTAGGCTCGGAACTGAAGGGGCTGTTTCGGTATCGTCTGACTGACCGGGGTGCGGAGCCGGGTGTCCGCATCCTGGAAGACAACCGCAGTGCGCGCTACCTGTACCATGATCCCCTGGATCGGCTGTGGATAATCACCGAAGAGGGCGGCGTGAATCGGTTGTTGCGAGGCCATCATGATCCAACACAATCCGATTCTGTAATCCTGCATGTTGTGACAGACAGCCTGGGCATATCCGAAAAGCTGCATGACAGTATGATCTTCTGGAGAGGGCGTTTGTGGGTGGCGACCGCTGAAGGGTTGCTGGGCTATGACGCCGACCAGAAACGCATGCGACCGGACGAAGAGCTGATCGGTGTGGATACCGGCCCCCTGGCGTCGTTTGTCTATCCTGTGGTGGATGCTCGGAACCGGCTCTACTTCTCTCAGGGGTCTCGTGGTGTAACGAGAATTGATCCGGATGCGCCGGTGGGACAGCAAATTGTCCAGCCTCTCCCGCCCAACCCGACAGCCAGTGTGGTGTCGATTGCAACTGGAGCAGACAGAGATCTGGCGTTCTTCGGCATGGATGATGGCAGCATTTTGACCTGCGATGCCGCCGGCGACACCCTGCCTGTCATGGCCCCAACGGCCCTGATCCGCCGGATCGAAACCGCCCGGGACAGCCTGGCGCAAGGTTCGGTGTTGCAGTTGGAAGGAACCGCCGCGTTGTCGCTGGCCTGGCCCGACCGCACCTTCCGGGTTTCCTGGAGCGCGCTTCCCGGCGCCGGCATGGGGACTGAGGAGTTCCAGTACCGTTTGATCGGCAACACTGAAGAATGGAGCGAATGGTCCCACGAAACCTACCGTGACTTCAACGACCTGCAACCGGGCCTGTACCGGTTTGAGGTGCGGGCGCGAAACGAGACGGTGGGAGAAGGTCCGCCGGCGATGTTGCGAATCCGGATTCAGCCGCCCTGGTACCGGACACCGTTGGCCTGGATCGCGTGGGCTGCACTGGCCGTTCTCGCTGTCTGGGGCGTGGTTCAGCGGCGGCTACGCAGTGAGCGGCGACGGCGGGACCAACTGGAAGCGCTGGTCCGGCAACGGACGGCGGAGCTGGAAAAGTCCCGTAAACAGGAACAGGAAGCTGAAATCAAGGCCAAACAGATGGAAACCGCCTATAAAATGGCGGCCACACTGGCCCACGAGTTCAACAACCCGCTTGCCGTGATCAGCGCCGCCTGCTACCTCGCCAAAACCGAGGAGGCCGACGAGGACACCAGGCAAATCATGGTGGACAAGATCCAGCCGCAGGTGGAACGCATGAGCACCCTGCTGAAGGATATGATGAAGCTGGATGAACTGCACGAGATCGACTACGCCGCCGGGATGAAGATCCTGGATCTTCGCAGCGCCCGGGAAGCACCGCCCGGCGGCGAAAACGACGAGAAATAGTTCCCGAATTCAAAGCCGGTCAGAGTAATTGTCGCCCCGACAGTAAACCGTCGGGCCATTTACCCGTATCCCCCCACCATGTCGCCCCGACAGTAAACCGTCGGGCCATTTACCCTATCCCCCCACCATGTCGCCCCGACAGTAAACCGTCGGGCCATTTACCCGTATCCCCCCACCATGTCGCCCCGACAGTAAACCGTCGGGCCATTTACCCTATCCCCCCACCATGTTGTCGGGCCAACCCCCTGTATCCCCGACCGAGGGCGGTCCGGGCTACCATGCTGGAAAAACAGAGCGGCGCGCCGGGAATCCCCGGAGCGGCGCTTGCTGTGAAGTGTATGTTAGAGTAATTCTCGAATGAAATGTCCCATGATGTCATTCCTGCGAAAGCAGGA
>CAZYOC010000344.1:0-3719 GCA_964648415.1 uncultured bacterium | reverse complement strand
AGCCGTGAACACAGGGCTTGTTTCTGATGGTCAATTTCTACGTTGATTTCGCTTACCGTAGCACCACTATGCCGGCGCGAAATCGCCTTGAACTTGACTCATCAAGAAACAAGCAGAAACGTTCAAACCTGGCGCAACGGAGCACTAGTGAAAGTGATTGAGAACGCTGTTGTCCTTTCCAACCGGGAAATTGCTCCCCAGATCCATTCCATGTGGTTGAAATCGCCGAAGATATGCCAGGCGGCGGCCCCCGGTCAGTTCCTGCATGTCCGTGTCAAGGATTCGTTCGTTCCCTTGTTGCGCCGTCCGCTCAGCATCGGCCGGGTTGAAGACGACACACTCGAGCTGGTGTGGCGAGTCGTTGGGGTCGGCACCGAGGAGTTCACCCGACGCGAGCCGGGCGAAGAAGTCAGCCTGTTGGGACCGTTGGGAACCGGCTTCACTGTCACCGGCGATGAGAAACACGCCATCCTGGTCGGCGGCGGACTTGGAGTGCCGCCGGTGGTATACCTGAACCGGCGCATGAAGTCCCTGGGAATTGACTCGCACCTCCTGATCGGCGCACGGACGCAGCAGGATGTCCCCCTCGCGCCGGAAGATCCGGTGTTGCAGGACGCGGAAGTGATTCTGGAACAGGGCGGCGAGGGACGGAGCGGCCTGGTGACCGAACTCGCCGGGGATTGGTTCACAAAACTTGAAGCGTCGGATGACCTTTCCGGAACAGCGGTCTATGTCTGCGGGCCGTGGGGGCTGGTGCTGGCGATGCAGAGGATCACCCCGGCGGATCGTCTGCTGCGCTCGGAGGTGTCGCTGGAGCAGCAGATGGGCTGCGGTATCGGGGTCTGCCAGGGCTGCGCGGTACGAGTTAAGGGCGGCCCGACTCCGTACCAGCTTGTCTGCCTTGACGGCCCGGTGTTTCCCCTTTTCGACGTGGAGGCGCCCCATGGGAAGTAACAATCCATTGCAGGTCAGCCTGGGCAGCCTCACGCTGCACAACCCCTTGATCGCCGCGTCCGGTTGTTACGGGTACGGGGTGGAGTATGCCGAGCTGGCCTCGCCTGAGCACCTGGGCGGTTTTGTCACCAAGAGCATCGCGCCGACACGGTGGGACGGCAACCCGCCGCCACGCCTGGCTGAGGTCGGCCCCGGCCTGCTGAACAGCATCGGCCTGGCGAATATGGGTGTGGACGAATTCAAACAGACTATCGCACCGCAACTGAAGGAAATCGGCTCAAAGGTGATCGTCTCCATCGCCGGACGAGTGCCGGAGGATTATTATACGGTCGTCGAGAAGCTGGAAGAGGTCGAGGGCATTGACGGCTACGAGCTCAACATCTCCTGCCCGAATGTGAAGGAGGGCGGGATGGCGTTCAGCCGCAATCCCCAGGTGACCGAGGAGCTGGTGGGGCACGTTCGGAAGCTGACGAAGCGCTGGTTTACGGCGAAGCTGACGCCGAACGTGGCGACCATTGCGGAGGGCGCGAAGGCGTCGGAAGCGGGCGGCGCGGACGCCATCAGTTTGATCAATACGGTGGTGGGCATGGCGGTGGATTACCGCAGTCGCCGGCCCAAGCTGGCCACCATCACCGGCGGCTACAGCGGGCCGCCCATTAAACCCATCGCCCTGGCGAAGGTGTGGGAAGCCTATAACGCGGTATCCATCCCGATTACCGGCATGGGCGGAATCGTCGCCTGGCAGGATGTGGTCGAGTTCTTTATCGTGGGCGCATCGGCGGTGCAAATCGGCA
Source organism: uncultured bacterium (assembly GCA_964648415.1). Classification (GTDB taxonomy): domain Bacteria; phylum Electryoneota; class Electryoneia; order Electryoneales; family Electryoneaceae. The sequence continues at coordinate 1,971 of CAZYOC010000344.1, read as the reverse complement.
CTGCCCTCTATGCAGAGCCGACCACTCCGCAGACCATCGAAACCGAACTGAGAACCTACCTGGAGGAGACGGGCATTTCGAGCCTCGCGGACCTTACCGGGACTCTGGATACACAACAGCCCTTCATGCACGGCGTACCAGGATGATCCGCGGGGGCCGTGGCATACATGGCCCTTTGGTGCTCTGGGGGCTGCTCGCCCTGCTGATGATCATCCTCGGCGGGGGATGCACTCCCATGCCGATTTATACCTCCAGGCATTATTCGCCGCCCACGCCTCGCCCCAAGCCAGAACCCGTAGTGGATAGTACGACTCCGTCCGATTCCGTCCTCGCCCAGATTCCTGAGCCGGCGACCGTGGATACTGTTGATGATACTCCGGAGGTGCTCGAGCAGCTTCCCCTGCCGGAGAACCTGCCGGTGATCGCGCCGACCAGGGAGCAGCAGTCCAGGTATCGTGTGGGCCAGGTATTGACAGGCCGCGCCAGCTACTATGGGCCGGGTTTCCACGGCAAGCAGACCGCCAACGGCGAGATTTACAACCAGAACGCCCTCACCTGCGCTCATCGCGAGCTGCCGTTCGGGACTATCCTGGAGGTGACGTTTACCAAGACGGGTCGGGGGGTGCGGGTGCGAGTGAATGACCGCGGACCCTACAAACGGGGGCGTATTCTGGATTTAAGCGTCGCCGCAGCCCGGCGAATCGGCCTCGAAAAGGCGGGCGTGGGGAAGGTGTCGGCGAAGATCATACGGATCGGTAAATGACGGGGAGGCAACCCCGTGTGAAACTGCCGCCTGAATGCGTACCTTGGGGCAGCGAAGCAATCCCGTCAGGGGTTTAACCAACAACAATACCATACGTGCAGATGGAACTGTTAAAGCGCATCGGTGTCGCCTTTCTCCTGATTCCCATCGCCTTCGCCATGGCGTATTGGGGCGGTTGGATTGCGGCGATCTGTGTTGCGATCATGGCCGGCTCGATCCAATACGAGCTGCTGCGTATGTTCCGTGTGGGGTTCGACTTCCTGCTTTTCGGCGTGATATTCGCCACGGTCGCCCCGATCCTGATCCATGTCATGGGCGAGAGCATCTTCTTCCCGATTTTCCTTGCGCTGGGTGTGGTGTCCGGCATTCTGGCCGTCACCAACAACAACACCGACGCGTTTCGCAGCTTCGCCACCACCGTCTTCACCACCACCTTCGCCGCATTGCCTTTGATCACCATCGTGCTGGTGCGTGACGGCTACCTCTGGGCCGACAACAACGCGCTGGGCGCGTATATCTTCATCTACATCTGGGCGGGCGTGTGGATCACCGACAGCGGAGCCTATTTCACCGGCCGGCTGTTCGGCAAGCATTCCCTCGCGCCGAAGATCTCACCGAAAAAAACCATCGAGGGCAGCCTGGGCGGGATCGCCATCGTGCTGCTGTGGTACTTCTTTATCGCCATCCTGCTGGATCTGCCGTTTGAGTGGTATGATCGCCTCGCGGTGGGCCTGATCGTCGGCGTGTTGTCGCAGGTGGGCGACTTGGCGGCGTCACTGGCCAAACGCACTGCGAAGGTAAAGGATTCCGGCAAGCTGTTCCCCGGTCACGGCGGCGCGCTGGACCGGTTCGACTCCACGATTTACGCCTTCCCGGGAGTGTACCTCTACTTTATCGCGACCGGGGTATTGTCGCTGTAGAGTGAAGCTCCGCCATACCGCAAAGCTCGAACGAAATGCCAGTGATGACATCTCCAGCGAAGCAGACTGTCCCGGAAGGGCTAACGAGTGTCATTCCTGCGAAGGCAGGAATCCAGGCATGTACGACGAGTCTCTTCCCGCGCAGTAGACCATCCCAAGATAACCAACGAGTGTCATTCCTGCGAAAGCAGGAATCCAGGCATGTACGACGAGTCTCTTCCCGTGGAGTAAACCCAGAACTGTCCGGTACGTATGTTCAGTAGCACCTGGAGCTCTTGAAATAGAAAT
>CAZYOC010000343.1:0-3723 GCA_964648415.1 uncultured bacterium | reverse complement strand
TCGCTGGAATGAGAGCGGTTTTTATTGTGATACAGTCTGGAAGGCGGGAATGAGAGTGGGTTTGATTCTGCGACAGTCTGGAAGGCACGAATCCATCGTGAAAAGTAGTTACAAGCTATTCTACCATACATCCCGTAGCAGTGGGGAGTTGCATGAGTGATGATTTTTTCCTGAAGGGGACCAGCGAACGCAAAGGCGTCACCATTGAGATTGACGAGGTGATGTGCAAAGGCTGCAACGTCTGCGTTGAGGTGTGTCCCGTGGATGCGTTGGATATGGTCAGTGTCGGATCGCGCTGGCAGGGCTTCCTTGCGGTGATCAAGGACCTCGAGGCGTGTACCGGCTGCCTGTTATGTGAGCTTCAGTGTCCGGACTTCGCAATTGCGATCACGGTCCCGGACAAGAAGAAGAAAAAAGCCGCGGCGGCGAAATAAGGGAGGGATTGTGTTTACCCACGACAAAGACGCAGACGTTAAGTTCTGGGCAGGCAATATCGTGGTGGCCGAAGCGGCGGTGGCGGCGGGATGCAACTTCTTTGGGGGCTATCCTATCACGCCCTCGTCGGAAGTCGCGGCCCACATGGCCTACCTGCTGCCGAAGAACGGCGGCCACTTCATCCAGATGGAAGACGAGATCGGCGCCATGGGCTCTGTGATCGGCGCATCTCTGGCCGGCGCGAAAGCCTTAACCGCCACCAGCGGGCCCGGCTTCAGCCTCAAGCTCGAAAACATCGGCTTCGGGTACATGGTGGAAGCGCCGTGTGTGGTGGTCAACGTAATGCGCGGCGGCCCCTCGACCGGGCTGCCCACTCACCCCGCGCAGGCGGATGTCATGCAGGCGCGCTGGGGCACTCACGGCGACCACTCGACCATCGCCATCGCCCCCTCGTTCCACCAGGAAACTTACATGGAAACCATCCGCGCGTTTAACCTCGCGGAACGGTTGCGCATGCCGGTCATCCTGCTGATCGACGAGGTGCTCGGCCACCTGTCGGAAGGCGTGGTCCCGCCCAAACCGGGCACGTTTGAAATCTGGAACCGCACCAAGCCGAACCTGGGAAAAAACGAGAAGTTTTACCCCTACGATGTCAGCAAGGGCGACGTGCCGCCGTTCATCCCCTACTTCGAGGGCGAAAACTGGCACACCACCGGCCTCAATCATGACAAAACCGGCTTCCCCACCACCGACCCGGTGCTGGTGGACAGCGAAGAACGCCGGATGATCCGCAAGGTTCTGGAGAACCGCGACATCATTGATAAGGTCGAGTGGTTCATGGCGGACGATGCGGAGGTGGGGGTGTTCAGTTTCGGCAGCACCGCCCGCGCGGCCATGGTCGCGGTCAAACAGGCGCGTGAGAAAGGCATCAAGGCCGGCCTGATGCGGCCCATCACCATCTGGCCGTTCCCCAAGGACCAGGTCTACGACTTCGCCAAGCAGGTCAAGTCGATGGTCGTGGCCGAGTTCAATCTGGGGCAGTTGGTGTACGAAGTGGAACGGTCGGCGAAATACGAACTGCCGGTCAAGCGTGTGCTGAAAACCGGCGGCGTTCCGATCACTCCGCATGAAATCCTGCAAGGCATCGAGGAGGTGGCCTGATGGCGTTCGATTATTTCAAATACCTGCGTTCGGAAAAGCTCCCGCACATGTGGTGCCCGGGCTGCGGCATCGGTATCGTGCTCAAAGCGATGATCCGCGCCTTTGACGATTTGGGCTGGGCGCCGGAAGACCTCGCGGTGGTGTCCGGGATCGGCTGCACCAGCCGTGCGCCGGGCTACCTCAACGCGAACACATTGCACACCACTCACGGCCGCGCGGCGTCCTTCGCCACCGGCATCAAGATGCACCGGCCGGAGAAGCACGTGGTGGTGATCTCGGGTGACGGCGACGCTTCGGCGATCGGCGGCAACCACCTGATCCACGCCGCCCGGCGTAACATTGACCTCACCTACATCGTGAACAACAACAACATCTACGGGATGACCGGCGGGCAGTATTCCCCCACCACCCCGTTGGGTGCGAAAGCCGCTACGGCTCCGTACGGTAACCTGGAGCCGTCGTTCGACCTGGCCGAGCTGATGGAGGGCGCGGGCGCGACGTATGTGGCGCGGGCGCACGTCGGCAACGGCCGCCAGATGGCCAAGCTGTTCCGTGACGGCTTCAACCACAGCGGCTTCTCGTTCATCGAAGTGGTCAGCAACTGCCACACCCAGTTCGGCCGCCGCAACCGCATGGCCGACCCGATGAACATGATCAAGTGGATCGGCGACCGCGCCACTCCGCTGAAGAAGTGGGAGAAGATGAACGACGACGACAAGGCGCTCAATTTCCCGGTGGGGGTGCTGCATCATGACGAAGACAAACCCGAGTACACCAAGACCTATGAAGCGCTGATCGCCAAACTGAAGCAAACGCAAAGCGCCTGAGGGGGGAGTTGACGATATGCATTACGAAACCCGTTTTTCCGCCGTGGGAGGCCAGGGGATCATCCTGGCGGGGACCATCATCGCGGACGCGTCGCATCTGGAAGGGCTGTACGCCGCCGGGTCACCGACCTATACCGCGCAGGTACGTGGCGGACCCACAAAAGTCGACGTGATTCTCGATGATGACCCGATCCTGTTCCCGCGCGCCGCGAACATCGACTTCTTCCTGTCGCTGGCTACCCGCAGCTACAACATGTTCGCCAAGGACCTGGAGCCGGACGCCCAGATCGTCGTCGATCCCAACCTGACCACCGTGCCCGACGAACACCGTGAGAAATACACCATCTACGATGTCCCCATCATCCAGCTCACCGCGGATAAGATGGGCCGGCTGGTGTACTCCTCTGCCGTGGCGCTGGGAACCTGGGTGGCGCTGTCCGGCGTGATCCCGGAGGAGTCGATCCGTGAAGCCCTGAAGAACCGCGCACCCAAAGGCACCGAGATGTACAACATGAAGGCCCTCTCGATCGGCATCGACTACGTCAAGGAGCTGCAGGACAAAGGCGTGGTGAAGGAGAAAAAGAAGAAAGCGAAAGCGTAGCTCGGCGATTTCACGAAGAACCACGGCAGCGATTCGCTGTCATAGCCCAGACTGCAATAAAACGTCAAACGAATGTCATTCCTGCGAAAGCAGGAATCCAGATAAGTTGATATACTACAGAATGTTAACCGTAAAAACCGTGCGATCAACACAACTTTGGTGCTGGCTCATTGCCCCGGATGTGTCACGCGAGAACCACGGCAGTGGTTCTCTGCCATAGCCCAAGTACGCGCCGTCCGTTTGGCGCGCACCTTGGGTACGGGTCGGAAGACGTTTGTTTCAGTCGGAACCTCACGCCCCAGTGTCTTGAGCACTGGGGTTTTTCTCTGATTCGCTGTCCTGAAGTTGATTTCCAATACCACTGTAATTCTTATAGTAATACTCGAATGAAATGTCCCATGATGTCATTCCTGCGTCCCCACGTGTCATTCCAGCCACCACTCTCATTCCAGCGAAGGCTGGAATCCAGGCAAGGTGCAATGAACATTACCTCCAACACCTGAACCAACTCCCTATTTCTGCATTCTTTCCTGCGCTACCGATAATCACCCCTCAAGACTATGCTCTGCACTACTGGCAGGTTTACTACCACTCTCATTCCCTCCCACCACTCTCATTCCTGCTACCACTCTCATTCCAGCGAAGGGGTCGCGTCCCAGGAGTTGGTGGAAAAAGAGTATGGGTGTGAACTACCTTTCG
>CAZYOC010000342.1:0-3842 GCA_964648415.1 uncultured bacterium | reverse complement strand
TATATCAAGGGTTATGTTAACGAAGCATGAATACTCGTGAAATATCCGGGTTAGCCCGACAGTTCACTGTCGGGTTTCCAGTCTACTTCCTGGACAACAGCAGGTACACTCCCAGTCCGATCAGGATCACCGGCCACCAGGTGAGTGCGCCACCAATATCCGACCAGAGGATGTACTCGTAGACCACCAGCAGGAAGAACACTCCCAGCGCGATGAAGACCACCCCGCTGATCAGGAATCCCCTGCTCTTGTTGAAGGCCGCGGAAAGCAGGTAAGACAAACCGATGGCGACCATCAGGAAGGGCCAGGCGTCGGCCAGGCCGCCGTGAAACCAGGGCGTGGCGCGTTCGGCGTAAAAAACCAGCCCAATCGTGATAAGCAGGGAGACGACAAAGATCTCCGAAGGAAGATTTTTGTCATGGATCGCCTGCACGAGGAACAGCACGCCGGCTGCGATCAGGATCAGGGGCCAATGGAACTCGAACAGGTTGGCCCGGTCCGCCAGGAAGATACCGCCGATCAGGATCAGCGTGACTCCCGCGGTGACGGGACGGTTACTGCTCTTTGCTTTCGCCTTGGTCGGCATAAGTTGTGGTCTCCTCCGCGGAGGGGATCGCCTCCGGCTTGTTTGCCTGGGGTCGCACCAGCAGAATCACCCCGATCAGCAGCAGGCCCGCCGGCCAGGTCCAGGACCAGATATCGGAGGTGAAAAAGTCCAGCTTCACCCCGAGCAGCAACGCACCGATCAGCAGGAGAACCGCCCCGGCGAGACGGCGTTGCTTGTTCCGGGCGCGTTGCACGGCTTCGGGCGAGGATGAATACCCCGGCGGCTCGGGCGGCACGATCACCCACATCACAAGGTACAGGATCAGGGCGGTGAATTTCGAGGCCACGAGGATCACCAGCATCCCGATGCGCACCAGCACGGAATCCAGGTGGAGATACTCGGCCAAGCCGCCGCAAACGCCTGCAATCCACCGGTCCGTCAGGGATCGGTAAAGCCGTTTAGGGGTCGTGTCGTGAATTTCGGGCATACGCTAGAACTCGTCGGGCATCAGAATCCAGGCAATAATATACAACAGGATTCCGCTTCCTCCGAACAGGGTGAAGCCGATCAGCACCAACCGAATGATGGTGGGATCCACATCGAAGTAGTCGCCCAGGCCGCCGCAGACGCCGCCGATCATGCGGTTGCTGCGGCTGCGACGTAAACGTTTGATGCCATCGCTCATGGTTCGCTCCTCCCTTGTGTACCGGCCTTGTGTACCGTTCCGGCTCTCCTGTCCGGTAAACTCGCGAGCGGGTCTGAAGTTCCTGCGAAAAGTGGTACAGTTACCTTTTCGCAAACATGGTGCAGAGCGTTTTCTGTACGCGAGGTTTGAAAAGGTAACAGTCCCCTTTTCGCCACGGGCGGGACGCCCGTGCTACGGCGACCAGCCTCGATTCCGGCATGGCCCGATTTGCCCCGTGAACCCTGTCCGCCCCTGCCAAAGGCCTCCATGTATGCTGTAAATGGATAACTCGAAACGGGTTCCGAGCAAGTCGGGAAAGACAGATCGAGGGTCCGTTCTCCGTAAACAACGCTACAGCTTGACTATTAGTCAATCGCCGAGCTCAGGCATATAGCGCTACACTCGCGCATCTGGATTAAAACAGACCGCCGCCAGCAAGCTGTCGGGGCCACATTGATGGCTACTTTATGTCGTGTCAGGTCGTGAAGCGCGTCCGTTTGCGCTGGAGACCCGACACAGCCGTCAATCGCTGCCGAGCACCTGTCGCAGCAGGTCGTCGATCTGGGCGGTCTTCGGGCGTCCATTGGCGTTGTGCACCGCGTCGGCCAGCTCGACCATCAGGTTGCGGTCGCGATGTTGCTCGAGGATCGTGCCGACCACGATCACGTCCGCGCCGGCGTCGGCCGAGCGTTGCGCCGCCTCCGGCGTCCGCAAGCCGCCGCCCACAATCAACGGGATATCCAGGGTATGTTTGGTCAGTGTGATGACCTGTTCAGGCACCGGCCATTTCGCTCCGCTGCCCGCTTCCAGATAGATCAGCTTGTGGCCGAGATACTGCCCCGCGAGGGCGTGGGTGGCGATCAGTTCCGGCTTGTCGCGCGGGATAGGGGTAGTGCCTGTAACACTCTGCACGCTGGTCACTCGTCCCGACTCCACCAGCACATAGCCAACCGGGATGGTTTCCATGCCCATCTTGCGGACACGCGGCGCGGCCAGCATCTGCTCGCCGATCAGGTACTGCGCGTTGCGGCCGGAGAGCAGGTTGAGGAACAGCAGCGCGTCGGCGTGAGCGGAAAGCTGCCGATGGTCGCCGGGGAAGAGCATGACCGGCGCCTGGCCCTGCGCGCCTTCCTGCACCGCAAGCACCGAGGCGTCGAAATCATCCCGTTCATAGTAACTGCTGCCGACCAGCAACGCATCCGCGCCGTTGGCCACCGCCATTTCCGAGGCTTCCCGCAGATCGCGTGGAGAATCCCTGTCCGGGTCCAGCAGCACCCAGAACTGGCGCTGCGGTCTGGTCGAGGCCTTCCCGAAGAGGGTATCGTAACAGGTGGATGTCACCGCCAAATCCAAGTTTGTTGTGTAAGTTACTCATAATACAATACCACGGGAGGGAAAACAAATGACAAGGGGCACAAAGCACTCGAACAGGTTGGTCGTAGCAGGAATAGCCGGGATCACTGCCCTTTGGCGAGATTGTACTCCTTCTGCATCTCCTTGAGGCGCGCTTCGATGGTGCGGGAGATGTCCAGCATGGCGTCTTTCGTTCCCAGGTAATCCATGGTACGGATATCTTCGGACTTGGCCATGTCCTGCAAGCCCTCGATGACCGCCTTGATCTGGGCGGTTTCACGGGTGATGGTACGGCGCGCCTCACGCAGGTCCCGCTTGTCCACCGGTTCATCCTGCAGCAGCTCGATGCTCCCGCTGATCACGGACACCGAGTTGTTCAGGTAATGCGCCAGGGTCACCATGAGCTGCGACAGGGTTTCCACCCGGGCGTGCGATTGAGCACGACGTTCCAGGCGGCGTTTATTCAGGCGGGAGTTGATCCGCGTGACCAGTTCGGTGGGATCAAACGGTTTGACCATGTAGTCCACCGCGCCCAGTTCAAACCCACGGGCCTTGCTGGAAATGTCCTGCTGGGCGCTCAGGAACAGGATGGGAATCTGCTTGAGGGTGTCGTCCTTCTGCAGCTGGTCGGCGGCCTGGAACCCGTTCATCACGGGCATATTGATATCCATCACGATCAGGTCCGGGTGGAGCTCGTGCGCCAGCTCGATCCCCGCCCGGCCATTTTCCGCCGTATGCACCTCAAACCCCTCGTCCTCGAGAATCATCCGGAGGAGTTTCAGGAACACCGTCTCATCCTCGACGATGAGCAGCCGGCGTTGTTCAGGAACACCGCCCCCTTTGGATCCGTTCAATTCTATAGTCAGCATGTTGGCCCGTCACAGGTTCACGTCCTCAAAGCAATCTCTCTATTCTAGGTTCGCGGAAGGCGTGAAAGCAAAGGGAAAATGGAGTATCCTTTGAGAGAAAGAGCTTGTGAACTGCGGTGCGAGTGTCGCCAGACAACGTCCTCGGGCCAACGATTTTGTATATTACCTGTGGACCGATTCATCCGGATAGAAGGATTTGCCCCGGGCAGCTTGATGCGAGACACCTGGACACAAATTCGCAATTGCCATGAACGAATTGCGAACATCATTCACCATCTTCGGGTCGCTGCCCGGGTCTATACTATTACTGTAACTGTTTGCTGTCTTTTAGTTTATACAGACTGTTGCACAATAGGAACCGATCTCATTCCAGCGAAGGCTGGAATCC
>CAZYOC010000341.1:0-3861 GCA_964648415.1 uncultured bacterium | reverse complement strand
TTCCAGCCTTCGCTGGAATGAGAGACATCAGAATTCGTGCAACAGGCCCTATAGCGTTATTTAGGATAGCTCGCCCATCTGGCCCCGGCTGAGTTTTGCCCGTTGACTGGCGCAATGGATCACCAGGCTCATTTGTTATGGGGCGTTCTGTTTTATATTATATGAGGTCAACCGGGAGACACCGCATGGCGCGCATTATCACCCTTGCCAGCGGCAAGGGCGGGACAGGCAGAACAACGATTGCATTTCACCTGGCGGCGGCCCTGGCGCACAAAGACCGCTGGGTGATGGTGGTGGATCTGGATCCGCAAGGTTCGCTGACCTACGCCGCACAGGTGCGAGAGGCCGCGAAATTGAACGGGTCAGTGGCCGACGTATTTTCCGGCAAACGCACCCTCGAGCAGGTGGTCGTCCAGAGAGCGTCGGAACCCGATATGCCCACCTTCGACATCGTCCCCTCCGCTCCCGCCCTGGCCGACTGGGAGTTCCGGTTCGACCGGGGGGCATGGCATACCATTCTGGCAACAGCCATGCGCACCGCGGCGGAGAAGTACGATTTTATCTTGATCGACGCGCCCGCCACCATGGGTATCCTGATGATTAATGCGCTGTACGCTTCTTCGGAAGTGTTGGCGCCCATCCTGCCCGAACCGCTCTCGCTGCCCGGTATCAGCCGCCTGAGAGCCGTGATGAAAAACGTGGAAAAGAGCTTCAATCACTCCATTGATCATTTCCACATCCTCTTCAATCGCTACGCGCCCGACCGTCCCAGCACCAAAGCGGTGGAAGAGCAGGTGCGCAAGAGATTTCCCGACACGCTGAAAACAGTGATTCCCGATTCCGCCCTCCTGCCGCGCACCACCGGTGACGGGGTCACCGTATTCGAAGACTTTTACGGCCGCAACCAAGCCAAGGTGTTTGTCGCCCTGGCCCACGAGGTGTTTTCCCAGCATGAGTAACATGAACAGCAACAGGATATTACCAATCCGGTCGATTTTCACCCGGGTTCTCGTCGTGGCGATTGCCGTCCTTTTGACCGCTGGATGTACCGGTGAAGAAAAGAAAACCGGGAGTACAGATCAGGGCGATGTGATCACCAATGACACGGTCACCGTGATCAACCAGCTCGGCGAACGGCTGCCCGGGATCGTCTGGTGGCAAGCTGGCTGCATCGGTCCGGATGAAGTGCGGGTGATGGTGGGTCACTCCGTGGATACGGTGACTGTGCCGGTGGGCAGGGTGCTCTGTGTCGAGGTGGAGGACAACCTGGCCATCGGGCAACGCTGGCGTGTGAGTGACCTCGACAGCACTTTGCTCCGGCCCGAGCAGGCCTTTTTCAAGCGCGACAGCACAAAGGAAGGGCGCACACTGGGGGATGGGATGACATATTATCGGTTTACCGCCCTGCGTCCCGGCGAGTCCCTGTTGAAGTTGCACCGGGGATTTGAACCCCGGGAAGATTACAACCGAACCGAGCTGATTGTGCAAGTCGAGTCCGGCCCTCGGAGCGACTGATAACTGCGCATTTCACGAGTTTCCATGCTTCGTCAACTTAACCATTGATATAGTATCGGTTTATAAGGATTTCGGCCTTGAACACATGACGACCGTTTGTTGTTGTTTCATGCGACCCGTTGCCGAGGTTGAGGGATGTGGTACAGCCCGTACCTGATCACCCACGAGGGGCATCACCGCGGTCTTATGATGCTGACACGTAAGCAGTGTAGAATCAAGCGCCTCGAGGAGCTGCAGAGGGTATGTGGGAATGGAACAGGATCCACACCCGCGGAACAGCGCATCGGACACAGTTTTGTTCCCCCCGAGGGGGTCTCAAACAATTACATTTCAACGGCTTGAATAATTCATGTCAGGAGAGCGTGAGAGACAGATTTGCCTTTTTTCACATTCTTCGGTGTTTTTCGGATCTGGTTGTGTTATTATTAAATGGGTGGTTGTATTCTACCGATAGAACAGAGTGACAGCAAACACAAAAGGGCTTGAAGGAATCCGGCTTTAGAACTACTTCGTGTACGGTTTTCGCAGTCGGTCCCACACAGCAGGGACGAGACGATGCGAAACAGAGTAAGCGCAACACTTCTACTTTTCCTACTTTTTTCCTCCTTATCGCTGGCGGGAACGCGGGAGGTCAGTGGTCCCGTTGAAGGGGTCTGGAACAGTGACCAACCCTACCATGTTGTCGGCGATATCACTGTCGAGAACGGCAAGAGCTTGAGCATTCTCGCCGGTACGGTGGTGCAGTTTGAGCCGGGAACCCGCTTGACTGTTCACGGCGGTTTGCAGATCAAAGGCTCCTCGCTGGCGAATGTGAGCTTTGAACCTGTGGGTGTGGGCGAGGATTTCTACTGGAACGGGATTCATATTATCAATGCCGGCAGCATGACGGGATATATTGAGCATCTGGAGATGTCGGGTTGCACAAGTGGGTTCTTTCTCGAAAACTCTGCATTCGATGTGCGAGACAGCCGGATCACAGTCCACTGGGACCAGGGCAGTAACAGTTGGGGCGCCTTCTATCTCCTGAACTCCCAGGTGGATCTGGAGCATGTCAACGCTCGGGTCACCTCGGAAATGGCGCAGGTGCATGTGGTCAATGCACGTTCTTCAAACCTGAACATCTCCGATGACTCCTTCTTCAGCTTGAAGATCGAGGACGCTCAAAACAACACGGAAGGTCGGGGCATTATTCTGCTCAATACGACCGGGCGAATGACCGACAGTCAAGTCTGGGTGGAATCCAACAGTGACGATCAGAATCATCCTTTGTCACCTGTGGTCGGCGTTTCCTGGAACGATTCACCCAACTATCAGTTTGATCACAACGGGATCCGGGTAATCGCCGGGCACGCCCTGCATTCTACCGGCATCCGGATTCAGGGCGAACAGCCTTCGAACGTCAGCGTGAACCATTGCAGTATTGCCTTGATCCCCCTGCGCGGCAACGCCAGCTTACGCGGTATCGAAGTCTCTTCGGCCTCGCAGGTCGAGGTGGTGAACACAATCATCGCCGATACAACGGACCTGGGATTCGGTCAGACGCATGCGCTTCACGCCTGGGATCAGCAACCTGATCTGCATATGGTCGTTTCCTACTGCGACTTCTTTGGAATTGAGTTTCCTGACAGCAGCGATCTGTATGAAATTTACATGTCGACCATGCTGGTGGAAGCTCCCATGTGGATCCCGGGCAGTTTCGAGTTGCAGGAAGTGTCGCCCTGCATTGACGCCGCTCGTCCGGACACCTCTGATCGGGACCCCGACGGCACCGCTGCCGATATCGGTATGTATTACTATTACCAGGATGATAATAATTCGGGCGTGTATCCCGCCAGGGAGCTGCCTGCCGAGTTCGGCCTGACCCATGCGTATCCGAACCCCTTCAACAGCACAGTGCGGATTGACCTGAACCTGCCTCGACCCGGCCAGGTGGAGGTGGTGGTGTTTAACAGCCTGGGACGACAGGTAGCCACCCTGACACGCGGTTCGTTGCCGGCCGGAGTGCATAATCTGGTCTGGAACAGCGATGCCGCCGGGGCGCGCCTGGCGTCGGGCGTCTATTTCATTCAGGCCCAGACACAACAGCAGGTGCATACCGAGCGGGTTGTACTCCTGCGATGACCAGGGAACCGTTGCACGTGCGATGAACGATATCTGCCCCGGGCAGCTTATTGTGAGCAGAAAGATCTCAGATTGTCCAAAGCGATGAACACAGGCTGGTTTTTACATGTGCCCGAAGATGATCGCTGCCCAGGTCTAAACTAAAATTTGGCAAGTAGTTACAGCTCTAATATATAGTAATTCTCGAATGAAATGTCCCATGATGTCATTCCTGCGAAAGCAGGA
>CAZYOC010000340.1:0-3885 GCA_964648415.1 uncultured bacterium | reverse complement strand
CTGCGAAAGCAGGAATCCAGCCGGTGCAAGTCTGAAACGCCCTTTCCCCATCTGTTCCCCACGTGTCATTCCAGTCCCACGTGTCATTCCAGTCCCACGTGTCATTCCTGCGAAAGCAGGAATCCAGCCGGTGCAAGTCTGAAACGCCCTTTCCCCATCTGTCCTTCCAGCTACCACTCTCATTCCAGCGAAGGCTGGAATCCAGGCAAGATGCAATGAACGATACTGCCAACACCTGAACCAACCCCTTATTCCTGCGTTCTTTCCTGTACTACCGACAATCACCCCTCAATACTTTTAGCGACACCACATCATACAAAGCCTACTCCGGATGCACACGCAATAGTCCAATCAAAATATTTACCAGCACTTCAACATAACTGGATTCCTGCTTTCGCAGAAATAACACTCGTTGGGCATTCTGATACACATCTTCCGCAGCAATAATATTGTTGTTGATTCTGTGACGCCTGATGAACAAAAACCCTCCCGACAGAGCTGTCAGGAGGGTGCAAGGTGTATCGCACCGTTTACCGCTTCGCGATCCACCTTGCGAACCCGCCCGGCCCGAGCCGGGCCGGGACGGGTTCCCGCGAACCGGTATATGAAGGGTAAACGTTAGCCGATCAGTTGGGCGACCATGCCGGGCACCATGTTGGCCTGCGCCAGCATGCTGATGCCGGATTGCATCAGGACCTGCGCCCGGGTGAAGTTGCTCATTTCCTCGGCGATGTCCGCGTCACGCAGGGCTTCTTCCGCCGCCACCGAGGTCTCACGCGCGATCTGCTGATAGAGAATCGTGTTCTGCAGGCGGTTCACATAGGCCCCCAACCGCGTACGGAGAGTGTCCTTGGAATTGATCGCCTCGTCCAGCGTGGTGATCGCCTGCTGCGCCGTCGCCGTGTTCAACAGCGACAGGCTCTGAATCCCCAGGGCGTTGGATGTCGCGTTGCCCATCTGCACGTAATAGTAATCCACGTTCCGGGTATTGAAGATCCCGATGTGGAACTTGACGCCGTTCGGGTTCTCCGATGACCAGGTGCCGTCCAGCAGGAACTTGCCGTTGTAGTTGGTCGAGCGGGCGATGCGGTCGACTTCGCTGCGCAGGCTCTGGAATTCAAGCTGCAACGCCTGCCGGTCGGAACTCGACAGCGGGCCGTTGGAGGCCTGAATCGACAGGGCGCGCATCCGCACCAGCTTCTCGTCGATCACACTCAACGCGCCGTCAACCAGGCTGATCAGGTTGATCGCGTAGTTGGCGTTACGCTCAGCTTCCTTGTGAGAAGCGATCTGAGCGCGGAAGCGTTCGGACAGGTTCAACGCCGCCGGGTCATCCCAGGCGTGGTTGACACGCAGACCGCTGCTCAACCGCTCGACCGCCGTATCCAGATTCTTTTGAGCCCCATGGATGTGCCGCTGAGCGGCCATCGAAAGAACGTTGTGTACAATGCGGGTACTCATAATGTCCTCCTACCCTTGAGGTACCAGTTCGCTAACTGTTGTTGGAGCCGCTTGGCTCACCCTTCACCCTCAAGTATCGGAAAGCCACGCTCGAAACTTTAACTTTTCTGAGAGCCAAACGAGAACAATCCCTGAAGCACCCCCAGAGATACCATACTTAAAATTCTTTATCACAAGTATTTAACTTGACCACTAACAAGGAGAGACACGAGAGTAAAACTTAAAGTTGAACTCGACTTATTGTGCATTTTTTGGGTCGGATATACCTTACGGAGGGCTTGAAGCCGGTGGATGAGAAGCTGCCGAACTGCGGTTCTCCCCACTGCGCGTGGAGGTGAGCGCGGACAAGAGACGCCTGTTGTCTGGGGGCCTCATTATATCTATGATAAAGAAAAGGGGGCGATCTATGCTGGAAATCATCGGGTCCATTGAGAACGTGCTTCGCAGCCGGGTTGAGCCGGAAACACTCCAGACCCAGCGGTTGGGACAGACACCGTTCGCCTTCGGGTGCGGCGGTATCGCCACCGATCCCACTCACGCCGGCGGCGTTCTGGGCGAACTGGCGGTCACTCCTGCGGTGGCGGCGGTGTTGCCGGGTGATGGTGAATACCAACTCCACCGCACATCACACCGCACCGCAACCTGGTATACTCCTTTTCAGGTGGGTATGACAGGCCTTGAGAAGGCGTCGCTTTCACGGTTTGGCATCACTTCCGAAACGTCTTTGAGCGCAGGCGCGATCTGGGACAGAGCCATAGCATCGCTCCCGTCCGGGGATCACGATGCACCGCTCTACGGGATGATCTGGTTTGGTGAGGTTCAAGCGCTCCGAGGATCGTACCTGACCCGGCCGCCCTTAAAGGAGAACGCCCCCGCCAACGGCCTCCCCATCGGACATCGTGAGAACTATGCGGACTGGTTCCAGATCGACCCTGACGAGGGCGGCGAGGGATTGCTGGCCATGGTGATCGGCGCGGCCTTTCAACCGGATTCACCGGGTGTAGCCGATCTCAACGGTATGGAACAGCGTGTCTTCTACCGTCATCCCAATGCCCCGAAAACCGAGCAACGCCTGATGATCCATCAGCATGCGCTGCTCTTTGAACCACTTAAAGCCTGCCATATTGCCGACAGGCTTGATACGACGCTGGATTCCTGGTGCTCCGCGCAGCAGTTGGTGGATGTGAAACATGTGCTGGATGACAGCACCTTTACACTTTCCGGAGGCGCGATTAAGCCGTATTATCAGTTGGTCGGTCGAGATGAGGAAGCGTAATGCGGGGAGTCGCGGAAAGAACTGTGCGAGCCGTTTTTGATGCGGTACTGAGCGAACTGCCGAGAATCCTTGCGATGATTCGGGACTTCGCACAGCAGGCCGGTCTGCCCGAGGACTATGTGGTCGGGTTGGAACTCGCCTCCGACGAAGCCCTGACCAATATCATACGGTATGCCTATCCGGATCGTGAAGGTACGGTACAGCTCCGCCTCACCGAGGACAGGCGTGGAGTGTATATCGAGCTGATTGATGAGGGGCCGCCTTTCGACCCCACCTGCGTTCCCCTTATCAATGCAAAGACCACCGATCAGGAAGCGCTCTCCAATGGCTTCGGCCTGCTGCTGATCAATCATTTCACTGATGCGCTTCAGTACACACGCAGCTCCGACGGCAGGAACCACTTCACTCTGATCCGGCTGAAAACAGCTTGATCCGCGCACCCACTTCTCGCATCTTTTGCCCCAACGAGAATCCCTTTGATTGTTACGGAGAGCTGCAATGGCCGCTTGCTTGCTGACGCGTGAAGAGTTCGCCCGAGGCGTCACCTGGGATGACTATCTTGACCACGCCGCTGGTGCGGATTTGCAACGGAAGCGTTACCGGGAACCGCTCGATCCCGAATTCAGCTCCTCGCTGGAAGCGAAGACGGGCAAGCATCACGCGGTAATCATGTGTGAATTCGCCTGTCCTGACTGCGCCTGGGCTGTGCCGTATCTGGTGCGTCTGCTGCATACTCTGCCCGATTGTGAAGTCCGCTTCTTCCCGAAAGACGTACATCCCCGCCTGATGGACAAGCTGGAAACCCGTGGCAAGCGTAGCGTCCCCAAGCTGGCATTGCTCGATGAAGAGTATCGCCTGATCGGAACCTGGGGACCGCGGCCGGCAGTCATTCAGCAGTTTGTTGAGGAAAACGTGGCGGCCGGAAAGAAACCGCCGGAATGGAAGCCGACGGTGTTGAAGTATTATCGCAGCGAAGGCGTAGCGGATTTGCAGCGCGAATTCCTGGCATCGTGGTAAACTAGTGGATCGTTTCACGTGCTATGAGCGATATCTGCCCCGGGCAGCTTGTTGTGAGCAGAAAGATCTCAGATTGTCCAAAGCGATGAACACAGGCTGGTTTTTGCATGTGCCCAAAGTTGATCGCTGCC
>CAZYOC010000339.1:0-3918 GCA_964648415.1 uncultured bacterium | reverse complement strand
GCCGTGGATGCGGTAGGTCTCATCGCTCCAGGTCATGGTTTGCCGCTCAACATCCCACTCCCAGCCGCCGACATGGGCGATTTGCTGGGTGGCGTCCAGCAACTCGAGACTCTGCTTCAGCGCCTCCTCGGCCTGTTTGTGCTCGGTAGTGTCTCGCACCCACTCCATGAACAGCTCGACATTATTGTCTTCATCAAGCAGTGGGATGACACGAAGATCCACCCATGTTCCATCCGGCAGCTCGACTTCTTCTTGAATTGGTTTTCCTGTTTCCAGAACGAGCCCAGCATGACAGTCGGGGCAAATCTTATCGAGACCACGATAGGTTCTGTAGCATTTCGTATTCAAGACCTGTTTATCCTCCGGGACGGCAGCAAACCCCCGCCAGTTGCTGTAGAGGATGTCCATTTGCGGGTTGTGAATCGAAATCATGTCGGGAACAACGCCAAGCATGTTTTGAAACCGTCGCTCGCTTTCGCGCAGAGCCTCCTCGGCCTGCCTGCGCTCGGTGATGTCTTCGATCGAGCAGACAATGCGCTCGATGCGGCCCTCCCGGTTCTTGAGAGGAGCCGCGTTGATGCTGAGAATCCGCCGTTGGCCGTTCGGCCCTTCGATAGCGTGTTGCACGTCATGTACGGCCTCGCCTGTATCCAGAACACGCCGCACGGGAAGCTGATCGTCCGGGAATTGCGTGCCGTCGACTGCCGTGATCTTCCAATCGGGATCGTTGTAGGTCCGTTCTTGGCTCGCGCTTTCGCTGAGCCCCAGTATCTCTTGCGCCAGCCGATTCGCGAACTCCACGACACCGTCACGGTTCACAATGGTGATGCCCACCGGGCCATGGTCAATGATGCTTTGCGACAGGTCGTGCTCAGTTCGCGCTTTCTCCTCGGCCTGCTTGATCTCCGTGATGTCGGTATGCGTGCCGAACATGGCCAGGGCTTTGCCCGCGTCGTCGTGGGTCAACACGCGGCCCCGGTCGAGTATCCAGACCCAATGCCCGTCTTTGTGCTTCATCCGCAGTTCACAGCTGTATTCCGAGGCCCGGCCCTCGACGCAGTCCGTCAGCGCCTCGCTCGCTCGCTCGAGGTCTTCAGGATGGGTCAGCCGCTCCCAGGTCGCGTAGTCGTATGGCGTCAGCTCCTCGAGCGTGTAGCCGAGCATGGCCGCCCAATGCTCGTTGAAGACGGTCTCGTTGGTCTGGACGTTCCACTCCCAGGCGCCCACTCCCGAACCATCGATGACGAGACTGAGGCGCTGTTCGCTCTGCTTCTGTCTGCGGGCCATTGCGATCTTGTGCAGGGCGAAGGCCAAATCGCCCGCCACCTCGCTGAAGAGTTCCTGTTCTTCGGGGTCCCGGACGAAGGCGGCGGGGACAGAGCCCGTCAGGATGCCGTAGGTCACGCCGTCGAACTCCAGGCGGCGCGCCAGGCCGGAGCGTCCGCCGTAGTCGCCGTGCAGGGGGCAGTCGTGGCAGTCGGCGTCCGGATCACTCACCACAAGCACGTCGCCGGTCTCCAGCGCGCGACTCATGCAATCCGGAAACGTCCCCTGCTCGAGGCGCTCACGCAGAATCTTGAAGCCGCCGTCGAAGCCTGCGGCCGCAGATGCCGCCACCGGCCCCGCTTCCGGCAGGCCGAGCGCCCGGGCCGCTTCGCCGCCCAGCAGCGCGATCCAGGAATTGTGATAGCCCATGGTCTCGGTCAGGTTCCCGCAGGCCTGCTCGATCAGGCGGCGAGGGTCATCTTCGCTCACGATGAGCTGGTTGACATTGCGAATCCCCCGCAGGACGCGGTTGAAATGCTTCAATCGTCGAGGTTGGGCGCGCAGCCGTTGAACGGCAAGGACCGCCACCATAGCCAGCGCTGAGAAGAGAGCCACGAGGACGGATTCAACCAGGTAGGGTTGCGTCCGCCACCCGTCAATAATGCCCGCCGCCAGGGGTCGGCCCTCCATCTGCGCGATCACCCCCCAGACCATGGGTGTAACGAAAGCCTGATAGCAGAGCAACACCAGCGCCAGCCAGCCCAGGCCGAAAATCCATCCCGGCCCCCAGCGCCGCTGCATCCAGCCCGAGAGCGGACGGATCACCAACAGCGAGGGGACAGCATAGAGCAAATTCCCCCCGAGGCCGGTCCAGAGTGGAATGTCGGGCGTTCCGAAGGGATAAGAGAGAAAGGCGGCCAGCGCCAGCGCGGCCCACCACCGGCGCAACAGCGCGAAGCCCATGAAACCAAAGGCCCAGCGCCCGTCAATCAGAACATCGGTATGCGGGATATGCACATGGAACAGCGCCGCCACAACGCCCCCAAGCGCCAGCGCGAGAAAGAGTTTCAACTCCCGGTTCTTGACTTCGTCTTCCAGCATGGCAGCCTCTTTACTTAGTCGCCCTGGTGGCGTCCCCGGTCTGCCAGGCGGTGGCGAGTAGCGCGCGGGGCTGTTTCTCGTGATCCGTGAGTCTGCGTCTCTTGCACCGTAAGGGAAAACAGGGGGTCGCGTCCCGAAACCTGGTGGAAAATATGATCCACCACTCGGGTAGTTGCAAATTAGGTCGCCTCCGGACAGGTGTCAACGACCTTTGTAGTCAGAAAAAAATACTGCTGCTCACGACAAGTTGTCCGGGGCAGATGCCGGTGGCATGCGAGCACCTTAGAAAGCAATCACCTCGCCGTTGCCCACATGTTGATCGGTGTGGGAGCCGTATTTCCCTTCGCCTGTTTCTACAGACAATCCCAGCTCGCGCATCTTTTCCACAGCCGGCAGGCCGGTGCAGTGGTTGCAGGCGATCTTGCTGAACTTGTATTCCCGCATCCCGTGAATTATCTGCTCCGCATCGGGCGTCAGGTCGCCGTGAGGACTGATGTGCAGGCCGCCGTAGAGGCCGTACATCCGGTCGCCGCCCACCAGGTTCTCCCGTGCGAAACCGGCCAGGTTGAGCACGTTCTGGTGACAACAGCCCGCGAGGAACACCATGCCTTTGTCCGCCAGATGCGCGTAAATGGACTGTTCCCCCTGCACGTCGTGGCTCAAGGGGAGATCGAATCCCACCGACGCCACCCCCTCGGTCAGCTTGTATACTTCGCCCGGCTGCAGGCGATGCAGCGGCCCGGTGTGGATCACGCGGTTTTTCGCACCGGTGGCGTCCTCGATCTCGCCCCGGATGAACCGGATCGCGGTGTTGCTGAAGGTGTTGGGGATGACGACCGGGATGTCCGGACGATACCGCAGGACCGCTTCCAGGCCCCAGAAATGGTCCATGTGCTCGTGGCTGATGTAGAGGAACTCGATCTTGCCCTCCACCAGCAGCTCGTCGACGCCCTCCCTCCGGAAGGTCCGGTCAATGTACTCCGGGTTCCAGCCGGTATCGAGCAGGAACCGGGTAGTGGAGCCGTTGAGGTGCTCGACCTCGATCACGCTGCTGCTGCCGGCGGCGTTGTCCTGAGTCCACTCCACCTCCCACTGGCTGACATCGTCGCCGCCGGATTTCCGGACATCCGCGGCGTAGATCATCTCGTCACGCCAGCCGATCTCGGACAGGCAATGCACCGTGACCCGCTTGCACGTTCCGATGTCATACAGGCCTGTGTCATTGGGCGACAGTTTCTCCGCCAATGAGGTCTTCGCGCCATTTCCGCTTTGCATGTTCACACCTCCAACAACTGTTGTCGCTTCCGCCACAAGTCTTCCCCGCGTGTGCTGCATACTACCTTCAAAAGGATGTCCATTCCAATGATCCGGAACACAAGCGCTCCGGAATCGTCTTGCATATAGTGATTCTTGAAAGTATTGTCTCGTTCGCGTTGGAAACGGAGGAGATCCCCGCCTTCGCTGGGGATGACCTCATGGGACATTATTTGCGAGCATCACTATACAGACTGTTGCACAATAGGAACCAATCTCATTCCAGCGAAGGCTGGA
>CAZYOC010000338.1:0-3989 GCA_964648415.1 uncultured bacterium | reverse complement strand
CTTGACTCATCAAGAAACAAGCAGAAACAGTCATACCTGGTGCAATGGAGCACTACAAGACCAGTTCAATTCTGCAATTTGGGTCGACTATCGTGTTGATTTTCTTCGGGTTGATTTTCTGGTTCATGGTGTTATGGGTCAGCACCACCACCGGCTTGGTCTGATCCTCCGGGTTGTTCTGCACCACAACGCCGTAACTGCCGACATATTCCATTTCCCGGAACCGGGTGAAACGCACCATGGTGCCCACCGGATAGAGCTGCACCACCTGGCCAAGCGCTTTGACGGCGTAACTGTTCCACATCAGGCCCGCCTCGGACACCAGGCGCTTCAGGGCGTCCTCCGGGGTGTACATGGTCCCGTCGAATACGCCCGATACCAGGTTATCATACCGGTTAGCCACAGCCAGCACCATGGAGAGACGGAAGATCTTGCGGCTGCCGCCCGCGCCCGAACGCTTCACCAGGGGCGCGTCTTCGCCGGTCAGCCCCATCGGATAGCCCTTCCCGTCGAGCTGTTCGTGGTGCTCGTGGACGGCAAGCTGCTCCTTGAAGCTGGCGGGATCGCTGCCGCGCACAATCAGCATGGAATAGGTGGGATGCTCACGCATCATCACTTCCCGTTCGCGCAGCAACGCCCGGCTGACTTTCTCTTCCTTGGAGATGAGGATGGTCTTGCCGACATCATGCAGCAGGGAGGCGGTGGCCAATGAACGCAGATCATCCCAGTGCAACGCGAGCTCCTGGCCCATCAGGATAGACAGCAGGGCGACATCGACCGCGTGTTGCACATGATGGTCGTCATCGGTACGGAGGGGAAGCGAAGAAAAGACCTGAATATTGTTCCCGATGACATCGTCCAGCAGATCCGACGCTTGCCGCCGGAACGACGACATGGAGAGCATGTTCCTCAGCTTGGGATCGTTGTCCAGCCGCTTCGCCAGGTTTTCGGGATTGAGCCCGCGCAGAGCCGGGTTTTTGCGAATATCGCCCCAGGCATCTTCGACCGACTTTGTAACGGATTGGCGGAGAGTGTCGCTGATGACTTCTTCCGGCGTGATATCATCGGCCACCCCGTCGAGGATGTAGACGTAATTGAAGCCGCGGTCCTCCAGCCGCCGGATCATATCCGCAGAGAGCTTGTAGCCCGCGGCCAGCAAGAGTTCACGGCTTTCGTTATAGAGGGATCGGCCCAGCACATCGCCGACCTGCAGTTTTCCTACGCTTACCAGATGCATCGTCTTTCCCCGTTACTGCCCATTAGTGCGCGGTTACCACGTCCGGCGTCATGATGCAACCCTCCTCACCCTCCCGGGACCGATTGGATGATTGTAGACAATCTCAACACTAGATACCATGCAATCAGTCACTCGAATCCAAAAGACCGCCTCCAGGAGAACCACCAACGTGAGCAGTATCCATAAAAGACGAAATGGCTTCCAGTGATCCGATTCACCTGAAGTGACCGGTCCGACAGGAAATCTTGCAGCTCTCGTCAAGCTGCCCGGGGCAGATATCGTTCATAAGTACGTGGTAGCGCCTGGAGGATCAAATCAGCAGTTCAAGTTTCGCTTGTTTGTCGGCGGCGCAATTGACCACCACCGGCTGCATCTTAGCGCCCATGGCGTTGTGCGTCAACAGCACAATCGGTTTTTCTTTGACCTCGGGGTTGTTACGCACTACCACGCCCCGCCAGCCGTCAAATCGCATCCCGGCCGACCTCAGCATCCGTACCTGCGCTCCCACAGGGTAAAGCTGAATGACATTGCCCAGCGCCCGCACCACATGACTGTTCCACGCCTGTCCGGACTGAACCACCAGCGCCTTGATAGCGTTTTCGGGCGACACCAGCTCCCCGGTCGCCTGGCCGGACAGCAAGTTGTCATAATGATTCACCACCGCCAGGATCATGGACAAGCCGTGGATACGCTTCGCGTCCTGATGCTTCAGGTTCTGCGGTGGCTGGTCTTCGCCGCGCAACCTCGCCGGATAGCCGGCGCCGTCGAGGCGCTCGTGGTGTTGCCGCACGAGCAGTTGCTCGAGTTGAGTCTCCACATCGGCATGGGCCAGGAGCGCCGCCGCATATTCCGGATGCGGCTCCATCGCTCTCGCCAACTCCTCGCCCTCAAGCGTTCGGATCGACGGCCGGGCTTCAGCCAGCAACGCTTTTCCCACGTCATGCAGCATCGCCGCCGTGGTCAACACTTGCAGCTCCTGCCACACCAGCCGCATTTCACGCCCCACAAGGATGCACAGCAAAGCGACATCCACAGAATGCTGGAACAAAGCCGTATCCGAGGAGCGAACCGGCAACGCGGAAAAAACCCGGATGTTGTTGTGGACCACGTTGTCCAGCAGTTTCATCGCCTGTTTGCGGAAAGTCTTCAGCGGAAAGAGATCTTGCAACTTGGGGTCGGTGTCAAACCGTTTCTCCACCGTCTCCAACTTCACGGCTTTGAACGCCGGGCTGTTCTGGACAGTGCGAAAAGCCTGGCCGACTTCAACAGAGGTCATGCGGCGGACAGTATCGGCCACCACCTGGGAGGGAGCAATGTCGTCGGCCACCCCATCCTGGATATAAACGTAAGTAAAGCCCCGCCGAACCAGGTTCTGGATCATCGGCCGGGACAACTCCTGGCCGGCGGCGATCAACATGTCGCTGTCGGAAGTGAATACCGGCCGACCGACTACGTCGCCCGATTTCAGCTTGTTCACGCTTACCAGGTGCATGGGTGCGCCGAGATCCCCCTTAGATGCGATTCGATAACGGAAGGGTGTACTCGCAAGATAGGAGGTACAAGGGGCGGGTTCAACACGGGAAAACCGTCTCCACGATACCCCGTGGTCGAGGTCAGGACGGCGCCCCAGCCGCTTGAGGCTGCGCTACCAGCTCATTGAGCGTCTGGAGAACGTCGGGGTCCAGTTTTCGTTCCATCTCCACACTGTTCAAATGTGTCTGACTCTCGTCCACAGTCCAGGCGGGTTTGTAGGGCCGGTCACTCCGCAACGCGTCCCAGATGTCGGCGACCATGACGATGCGCGCCCACGGGTGAACCTGCCGGCCCTTGCGGTGGGAAGGATACCCGCTGCCGTCCATCGCCTCGTGATGCTGATGCGCCACCCCCCAGATCACCGGGTCGCTGGCGGTCTGCTCGGCCAGGATGTCGAATCCCCATTCCGGATGACGGTTGACGTATTCGCGTTCGGAGGAGTTCAATCCCGTTTGCTTGCGTAAAATCAGCTCGGGAATCTTCATCTTACCGATGTCGTGCATCAGCGCCCCGGCGGCCAGTTGACGCAATTCCGAGGTCGGCAATCCCATACGCGAGCCCAGCGAGATGGACACCGCCGCTACATTGACCGAATGATGGTAGGTGTAATCATCATGCGTCCGCAGATCCTGGAGGGTGATGTCCATGTCGGCGCTCTCCAGCACGTCCTCCACGATCTGTTCGCCCACCTTCCGGATCGCATCGAAACGGTGAGGGGTCACCAGGTGGAAATCCTGGTAGGTGCGGCGGACTTCTTCAACCGCATGCTCACGTGTCTCGTCCGTCAGCAGCCCTTTCCGTTTCAACGCCTCGGCGGACTCCTCCTGCACCTGCACACTGCGGATTTTCATGGACCGCAGCAGCTTGATATCACTCTTGGAAATCCGGTCACCGATGTGATACAATACCCGGCCGTTGCTGCGGATGTCCTCCGCCAGCACCATCCCGGGTTGAAGCCCGCCAATTGCGATGCGCATCATGAATCCTTCGCCCTCTTCACTTTGTTGGAAGAAGGTTAGGGGCTATTCTGCGAGAATTCTGTTACAAGACTCCAAATGAAGGAACTCGTTTGAGTCTTGCAGATGCGGTTTCATTTAACCGGAATAAATGACACCCGTTTTAGCATCCCACACTGGATTCCTGCTTTCGCAGGAATGACACTGGAGGAATGACACTCGTATGACAGTTTGTATAGATCGTCCTGCCTGACAAGGTGTAT
>CAZYOC010000337.1:0-4014 GCA_964648415.1 uncultured bacterium | reverse complement strand
TCAGGCGTTAAAGACAACTCAAAATTACTCCTTACTCCTATTCTTAATTCTTAATTCTTAATTCTTAATTCATCAGTTATCCTTGATATCCTTCTATCCTAATATCCTGTGAAGGGTTTTCTTTTCATCTTGTGTGAGTTTATCCGCGTGGTCTCCAATCATCCCCCATCCAGCCGCCGGTCACTTCCAGCACTGTGCCGGTGACATGTCCTGCGCCCCGCGACAGCAGGTACAGCACCGCGTCGCCGATGTCCTCGTACGAGCCGGGATGGCCCAGGGGGAACTCGGGGCCGCTGTCCAGTTTGTGGGCCTCTTCACGAGGGAGCGATTTCTTCGTGATGTGGCCGGGCGAGACGACATTGACGGTCACCTGGTGTGGAGCTTCTTCCAATGCAAGTGTCCGCGCCAGCGCCACCAGGCCCGCTTTCGCCGCGAGGTGGGGACCGTGATAACGCATCGGGTGGTTGTCCCGTGATCCCGCCATGCCGAAGCCGATGATGCGGCCCTCGCGGTGCTCGCGCATGGCGGGCAGCACCGCTTTCACCGCCTCGTGGAATGTGGTCAGGTTGCCCCTAAGCATCAGGTCGAACTCCTCGGCGGTATGTTCGGCCACGCGCTTGATAACGATGGGGCCGGCGGCGTGTACCAAACCGTAAACGCTGCCGAGCTCGCGTTCGATCTCGGCGACACATCGTTCGGCTACTCCCGGCTCGGCCAGATCGCCGGCGGTGATCATGAGATTCCCGCCCTGATTCCGTAACCGCCCGGCCACATCTTCGGCGCGGTCCACCTGCGTGTGGGCGTGGATCGCCACCGCATAGCCCTGTTCCACCAGCATCGAAGCGATGCCGGGGCCGAGTCCCCCGGACCCGCCTGTCAACCAGATAATCTGCTGCTGTGGTGTCGCCATGCTGCCTCCCCTGGGCGATGCCCGTTATCCTCACCACAAGATAAGGTTCTGAGAGCGGATACACTGCCTCCTCTTGATCTGTATCACAACGGAGAGCATATTCTTTTTTTACCCAACTCGCCAAGATAACGTGCTGTTTCTTCATACATTGCGAGAGATTCATGCCTTCCACATCCCAGTTTCGCTTTACCGTGACAGACGAGCTGGCGGTCAACACCATCCGTGTCCTTGCCGCCGAAATGGTTCAACGCGCCAAAAGCGGTCACCCCGGCATGCCCATGGGCTTCGCCATGGTCGGGCATATCCTGTGGACCCGCTTTCTTCGTTTCGATCCCGATCAGCCTTTCTGGCCGGGACGAGACCGGTTTGTGCTCTCCGGCGGCCACGGATCGGCGTTTCTCTACACCATGCTGCACCTGTCCGGCTATGACCTCGGCATGGACGACCTGAAGGAGTTTCGGCAGTGGGAGAGCCGCACTCCGGGCCACCCGGAATTTGGCGAGACGCCCGGCGTGGAAACCACCACCGGACCGCTGGGGCAGGGCTTCGGCAACGCGGTGGGCATGGCGATGGCGCAGCGCTACATCAAGGGCCGCTTCAGTTTGTCCGGGAAGACGTCGGACTTCGACCCCCTGGACCATACCATCTTTGTCGAGCTGGGCGACGGCGACATGCAGGAAGGCGTCGCCAGCGAAGCCGCGTCGCTCGCCGGCCACCAGAAGCTGGACAACCTGGTCGCGCTGTACGACGACAACCGGATCAGCATTGACGGCGGCACGGACATCTCCTGGTCGGAGAACGTGGCGCAGCGATTCGAGTCCTACGGTTGGCGGCCCCTGCCGGCGGACGGCAACGACCCGGACGCCATTTTCAACGCTCTGACCACTGCGACTCAGAGCGATGGTCGTCCGACACTGATCCTGTTCCGTACTCACATCGGCTTCGGCAGCCCCAACAAGCAGGACAGCGAAAAGTCCCACGGCGCCCCGTTGGGTGAAGATGAGCTGGCCGCGACCAAGCAGGCGCTGGGCTGGGAGTATAAGCCCTTTACCGTGCCCGAAGAGGTGTATGCGCTGTACGCCGAGGCGGCAGACCGGGGACGGAAGCAGCGCGAGGAGTGGAACGGGAAACTCGTCGCCTGGCTGACGGAGACCGGCAACGAGACCATGTGGAAACAGCTCATCGAACGTGAAATCCCGGCGAGGTGGGCTGACGGCGACCCGGTGTTCTATGCCGGAGAGACAGTCGCCACACGGGGGGCGTCGGGCAAGGCGCTCAACTATTACGCAGAGAGCCTGCAAGCGCTGGTGGGCGGGTGCGCGGATCTGGCCGGG
Organism: uncultured bacterium; assembly: GCA_964648415.1. Lineage (GTDB taxonomy): Bacteria > Electryoneota > Electryoneia > Electryoneales > Electryoneaceae. The sequence goes on along the minus strand of CAZYOC010000337.1, from coordinate 1,770 downwards.
TCGGTCAAGACGTACCTCGACGGCGAGCCGGACTTCCTGCCCGCCAACCCCGCCGGACGGAATCTGTTCTTCGGCGTCCGTGAACACGCCATGGGCGCGATCGCCAACGGCATGGCGCTGTATGGCAGCCTGCGGCCCTACACGGGCACGTTTCTGATCTTCAGCGATTACATGCGTCCGCCGATCCGCCTGGCGGCGATGATGGGCCTGCCGGTGATCTACGCATTCAGCCATGACAGCATCGGCGTGGGCGAGGACGGCCCCACGCACCAGCCGGTGGAACACTACGCCGGCCTGCGGGTTATCCCCAACCTGTGGGTGTTCCGTCCGGGTGACGCCAATGAGATGGTGCAGGCGTGGAAAGTGGCGCTTCAGCGTACCGACGGTCCCTGCGCGATCCTGAGTACACGGCAGGGTGTGCCCGTGATTGACCGCGGACGGTTCGCCGCCGCGGAGAACGTGGCGAAGGGCGGCTATGTCCTCGCCGATCCTGAGGATGGCGCGCCTGAGATGATCCTGATCGCCACCGGCAGCGAGCTGGGCCTGGCGATGCAGGTGTGGGAGAAGCTGACCGAAGAGGGACGGAAAGTGCGTGTGGTCAGCCTGCCCTGCTGGGAGCTTTTCGACGAGCAGGACGATGAGTATCGTGAAGCCGTACTGCCCGCCGCGGCTACGAAGCGGGTGACCCTCGAAGCCGGGATCAGCATGGGCTGGGAGAACTACGCCGGTGACAAGGGGATGATCCTGTCGAAAGAGAGTTTTGGCGCGTCCGCACCCGGCAAGGTGCTGTTCGAAAAGTTCGGGTTCACGCTGGAAGCGGTGCTGGAAGCGATCCGGATGATGTAGCGCTTGTTCAACGGTTTTGCTTTTTATCTCTTTCACAGACCGAGGGCGGTCCGGACTACTTGCCATATACATTTGGCCCGACAGTTTACTGTCGGGTTTCATGTTTCAAGTGAATCCTGATTCACTATCCCTGCTTCCAGGGGGTCTCTTCCTGTCCGGCTCGATGGTTGGTCCAGCGGGCCAGGGTGAAGAGGTGGTCGGAGAGGCGGTTGGCGAATTTCACGGCGTCCTCGTTGACCTTGCCCTCGGCGTCGACCAGTTCGATCAGGCGGCGTTCCCCACGGCGGCAGATGGTGCGGGCGATGTGCAGCGCCGCGCCCGCCGGAGAGCCGCTGGGCAGGATAAAGCGAGTCAACGTCTCCAGATCTTCGTCCATCCGGTCGATGTCGCGTTCCAGCGAAGCCACCTGCTCGGCGGTCATGCGAGGGATGGAGAACTGCTCCGGCTGCTCGTCGGCTTCAGCGGCCACATCGCTGCAGAGCTGATGGATGAGCGGTTGAATCCGCGCGAGTACGGCTTCCACTTCCACATCCTCGCTGATGGCCCGCACGTACCCGATCCAACTGTTGAGCTCGTCAAACGTGCCGTACGCTTCCACGCGAGCGCTGGCCTTGGACACTCGTCCGCCTTTCAGCAGACTGGTCTGGCCCTTGTCGCCGGTCTTGGTGTATATCTTCATGGTGGGTCTCCTGGTTTAGGAAGAATGCTTAACAGGATGATAAGGATGATTAGGATGTTAAGGATAAAACATAAGTAAAGAAAGTAAAGAAAGTGAAAAAAGTGAAATAAGGCACTGATAGTAGAGCTTTGAGAGTCATACTGTGTAGTTACTGTTGACTTCAGGTGTCAATATGATCGCAAATTAACTTTTAACTTTTAACTTTTAACTTTTAACTTTTAACTTTTAACTTTTAACTTTTAACT
>CAZYOC010000336.1:0-4037 GCA_964648415.1 uncultured bacterium | reverse complement strand
AAAGGCGCTGAGCGTGACTATGAGATAAGGCGTCCATGCAACAGGCCCTATAACCGCAGATTCGTCCGGCGTTATCCATCGTTTTTTTTACGATTTCAGATCGCCCTGAAGCGCACAGCAAACCGGTCCATGCCACCTGTTTCGTGAAGTGTCCGGGCTGACCATTACTTCCGACAGGCATAAAGAACAGAGGCCGCCTCCCGGGCGGGAGACGGCCTCGTAAACAAGTCAATGTTAACCCCGGTAGGGTCAACGTGTTTTACTTACGTCTTACTCTTCGGTCTTCTCTTCGTCTTCGACCACCTCTTCCGCCGGCGCGGCGGTGGCGGCGGCGTGAGGATCGTCACGCATGGACAGAACCGATTCCCGGACGTCCTGTGCGACCTGCGCGTTCTTGCGGGCTGCCGCTTTCTGGATCATGAACCAGTCCACGATGACCCAGATGCCCAGCAGCATGGTCGGGATATACAGGAGCACCCAGCCCCAGAGCAGTGATCCGCCGATCACCAACAGCTTTGCGATGCCCAGGCCGGTATCGCCCACGTAAAAACGGTCGATCCCGAATGCCCCCAGCAGGATGCTCAGCACCAGTGCGGTGGTTGGATTCTTCTGGAAGTTCGAATACTGCGAATCGAACTGCAGGCGCTCTTCGTTGGTGAGATCCTTCTTCAGCCTCGCAATGTCGGAAATGTTTCCGTCCATGGTCCCCTCGCGTTTGTTGTGGTCGTATGTCGAGCATATGTAGAGGTAAAACTCGCCGACCCGCTTGCTCCCTGTTCCTCCCCAGCGGCAAGACGGACCCACCAAATATACAATTGAGAAAACATGTATTTCAACCAATCAAGGGGCGAATCCGCATAAGTTTTCATTATTCCTTTATGTATAGAGAAGTATACAAAATGGGGTGTACGATGAGGCGCAGCTCGCACCAACATCTTGATAACTTGGGTGACAAGCGGATGATAAGCCGATGAAATGTAAGAGCATTTGCATGGCGACCGTATTCTGTTGGTATACCGAGGCGTTTTGACGACCTTACCTGTAGAGCAGGCAGTGCCTGACAGGAGACACGCCTTTGCCTTCCCCGTAGTGGGTCCTGATTCGTATGTCCTTTATCCCGGTATCGTCTGCGAGTGGAAATAGGCCTCCATGCGATCAAATGCTTTGTTGACAGTTTCCAGGAGGACCCACACTCTCGTCGACCGGACAGACTTGTGCTGCACCCCAAAGCACTACCGGGCAACAAATCACGCGAGTTCTGTATGGATCAGAAAGTGTCTTTTTTAGCGTTCTTGACGATGATCTCGATACGGCGGTTTTCCGCACGGCCATCGGCGGTTTCGTTGGAGGCCACCGGCCGGTCTTCGCCGTAGCCCACGGCCTTGACCATATCGGTAGAAAGGCTGGCGTCGTTGGCCAGCAGGTAGGTCCTCACCGATTCCGCCCGTTCTTCCGACAGCGCCTGGTTGGCGGCTTCGCGGCCATAGGAGTCCGTATGCCCCTCGACCATGATCATGGAGCCGGGGAACTCCTGGATGGCGCTCAGCACCTTGCTCAGCAGGCCGTAAGATTCCGGGCTCAACGTGGTCTTCCCCGGCGGGAAGGTCAGGCCTTTCAGACGGATAATCAGGTCGTTGGTCTCAATCATGACCTTTGCTTCGCCCGGGGTAAACAGGGAGAACACGCGGTCGAACTTGGCCTGCTGGCGTTTCCTCGCCTCTTCCATCTCTTCCTGGCGCTCCAATTCTTCGTTGTAGGTGCCCTGAAGCTGCGCCAGCGCTTTATCCAAGCTGTCGGATAACGCTTCCAGCGAGTCAATGGTGGCGTTTTTCTCGACAATCGCCTCGTTCAGCCGGACACTTTCTTTCCGGTGGCTTTCCAGGATGGCTTTGATGTTCTGGGCCATTTCGATGATGGGCGGACCCATCCCATTGTCGTACTGCGGGTCCAGGTTCAGCTCGCGCGTGATGCGGGTGAGGTAGCCCTGGACGTCGAGGTACATGGTCTCGTAACCGGCGGCGGACTTTTCCAGGTTCTGCGCGCGGCGGGTGATGTACAGGGCCATGCGGCTGTGGTACATGGACTCTTCGGCCTTCTGCATGGCGTCGTTGGTGGCGTAGCGGTCCTTGTTCAGGATGCTTTCCGCCTCCAGGGCCAGGTCTTTCGCCTTTTGCAGTGTCATCGGTGCGTATTCATCCGCGTCGGCGTCCATCGCTTCCGCGATGGCGCGCTCCGGTTTGCCGATGATATTTTCCTTGATGGCCAGCAGTTCGGCGTCACGGAACAGCGCTTCGGCTTCCTTCGCCTTTTCCTGGGCTTTTTCATTCTTGCCGCGTTCGAGGTACTTGATGGCGTCCTCGAATTCGTGCTGCCCCTTGCTGTATTCTTTGGGGGCATATGAAACCGCCTCTACTTCCGCGCAGGCCTGGCGTGCGGCGAGCACATCGGCGAACATCTGCTCGGCGATGTCCAGCACGTAACGCGCCCGTGCGATGGCGTCGTTGGAGCGTTGCAGCCGTTTGTCCACATCCGCGGTGCTTTTGCCGGCGCGGAATTCTTCCGAGGCTCTGTTATAGTACTCGACCGCCTCTTCCCAGTTGTCCGGCGAGAGCAGCTCGGCTTTGCGCGCCCGCAGGTCGTCAAGCGCATCCGACGTTTCCTGCAAACGCTCTTCGATCAGTTGCGCTGAGGCCGTGCTGCACACCATCACCGCCATCAGCAGCACCATCCACCCGTTCAGCCACTTCCTCATCACGCCTCCCCTTCCGCAAGCATCCTCGCTCGCGTATTCACATCTGACTTTTTCCCGACTGTTCGCACACGGTTAGCGTACTGACTCACGAGTATAACGACACCGTGCTGAAAATGAAAGATACGACTTCTCAGTTTTTATGATGTGCGGCAGCCCACAGCACAGCGGGAGTCTGTTGGCGAGCTCCGGCGAAGGTGGCGATTACCGGGCACTTCAACAGCACCAGGAAGCAGATTGTTTTGTCGAGCTGCTCCAGGGTTTCGAAATTGCCCTGGCCCTTGGCGATAACCAGGTCGGCGTTGTCAAAAGCCTGCCGGAAGGCGGGCGAGCAGTCCTCCAGCCAGGTTCCGGGGACCGCGGAGCCGTTGTCGATAACACGCACCAGGTCGGTCAGGCCCGCCGCTTCGGCGTCTTCATACATGGCGTCGTTCAGGACCGGCTTGCCCTTCACGCCCACCGTGACCCGCTCCAACGGGAGCTGCTCGACCAGGAGCCGGTCGAAGACGATCTCGCCGGCGTTGTCAGCAATGAAGAGAATCTTCTCCGCTTGCCGCACTTGTTCTTTCAGTGAAGCGACGGCTTCCTCATCCGGAGTCTTTTCCAGCAGCTCACGCACCCGCTGTTCCATCTCCTCCCGGGCCATGTGGTGGTAGATGCCCAGGTCGATGGCGTTGCCGGCGATGCCGGCGGTGACGGCGGCGGAGAAAGGATCGTCAGCCTGCTCGACACGCCGGCGCATCATGGGAAGCAGGCTCAGAGCCAGCTCGTTTTGAAGGGGTTTGTCGGCCGCGAAGAAATCATCGACTCCGATATGCCGGCGCAGCAGCGTATGGACCCGGGCGGCGATCACCGGCGGAGGCTGGGTCATGTCCACCCCGCCCAGAAAGGTCAGGACTTCCTGTACGGCGGTGTTGCGACGAGACTCGTTCTCGAGGTGCCGTTCCGCGATTGTAACCGCCTGGGTCAGCAGGCAGGGCAGACAGGGTGTATAGGCTTGCATGTGTGTTCCCGTTGCTTGGTGGTGCTTTGCCCCGGGCAGCTTGATGTGTTTGTGCTTCCTGTGCTTGCGCGGTTGCCATGAACGCCGGCCGGTTCTCCATTCGCGGTCAGACGATCGCTGCCCGGGTCTATAGTGATGCTCGCAAATAATGTCCCATGAGGTCATCCCCAGCGAAAGCGGGGATCTCCTCCGTTTCCAACGCGAACGAGACAATACTTTCAAGACTCACGATAGAGCCTGTTGCACGAATTCTGATGTCTCTCATTCCAGCGAAGGCTGGAATCC
>CAZYOC010000335.1:0-4074 GCA_964648415.1 uncultured bacterium | reverse complement strand
GATTCCTGCTTCCGCAGGAATGACACTCGTTGGGCGGGAATGACACTCGTTGGGCATTTTGATTCAGTGTCTTGCTCGGGAATGACACTCGTTGGACGGGAAAAAGGGGACTGTTACCTTTTCATTATTTGCCGGTGTGTTGAGTTCGTGACACTGTGTCCGAAAAGGTAACTGTACCACTTTTTCTCACGGACCGATGCAGCATGGTAGCCCTGACCTCCCCCGGTCCGGGGATCAGGACGTTTGGCCCGTGAGCGTTTGGCCCGACAGTTTACTGTCGGGTTTCAGGGAAGAGGGGCGTATTGCCTTTTCCTAGAAACCCGGTCGGAAAGCCACTTTTGACGAAATGCCGTCCAGATCCTGGTTCTCATACAACGAGCGCCCCTCGCTAACGTGCTGTTTATGAAACACTTCCGTCGCGCGTGATTCAGCAATGAGAACCGACTACTCTTGCAGAAATGTCTGAATCACACTTTCCGGCCAGGCTTCTAGTGCTCCGTTGCGCCAGCTATGATGCTTTCTGAGCTGCGTCATTTGCCTCAGGACAAGGCGCATCTTTACAGACATAACGGGTTATTTCAAAAAGATGGAACGCAGTCATGGGGCAAATGACGCGCTCCCGAAGGGCTTGTTTCTGATGGTCAATTTCTACGTTGATTTCGCTGAACGTAGAACCACTATGCCGGCGCGAAATCGCCTTGAACTTGACTCATCAAGAAACAAGCAGAAACGTTCATACCTGGCGCAACGGAGCACTAGAACGAGTTCAGCGCCTCTTCCACGGTGTTATAAATGTCGAATACCTGTTCCAGGCGAGTGATGCGGAAGAGAGAATGGATCCGCTCGGGAGTACGGGCCACCTTCAAAACGCCGTCCGCGCCTTTCACGGTGCTCACAGCCGCGACCATCACGCCCAGGCCGGAGGAATTCATCCATTGGAGGTCGCCAAGGTCCAGGATGATCTTCCGGACGCCGTCGCCGACAAGACTCTTCACCTTTGAACGGAGAGCGGAGGTATCATCATCGCTCATCATTTTGCCGCTCAGCTCGACGATACTGACATCGCCTTCGGTACGCACCTTCAGGTCCATGCGACTCCTCGCGGTTTGGTCGTTGGAATGGGTTGGTTTCGGTAAGGTATAAAGAAAGGGCAGGTTCCACTAGTTCTCGGCGAGCCGGGTAGGCCCATCGATCAGATCCGGCGTGTCTTTCGGCACCAGCCGGACAAACGCGGAATAGCGGTTCAGCACATTGTCCACGTACGCAACAACATACCGCCCCTTGAAGTATCCGTTGCGTGAGTCGCGGTAGAACTCCGGCTGATCAAACTGGGCCATCACTTTCCGGACTTCGTTCCAGGAGTTATGATCTTTGCCGTGCGCAAGCGCCCACCGGCGAGCGTCCTGCACATGCCCCCAGCCGACATTGTATGAGCCGAGTGCAAACGCCAGCCGGTCGTAATCCGTCTCCACATCATCGTATTGTTTCATCAGGAACCTCATGTACCGTGCGCCGCCCATAATATTTTCACGGGGATCGTAGATGTTCTCGACTCCCAACTCCTCCGCGGTGATGGGCATAAGTTGCATCAGCCCCATCGCGCCCGCCCAGGATTTGGAATCAGGATAGAAGTTGGATTCCACATAGGACAGCGCCGCCAACAGCCGCCAGTCGAACCCGTATCGCTCGCCCGCCGCTTTGAACAAGGGATCGAACCGGCTGATCCGGCCTTCCATCCGGAGAGCCAGCTGCGCGCTCCGGTGCCGCAGAAAACGCGGCGAATGCTGGAAATAGCGCCGCTGCAGGATCGCGAAATAGGAGCTCTTACGATAACGGCTCACGAATTCATCCAGCGCTTCCGCCAGTTGAGGAGCATTGGGTCGGATGCCATAAGCAATGTGCTGCGATTCCGTAACCGGCATCCCAATCACCAGGTTGGGGTAAAACGCCTGTTCCATGCGGGCGATCACATTGTCCACTACCGTGTAATTGGCGAGGCCGCGAGCCACCAGCTCCACCGGTTCCTGGTCATTCAGCGAGTCAATGGGCGATTCAATGATCAAGGGGATGCCCTGTTGCTGCAGTTCGCGCAGGCGCTCTTCATAGGAGCTGGAGCGCCGGACGGTAATGCGTCTGCCCGCCAGGTCCTCCAGCGTCTCCGGCGGCGGATTGTCTTCCGTGCCCACCAGCACCTGCCGGACCTCCAGGTACGGCCTGGAAAAATCCATGTAGCCGGCGCGATCCTCGGTGTGAGTCAGCATGGCGGCGATGACGTCGCCTTTGCCTTCCAGCAGGTAGGGAATCATATCTTCGAATCGGGGCGGGATCACGAGATCGAGATACAGATCCTGCTCTTCAGCGAACTTCTTGATCAACTCGTATTCAAAACCACGACGCGCGCCACGATAGAGGTAATACATCAGAGGATGGTTGCGTGTAATCACACGCAGAGTATCTCTGGCCTGGATGCTGTCAAGGTCGATTGCCGCCGGTTCGATGGCCTCGGCTTCGTATCCGGGATGCCGCCCGGGGAGCATCAGAACGACAAAAAACAGCGCAAGAAAAAGCGCCACTCCCCAGAACACGTATTTTGGCGTACGGTCCATGTCTATAACCTAGAGGCCCCGATAGCGCTGGTCAAGCGCAATTTTTTCAAGCACCTCTGTTCCCGTTCCTCCTTGTGTTTTAAAAAGCTACAGTCTCACGAACCTTTGCAAGTTTAGTTCCAGGCGATCCCTGCGAAAAACAGTACAGGAGAGACAGGGGAGTCTTGTTAGGCAAGCCGAATCACACGAGGAATCAAGTATTTGCGTCCAAACCCCAAAAAACCCAAAGAAATTATGGGAGAAAAACTCGATATGGAGCTGGTCTTGAGATATGGATGCTTATTCCATCCGTTCCTTCAGCACCCATTCCACCATGGTCTGCAACCAGCGCCATTCAGATTCAGGTTCAGCCAGCTCGGAACCGAATTCGGGCTGTTGCGGATCGGTGGACGCGCCGTCGCGTGTGCTGCCCTCTTCGATCTCGGGCTGCACGGAACTGACCACCACCCGGCCGAAGCCGTGTTCAAACATGGCCGCCGCAGTGGACTGGGTCGCTGTGAAGGATGCGATGCTTATCGCGGTGGGAGAAAAAATGGTCAGTTGCGGGCCGCCGTAGTAGAGAACCTGTACATTCTGGACCAGTTCGGGGTTGAGATAGGTCATGCTGCGTTCCACCTGCGCCATGGCGTAGGAGGGCAGCGGGGCGATGAGGTCGATGGGGCCTTTCGCCAACCCGTTGAAGAAAGCAATGCCATGCTGGAAGGATGTCTGGCCGCGAATCACCATGGAATCGGACGCGAGGTACGCTCCGGCGCCCAGCCCGATATAGCCGCCGCCAACCTCCACCAGGTCCTTGATCCGTTGCCGGCCCGGGAATCCCAGCGCGATGGAGATGGCTTCCGGGTCGCCCGCGCCGATGATCACCACGCCGTAATCCGACAAATCCGATTGGAACGTCAGCGGTTCGACAAATTCCACATCCCGGTCCGCCTCCTGCAGGCATTTATAAATCGCCACGGCTGAGGAGTCCCAGACTCCATCGCCCCGGTACACTGCGATGGTTTCCGGCAGGAGGATATCTTTGTCGTCTTCTTTGTCGCACGCGGTCACCAATCCAAGCACACCCGGCAAGCACACCAGAAGCAGGATGAGGCGAAGCGGGACGTTTGGAAACATGGGATCTCCGGGAGTACGGATTGCCGAGCTTAGAGTTTTACGATAGATGCCGGCGCCTGTTCCTGTTCGCTCTCATACCCGCGCCTCATCACGGGCGAGACGACCCGTGCCACTCTTATACCCGCGAAGGCAGACTGTCGCGAAATCAAACCCACTCTCATTCCCGCGAAGGCGGGAATCCAGGCAAGGTGCAAGAATACAGCAGGTTAGCAGTCAAGCACCAGAGTAGCTTCAGCGTTTGTTTTCCATAGCTGACATCTTGTAGTATTTAAACATGCCTGGATTCCTGCTTTCGCAGGAATGACACTCGTTGGGCGTTTTGGTACAGTGTCTTTCGCAGGAATGACACTCG
>CAZYOC010000334.1:0-4076 GCA_964648415.1 uncultured bacterium | reverse complement strand
AAATTTTAGTTTAGACCCGGGCAGCGAACAGACGATTCTGAACGCGACACCCTATAATCTTCATCGTTCCGGGCTACCTGTGGTCCAGCTGCCCACAACAAGCTGTCCGGGGCGAAACGTGTTGAAAGATTATAGTTTGACCACTAAACGTCCTGTAACCAGCGAATTCGCCATGACCGACGAGAACATCACCGGCGCCCCGGCGGCTGAACGACCCCGGATCGAAGACCTCTTCGACCTGCTCCACGCCATGGTAGAGGAGCAGCGCTTCGACGAGACCCGGACCCTGCTGGAGACCCTGCACCCTGCGGAAATCGCCGGGCTCATGGGGTGGATGGGTGCGTTTGAACGCAACATCCTGTTCGACCTCGTTGATCCCGAAATTCAGCCCGAAGTCCTCGCGGAGATGGAGGAGGTCGACCAGGAGGATGTCCTCGAACGCATGACCGAGGAACGCATCGGCGACATCCTCGGCCAACTCGACTCCGACGACGCCGCCGACATCGCCGCACTACTCGATGAACCGGTACGGCTGCGTGTACTGGCGGTCACCGAAAAGGAAGACCGGGAGGAAGTTGAACGGCTGCTGAGCTATGACGAAGATTCCGCCGGCGGCCTGATGGCTGTCGAGCTGGTCACCGTCAGCGATACGGCCTACGTGATTGACGCTGTGGAAGCGGTACGGGAAGCGCGGGAGGCCGAGCACGTCGAAGAAATCCACTATGTTTACGTGGTGGACAAGCACAACAAGCTGGTGGGCCGGATCTCCATCCTGGAGATGATGCTGGCGCCGCGCAAGCAACCGGTCATTGAAATCACCGACCCCGACATGGTGGTGATCCGCACCGACGAGGACCAGGAGGAGGTCGCCCAGAAGTTCCAGCGTTACGATTTGATCAGCGCGCCGGTGCTCGATGAACAGGACCGGTTGATCGGGCGAATTACCATTGACGACATCCTGGACGTCATGCAGGACGAGGCGGAAGAGGACCTCAGCCGTCTGACCGGTACGGAGGAGGAGCCGTACGAGCGCAACATCCTGGTCGCCAGCCGGGCGCGTCTGCCCTGGCTCATCATCGCGTTCCTGGGCGAGCTGCTCAGCGTGGTCGTGCTGGCGCAGTATGAGGTTGAGCTGGCGAAGCTGCTGATCATCGCTTTTTTCATTCCGGTGGTGATTGCCGTGGCGGGCAATGTGGGCATTCAGTCCTCCACCATCGTGGTGCGCGGCCTGGGCACCGGTGAGATCCACCTGAACAACATGTTCCGGAAGGTGTTTCAGGAAGTCCTGGTGGGGTTGCTCAACGGGAGCGTGATCGCGTTGATCTTCACCGGGGTCATCTTCATCTGGCGGGGCGATTTCCAGGTGGCCTGGGTGGTGAGCACCGCGCTGGTGGCGGTGATTCTGATCGCGGCGATCACAGGCGCCACCACGCCGTTCCTGCTCAAACGGATGAACCAGGACCCGGCTCACGCCTCCGGTCCCTTCATCACCATGACCAACGATGTCATCGGCCTGGCGGTCTACATGATAATCACCACGAGTATACTGCTTTAGTGCCGATTAAAAACCAGGGATAGACGGTAGTTTACTTCAATGGTGACAACAAAAAAACTACCGTCTCGCCCTGGTTTCCATAACAACGCACTACACGCTGCTGGGAGGAGGAAGGAGTATGCGAGATATCCGTCAGATCATCCAATCCAAGGGCGAGCTGCCCGCCATCCCTGATACCGTTCTTCGCATCCAGAGGTTGCTCGCCGATCCCAATGTCAGTTTCACCAAACTGGCGGAACTGATGCAGTCCGACCCCTCCATCGCCGGGCGTGTCGTGCAGGTGTCCAACAGCGCCTTGTACGGCGGTCGGAGCACAATCAGCGACGTCAAGCAGGCCATTGTGCGAATCGGCCTGCAGCAGGCAAGAAACATTGCTTACTCGGTGTCGGTGCTGGAGCTGTTTTCCAGCGTTCGCGGGATCGACCAGAAGCAATTCTGGAAGCATTGCCTGGCGGTTGGCTTTTTGACCCAGTCCATCTGCCGGGTGTTGCGGGCGGGCAAGAGCGCCGAGGATATGGGCTACATCGCCGGCCTGATGCACGATGTCGGCGTGATGGTCTTTGCCTACCTTGTGCCGGAAAGCTATTCAGAGCTGCTTTCCCGCATTTCCGGCGATGTGAGCACCTTGTCCGACATGGTGCTGGTTAACGCCGAGGAGGACGCGTTCCGTACGACACACGCCGAGGTGGGCGCCCTCTATGTCAAACACTGGTGGCCGGTGGACGAAGCGGTGATCGACGCTATCGCGCTTCACCACGATGACTGGAAGGATGACATCAGCCGGGCGCCCTTCATCACACAAGCTGTCGTCGCCGCAAACCACTACTGCAACGCCAGGGGTGTCTTCAGCGGTGTACAGATCTATGACGAGAAACTCGACATGGAGATATTCGAAATACTCCAAATGGACGAGGAGACCTTCGAGAGATTCGATGACTTGGCCGGCATGCACATCGAAATGGCGGACCTGTTTATCGGTGGTGCTTGATAATATTGGCTTTGCGTGTCAGTTGCCGGTCGGCCCGGATGAACATGGGCCGGCTGTTTGTATTTGGTCGCCTTCAATGGCAAGCGATGGAGGAGTCTCCTCTCAAATAAGTACATTGAATTTTGAATTGCCTAAACCCAAATTTTTTAATGCTCCACAATCTGAAATCTGTAAATATTACGTGATCTGCCGCAAGGGTTAAGCGTGACCGAGAGCACGTTTGTGTTTTTAGTCTTTAATTTCTCTATGTTTGGAATGAGAGTTCAGGAAGAGGTGCGGCATGAAAAACATTCAAACCCTGATCGAGAGCCGGGGTGATTTACCCGCCCTGCCCGAAGCGTTGATCCGAGTTCAGAAGTTGATTACCAATCCCGATGTCCGCATTGGCGAGCTGGCCGATGTGATGCGCACCGACCCCGCCATGGCGGGCAAGGTCGTGCAGGTGTCCAACAGCGCCCTGTTCGGAGGTCGAACCCGGATCAGTGATCTGAAGCAGGCCATTGTTCGTATCGGCCTGCGTGAAGCGCGCAACATCGTCGCCTCCTTCTCCATGCTGAAGCTGTTTGACTCCGTGCGCATCATCGACCAGCGAGCGTTCTGGAAGCATTGTCTCGCCACGGGCTATGTGGCGCAGGCGCTGTGCCGGGTCACGCGCGCCGGCAAGACCGCGGAGAACCTGGCTTACATCGCCGGGCTCATGCACGACATCGGCATCATGGTCTTCGCTTACCTCGCCCCGCAGAGCTACGAGCTGCTGATGGCCAAGGTGGCGCGCGACATCGAAGACCACGAGCACCTGGCGCTGTCCCACCTGGAGGATGAATCCTACCGCATTGATCATGCCGAAGCGGGCGCACGGTATATCCAGTACTGGTGGCCCCTGGACGATGCCGTCATCGAGGCGGTCATGCACCATCACGCCGACTACGAGCGACTCGAGAATCTCGCCTTCCTGACCCAAGTGGTCGCCGTCGCCAACCGTTTTTGCCATTCGCGAGGCATCCACAACGGCATTCAGACCTGCAGGGTAGAGATGCAGGATGAGGATTACGAGCTGCTGCATTTGGAGGCGGACGTGCGGGAGCAGTTCGAGGATCGAGTGTCGATTCATCTGGACATGGCGGAAATGATGATTTCGGAGCCGTCCGACCTGGCGACAGCATAGCAGAATCCTCTGCTATTCGGACACACATCTTCTTTAAGAAGCCTGGCCGGAAAGTGTGATTCGGACATTTTTACAGGAGTCGTCAGTTCCTATTGTCGAATCTCTTCCGATGTAAGTGTTTCATAGACAACATAATAACGCTAGATCGTTCGTTGTATACAGGCTGTTGCAGAATTCTGATGTCTCTCATTCCAGCCTTCCAGACTGTATCAAAATGTCCAATGGATCTCATTCCCGCGAAGGCGGGAATCCAGTCATGTCTATATACTACAACATGTTAACCATAAAAACCCCCTGTTGAACACCATTCTGGTTCTAGTGCTCCATTGCACCAGGTATGAACGTTTCTGCTTGTTTCTTGATGAGTC
>CAZYOC010000333.1:0-4086 GCA_964648415.1 uncultured bacterium | reverse complement strand
GATTCCAGCCTTCGCTGGAATGAGATCGGTTCCTATTGTGCAACAGTCTGTATAAGAGGTTGCCTATCACGTCCCCCGTGGGGATTGCTTGGCTCGCCAGAAAAGTGTAAGCTATGGCGTCATTGTTTGCGAAGGGTCTGTATCTGTGGCGACGATTGAGAAAAGCGAAGGGTTGGTTCTCCGCCGGTTCCCCCATGGGGATTCCAGCCTGATCGCCCATGTCTTCACCCGTTCCCACGGGCGGGTGCATTTCATGGCCAAAGGCGCGCGCGCCGGCGGCAAGCGAACACCGACGCCCCTGATTCCGGTCGCCCTGCTGGAGCTCATCTGGAAGCCCTCCACGAAAAGCGAATTGCAGTTGCTGCGGGAAGTCTCCCTCGAAGACGGATACGGGCTGATTCACCAGGATCTGGAACGACTGGCATGGGCGCAGGCCGCGCTGGAAACCCTCGCCCGCACCCTCACCGGCCAGGAACCCCACGAGGGCCTGTTTACCGTCACCCTGGGCTACCTGAAAGCGTTGACCGCGCCCAAGCCGGCTTTCGAGAAACTGTTCTACCGGTTCCAGCTCCGTGTGCTGAAGGAATTGGGGTACGCGCTGGACCTGTCGACTCCCGAGGGCGACTCGCCGCAGCTCCTCTTCATTGCAAACAAAGGAAAGGCGATCCCGATCGGCCGCCAGGAAGTCACCAGTCTCAAACACACCGGACAGGCGCCGATCCGGGCCGGGCATTGGAAGACGCTCCAGGTGCTGGACGGGAACGATCCGGACAGCTATGCCCGGCTGATTGTCCCGCCCGATGCGCAACGCGAGATCGAACGAGTGCTGCATACCGCCTTCGAGCAGGCTTTCGACCGCTGGAAACCACTGGAAAGCCTGAGGTTGATTCGTGGAGGATCCAAAGTGAATTCAACTTGAGTGAAAAGGGAGGAAAAGGGGACAGTTACCTTTTTGATAACACAAGGATCGAGTTCTTCTGAAAAGGATAATCAGAAAGGTAACTGTACCCATTTTTTCCATTGTTAATATAAGCGATTTACGTGAAAAGTGGTACAGTTACCTTTTCGGAAACCGCATCGCTGTAATTCAAAAGTAAATTGGTTTGCGAAGGTAACAGTCCCCTTTTCACTGAGCCGTAACCGCGACACGACAAGGACGCATCATGTTGACGAGCACACAACGTCGCCACCACCACCCTCCAGCCATCACCGCCCTGCTGGTGCTGCTCTGCCTGACACTGACAGCGCCCGCTCTGGCCGGCATGACCGGCAAACTCAGTGGCCGCATCACCGACGCCGCAACCGGCCAACCCCTCGCCGGCGCCAACATTCGGCTGGAGACGCTTTCGCTTGGAGCCGCCAGCGATCTCAACGGGTTCTACACCATGCTGCGCATCCCGCCCGAACGCTACACGGTGCGGATCAGCTACGTGGGCTACCGGACCCACGTGATCGACGATGTCCGCATCGAGTCCGGCCGCGCCACCCATCTGCCCGTGGCGTTGGAACCGGCCGCGGTGCAGACCGATGAGGTCGTGGTCCAATGGAAGAAACCGCCGGTGGACCTGACCGCCACCAGCGAACAGGCAATCGTGGAAGGCGAAGTCGTGCGGCGGCTGCCCATGCGACGCATGGCGCAGGTGGTGTCGCTGACCGCGGGCGCGGTGACCGACGGCTCCGGCGATCTGCATATCCGTGGGGGACGCGCCGGAGAAATCGCTTACTACGTGGACGGCGTTAAAGTGGAAGACCCGCTGGGTGGCGGACGAGGGCAACAGATCAGCCGGGAATTTCTCCAGGAGCTCAGCATCCTCACCGGTTCGTTCAACGCGGAATACGGCGACGCCATGAGCGGCATTGTCAAGATCATCACCCGCGAGGGCGGCGACCACTACGAGGGCAGCCTGGAATACGAGTCGGGCTTCCTGAACAAAAGCCCGTATCGCCAAGCGGACTGGACGGGCACGGGTGGCGACTCACAGCGTGACCCCGTTACGGGCGCGTCGAAGTATACCAAGACCGAAGTCCTCGATGAACTCGATCCCTGGATCCCGGTTGAGGGGCGTCTGTCCGCGACACTTTCCGGACCGGTCCCGTTTACAAAGAACCTCACCTTTTTCGTGCTCGGCATCAGCGAGCCGGAGGATCTCTGGGAGCCGTTCGGGTACAAATGGGTGCGGAAGGTGATGGGCAAGACCGCCTGGACCTCGCCCGTGGGCAAGTTCGCCCTGAGCGGGACCTTCCGGGCGGCGGACAAGAAAGCCTACAACCACGCCTGGAAATACAACCCGGATCACTACCACACCAAGTTCGACAACAGCCAGCGAGTCGGGCTCAGCTTCACCCGTTCCGAGTCGGAAGATCTTTACTACACGGTTCACTTGGGGTACTTCCGCAAGGAGAGCGACGCGAAGATCTGCGAGGAGTGGGGGGATTACCTGCAAAACATCCCGCTCCGGGAGCAACCGCTGGAGACCCTGCCGGAAGGCGCCTATTTCCACGACAGCGACGACTGGTCGGACACCTACCGCGACTCCTGGTCACGCAGCCTGGCGTTCTCCTCGAAGGTCACCTGGCAGATGGACGCCGTGCATCAGTGGGACGCCGGGTTGGAGGCACGCACCCACCGCGTCGGCTTGGAGGATTGGCGCAACCTGCAGATCGGTTACGACGGCGGCCGGTTGGGACAGGTCGACCGGTTCGAGGAGGACGTGATCGACGGCGCTCTGTTCCTGCAGGACAACATCGAGCTGCCCTCGCTGGTGGTCAACGCCGGCATGCGGCTGGATTATGTCAACCCACAGAGCAGCGGCTGGTCGGACATCGAGAACCCCCTCGCGCTGAAAGAGGAAGCGCCGGCCTCGTATCAGCTCAGCCCACGCCTGGGGGTGGCGCACCCATTGACGGACAAGGTGACGCTTCACGCCGCCTATGGGCGCTTCTTCCAGTTCCCCGACTATGTCAACCTGTTCATGAACACCACGGATCTTGAACCGGACTCGCTGCTTGCGGGCGCGTTTGACGTGGTGGGCAACCGGAAGCTGAAGCCCCAGAAAACCGTCGCGCTTGAAATGGGCCTGAAGGCCGTGCTGAACCCGGACTGGGGCATGACCATCACCGGCTTCCGGAAGGATATCACCGACCTGGTGGGTACACGGCAGGTGCTGGTCGGCGGAAGCTCGGCCTATGCGGCCATCGTCAACATCGACGAGGCGACTGTCAGCGGCCTGGAGGTCGGCCTGGTGCGCACGCTTTCCAATTACTGGGGCGTTCAGGTCAACTACACCTGGAGCAAGGCGGAAGGCAGCCGGCTGGAAGAGATTCCGACCAGCGATGACGGCTCCACGCTGCCCCGGGAAGTGTACACCGAGTATCCCCTGGACTTCGACCGGACCCATGTGCTGAACATGATGGTCTCGTTCGCCACCGGACGCGAGGCCTATCCGGCTGTGTTCGGGACGTCGCTGCTGAAAGGTGTCGAGACCGGGATCACCGTTTCCGCCATGTCCGGTTTGCCGTATACCCCGTTTTCAGCGTCCGGCGAGCAGCTTGGCCCGCTGAACTCCAAACGGATGGACGCCTCGGTCAATGTCGGGCTGCATCTCAGCAAGGCGCTGCTGTTCGAGCCCGTGAAGCTGCACGTGTTCACGACGATCACGAACCTGTTCGACAGGACCAACCCGCTCGAGGTGAACAGCCGGACGGGGAAGCCGTGGGGGATGACGCCGGGCGAGTCGCTCGCGGATTACGACAGGTTCCACAACCCGAGCCATGTCGATGAGCCCCGGATTGTGCGGCTGGGTGTTGGGCTGGAGCTCTGACTTGGTATAAAAGCACCACGGTGGTGGAATCACGGCGAAACTCGGCAGGGGGGATCAGGAGAGATTACAGACAATCTTCATTTGAGCAGTGTCATCTTCCGTACCTGTGACCAGCCTCCGGCCTGAGCGCGGAGGAAGTACACTCCGGAAGGCGCGTCGGCCTGCCAGGTCACCCGATGCCAACCCGCTTCCAGCGCGCCCCGGTGCAGTTCCTTCACCCGACGCCCCAGCACATCGTACACCGTGACCTCCACATCCCCCCGCT
>CAZYOC010000332.1:0-4107 GCA_964648415.1 uncultured bacterium | reverse complement strand
CCTGGATTCCCGCCTTCGCGGGAATGAGATCCATTGGACATTTTGATACAGTCTGTTTCGCAGGAATGACATCATGGGGCATTTGAATTACTATAAACTGTGATTCAACACTCAGACCGGATTGAAACCGGCAGTAAACTGTCGGGCCGAACAACCCATCGCTGATTGTGATTTCAGACCGTCCGCAAGCGCACAGCAAACCGGGCCAAATCGCCTGTACAGACGCCACGCTTCTGAGAACAAACAGCCGCCCCCGGAAGAGAGAACGGCTGTTTGTTCTGGTAAGACGCGGCCTGTCAGCCGCAGGATCATCTAGAAGTCGGCAAAGTCATCATCATCGAGCGCGATGACTTCCTCCGGATGCACTTCACTGCCGCTGTCGTCGCCGGCCTTGCTGTTCTTCGTTTTGCCGTACCCGGCCGACAGTTTCTTCTGGCCGCCCCTGTCGCTGAATCCGCCGCCGGACAACGCCCGGCTGCCGTTGGACAGCTTGAAACGCGCCACCATCTGCCGCAGGTGATCCGCCTGACTGGACAGCTCTTCCGACGCGCTGGCGCTTTCTTCCGCGTTGGTGGTGTTCGACTGAGTAACGTTGTCGATCTGACCAAGTGCGTCGTTGATCTGCTCGATGCCCTGGGTCTGCTCGGTCGACGCCGCAGCGATGTCGCCGATCAGATCGTTGACTTTCTTCACGCCGGTCACGATCTCTTCCAACGCTCCCGCGGTATCCTGCGCGATCTTCGAGCCGGCCTCCACCTTCTTCGTGGACCCCTCGATCAGTTCCGTGGTCTCCTTGGCCGCGGTCGCGCTACGCTGCGCCAGGTTCCGCACTTCGTCGGCCACCACCGCAAAACCCTTGCCGTGGACACCCGCACGCGCGGCTTCCACCGCCGCGTTGAGCGCCAGCAGGTTCGTCTGGAACGCGATCTCGTCGATCACCTTGATGATGCGGCCGATCTCGCCCGACGAGTTGTTGATGTCCTGCATGGCAGAAAGCATCTCCTGCATGCGAGCATTGCCCTCTTCCGCGCTGCGGGACGCTTCGCCCACGAGCTGGTTGGCGGCGTTGGCGTTCTCCGCGTTCTGCTGAGTCTGGCTGCCGATCTGCGTCATGGAGGAGGTGACTTCTTCCAGCGAGCTGGCCTGCTCCGCCGCGCCCTGCGACAGCGACTGGCTCGAGTCGGACACCTGCCCGGACCCGGACGCCACCTGTTCCACCGCCACGTTGACCTGTTGCAGGATGTCGTTGAGAGCGTCCAGCGAGCCGTTCAACGCCCTCTTGATTGCGGCGTGATCGCCCTTGTACTCACCCTTGACCCGTTGCGAAAGGTCGTTCTGCGCCATGGCATCGAGGACGTCCTGCGCTTCCTGGATGGGTCTGATCACGGCATCCAGCAGATCATTCACTCCCTGCACGATCTTCTGGAAGTCGCCGTGATGCTGGTCCGCCTTCGCGCGCGTCTGCAATTCGCCTTCCAGGGCGGCGTCCGCCAGGTGTTTCAGGTCGTTCATGACGGCCTTCAGATTGGCGCGCACCGCCTCGATGGTGTCGTTGATGAAAGCCTTCTTGCCGGGGAACTTCTCCAGCGGCGCGTCGAAGTTGCCCTTGCCGAACTCCGCCACACAGGCCATGGCCTTCTTCTTCACCGAAATGTGGCCGTTGACCATGTCGTTAACGCCCTGGGCCATCACCTGGAACGCCCCTTCAAACTTGCCGGCAGGAATCTGAACATCAATATCGCCGGCGTCGTGCTCTTCGGACATGTGGTTCATCTCTTCGATCAACTGGGCCAGGCGATCCCGCATGGTTACCATCGCCTTGCCGACATTGTCCTGTTCGGAAGCGACTTGGATATCCGCCTGCAGGTTGCCGGCGGCAATGGCTCGCGCGGCCGATTCCTTGTGGTTGAAGAACTCGATCAGGTCGCTGAACGCTCTGCCGACCTCGCCCAGTTCATCACCCCGGTTGTTGATGGCCGCAATTTTACTGGTATCCATCCCCTCGAGCTTCGCATCCCCCACGCTCAACTGCTTGGCGCCCTCGGTGATTAAGATGACGGGATTGGCGATGCCGGACGCGACCAGGAAGGCCAGACCACCCACAAGCAACGCCACGATGATCCCCCAGATCACGATGCTGCTCTTCAACTGTCCCACAGGCTGCAGAATTTCCGCCTTGTCAATCTCGGCAATGATGCCCCAGCGAAGGCCTCCAGGCATTTCAAGAGGCGAGAAACTACTCGCAACCCAGTTGTCGTTGTAGTCTTTGATGAAACGAGTGGCGTTTTCTCCCTTCACAGAACCACGCCCGGCCTCCGTATCCACCTTGTTGTTCTCACGGAAGCTGGCGACAACGGAGTATTTTTCGGGATTCAAGTAGGAATCGGAACGCATCCTCAGATCCGGTCCCACCAGGTAGGTTTCACCGGTTTCGCCCATGCCGCTGCGTTCCTGCATGATCTCATTGATCGAATCGAGCGGCACCTGGTACACAAGCACACCCACCAGCTCGCCGTTCTCCCCTCGAATCGGGCTGGAAATGAAACTGGCGGGCGCTTTGGAGGGTTCATACCAGGCGAAATCAACAAACGCCGCTCCCTGTTTCCCCTTCCGAAAGGCTTCCCCCAAGCCGGAATTCGCGAGCGGCCCGGAAACCACATTCTGACCGAAATCGCTCTCCTTCTCTACGGTGAAGACTACATCGCCATCCGCTGCAATGATGAAGACGTCGTAGTACCCGTATGTCTGTTCGTAGATTTTGAGCTTCTCGCCATGCGTGGAAGCCCATTTCCGGTATTCCGGACCGTTCGGGCCGCCGTGTTGCCATGCATGTTCAAAGCGCTCCGCCGCCTGTACAACTGCCGAGTTGGTGCTGTACACCTGCACATCGGCCAGCTTGGTTTCGAAGAAACTCGCCACCTGATGCTTTTTGATGGTTTGCACTGCTTCGAGCTGGCTGAACGCTGAGTTCACCAGCTCTTTTTCTGACTTGGAAGCGGAAATCCAGCCGATCAGGACCAGCGGCACGATGCCGGTCAGCAAAAACGCCAGAATCAGCTTCGGTTTCATCTTCATATCGTTGAAACCTGCCATCACAACCCCCTCACCTTTCGTTGAAAAATGTTACCTTTTGTTTTCTTAACGATCCTTAAGTCTTTTATTCGCAGGATCGAAAAAATGGCTTTATCAACTTCATGTCTGGTTGTGTTATGTACGTTGAAAAACCTTGTTTTTGCCTAAGGGAATTCGCGGCTACGCAGGCAAAAAAGGAAGGCGCCACCGATGGGAGGGTCGGCGGCGCCAGCTCTGGGGGAAACCCCGGCGCCTGCGCCGGGAACTTAGTCGGCAGCCTCGGCAAGAAGCTCGAGGTCGCCCTCAACCAACATCTTCTTTGTGTTCAACAGGATCTTCACCTCATCGCCCACCTTGCCCATCCCCTGCAGGTAGCGTTGCGCCTGGCCCAGGTTCACCTTGGGCGGCGGTTCGATGCTCTCCGGCGGGATCTCCAGCACCTCGGACACCGCGTCCACAATCAGTCCCACCGACAGATCGTTGATGTCCACCACGATAATGCAGGTACGCTCGTCGTACTCTTTCTCCGCCATGTTGAACCGGAGACGCACATCCAGCACCGGGATCACCTTGCCGCGCAGGTTGATCACGCCCTTCACATAATGCGGCACATCGGGCAATTCGGTAATGTCCTGGATACCGTTGATCTCCTTGACAAACCGGATCTCGATGGCGAACTCCTCTTCCCCGATCACAAAGGTCAGGTACTTGTTCGCCTGGGTGTCTTCCGCCCCGGCAGTGGCTTCGTCCACCGGGTCCAGGACGGCTGTGTTTTCACTGCTCATGGTCCACCTCGTTGTTTCCCCTGGAGACAAATCACAAAAGAACAATCCATGCTTTTTGCTATTCCCCCGCCACAAACCCTAAAGATTTATACGAAACTATTTCATCTGTATATCACAGACAACTCTCGCAGAGTCGATTTTTCAACTACTTAAGACTATTTGCCTACATCATCCAGACCAAAAGTCGAGCAGTTCTTATACAGGCTGTTGCACAATAGGAACCGATCTCATTCCAGCGAAGGCTGGAATC
>CAZYOC010000331.1:0-4107 GCA_964648415.1 uncultured bacterium | reverse complement strand
CGAGAATTACTATACAGACTGTTGCACAATAGGAACCGATCTCATTCCAGCGAAGGCTGGAATGAGAGACATCTGAATTCGTGCAACAGGCCCTATAGACCCGGGCGCCGATGAACCATTGGTACAAGCAACACCAGCCTGCGTTCATTGCCCGGGACAATGTGAAATCCTGTTGCTCACAACAATCGGCTCGCGCCAGATGCGGAAAAAGAGTGCTTCATTCGTGAGTACCCATTCCCTGTATTGCTCCCGTTTGGATTGTCTTATCTTGCATATCCTGGCCAAACTGTGTTAGGTTTGCCTTCGACTTGAGGCAACGGGATCGGCGAACGTGCTCAACCGCAGTGTGAAAAGCATCATCGCTCTGGCATTGCTGGCGGTGTACATACCGCTGACAGCCACGCTGGACCTGCATCACAACCACAGCCACGAGGAGGTTTGCTGTACCGGCGATCTCCCTGCTGCGGTTTCTGCGGGGCACGCCATTCATTCGCATGGCGAGTCGCATGATCCTTGCCCGGTGCTGGTGCTGACGCAATCCCACGCACCGGTTGTTGTGCTTGACCTGGAACCGGATGTGTCGGCGGCGTATCTACCCGCCGCCACGCCCATCCACATCCTTTCCCGCTTTCAGCCGGAAGCCTACCAGCGCGGTCCGCCCGCTCTCCTGTCGTAACTCTCACACAAAAGTGACGAAGTATCCGCACCTTGATTCTCTATCCTGAATCCTGAGAAGTCTGTCTCATCAGGTCCGGAAACGGAGGAGATCCCCGCCTACGCTGGGGATGATCCAATGAGACAGTTCTTTCGCGAGTTACTCAAAAGGGAGACTCTGAACGGGGTGCAAAAGAACAGGTGTTCTGCGCCCTGCCGGGGGCGGCGTATGCGCCTTTTCGCGGCACGACGTGTGTGCCCGGGGCGAGGCCGACCCGGTTGCCGGGCGCTTTGTAACAAGGAGGAATTCTGATGTTCAGCAAAAGACACAGTGTATGGCTCGTGCTGGTCGCGGCCATACTGATGGTATTCGCCGGGTGCGAAGACGATGACAACCCGGTCAACGACGATGATCATTCCGAGCATTTTCACGCCGTGGGTTCCAAGCTGGTTGCCGACGGTGAAGATGTGATCGTGGCGGAAACTGCTGATTCCGCGGATGTGACCGGCTTGATCGAACTGCATGAGGGCAGTGACATGGAGTTCGAAGCCTGGTTCCTCAACGATGAAGGCGAGTGGTTCTATCCGGGCGACCATGCGGATCATCACTCGGATCATGAGTTGGAGGTTGTCGTGGGCAACGGCGACATGCTTGAGGCTCATGTTCACGATTGGGAGGTCCATCTGACCGGAATGATGGAAGGCGCTTCCTGGGTGCGTTTGAGGGTCAAGCACATTGACCACTACGGGTACATTTCACCCCATCTTCGCGCAGCCGTGCATCACGAGGAAGGCCACCATGGTCCCCCGGTCGGGATGTTTCTGGTCGCCGGCTCCGATACGCTGGCGCATATCGATGCAAGCAACCAGGTTACCGGTTCGCTGACGGTTGCTGCCGGATCGAGCACCGAGGATATCGAGGTTTTCCTGTTTGACGAGAACGGTGTCGTGTTTCAACCGGGAGCGGATCACTCGCTCGGTATTGTGATTGCCGATGAATCCGTGGCCACAGCCTCAGCGCAAAGCACCTGGGTATTCCTTCTTAACGGGATTGCTGCGGGCCAGACAAACGCGGTGTTCTCCATTCTGCATGGCGATCATTCCCATTACGAATCGCCGGGCATTGACATCACGGTTCAATGATGTGGAACCGGATGCGCATTCATGCACGGTTGTTGATTTTCAGTGTGGCGATTGCCCTGTCGACGTTGACCGTCGGCAGGGCGGCGCCCGCTGCTTCCGGAGTCATAGTCGGTCAACTCCGTGACGCTGTAACACAGGAGCCGGTCGGCTGGGCGCACCTGACGCTCGACGAGTTGGGCTCAGGCGTCGCAGCGCATGCCGATGGCGAGTTCCATTTTCTCAGCGTACCGGAAGGCGTTTACACCTTGCGTGTAACTCACCTTGGTTATCGTGATTTGGTGCGCAGATTAAAGGTGACTGGTGGGGATACCCTGTACCTGCTGATCGAGCTGAGCCCGCGAGCGCTGGATCTCGATGAGGTGCAGGTTACGGTGGAAGCGCGGGGTGATCACGGTTCCGTGTACCACGACCCGGTGCTTTCGCTCAAAGGCGGCGCGTTGCAGCAGAACCTGGGGATCACCATTGCGGAAACGGTGAACGAAGAACCTGGGATCGCACAGCGCAGCATGGGTCCGGCTCCCGCGCGGCCCGTTCTCAGGGGCTTGGGCGGCGACCGGCTGCTGATGGTGGAGGACGGCCGGCGTACCGGTGATCTGTCCGCCACTTCCGCCGACCATGCGGTGGCTATTGAACCGCTGACCGCCGAGCGTATCGAGGTGATCCGGGGACCGGAGACTCTGCTTTATGGTCCGGGGATCCTGGGCGGAGTGATCAATGTGGAGCGTAATGCCATCCAGCGTCTGAAGCTGCACCGGGTGCAGGGCTCTGTCACCATGCAGGCGGAAACGGTCAACCGGGGAGCGGGCGGGGGCGCACAACTGGCTGCTCCAGTCGGGCCGTTCGCTGCACGGATTGACGGCAGCTACCGCACCGCGTCGGATATCGACACGCCGGACGGCTTGCTGGGCAATACAGGGATCAATACCGGCAACGGCTCCATGGGGATCAGCCTGCCCCGGAGCTGGGGAGTGGTCGGCGTTGCGGGGACGCTCTACGAAACTGTTTACGGCATCCCCGGCGGTTTCGTGGGCGCCCATCCCAACGGTGTGGATATTGAAATGAATCGCCGGAATATGCAGGCCCTGGCTATCATCAATCTGCCCGGCGAAACCCTGCGGCGGCTGGAGCTGGACTACAGTTTCGCCCGATACTATCACGCTGAATATGAATCCAGCGACGCCATCGGGATGGAGTTCGGGGTGCTGAGTCATCATGCTACAGCGAAGCTGCACATGGGGCCGCATCTTGGACTGGACGAGGGCGTGGTCGGCGTCTGGATGGAGGACCGGGATTACGCCACCGGCGGCTTCACCTACACGCCCAACACCCGCGAAAGGCAGGCTGCGGCGTTTCTGTATGAGCAGAAGCGGGTTGGCAAGACGCACTGGCAGGCGGCGTTCCGGGTTGATTGGCGTGAAGTGGATCCCGACCGGGAAGTGTACAGCGTTACCATTGACACCATCGGGTATCGCGAGTTTGCCGGTGTGAGCGGGGCCTTGGGGATGGAACGGCCCGTGAGCGGAAGTGTTACCTGGGGAGTGACGGCAATGAAGAGCTTTCGTGCTCCGGGCGTGGAGGAACTGTTCAGCCGAGGGCCGCACCTGGCGGCGTATTCTTATGAAATCGGCAATCCACGCCTTCAGGCGGAGACCGGCACGGGCGGCGAAGTCTTCCTGAAATACCGCCGGCAGGGATGGAACAGCCGCACGGCTGTGTTCTTCAACTCGTTTAACAGCTATATCTTCCCGGCGTTTACCGGCAAACGCAGCCGTTCACGCACCGACCTGTACGAATACCACTACAGCGGCAAGAACGCTCGGATGTGGGGAATGGAGACCTCGTGGGAGTGGCAACCGGACCACCAGTGGACCGTGGATGCAACCGGCAGCTATGTGCAGGGCATGCTGACCGACCGTGATGTTCCGTTGCCGTTGATGCCGCCCTTGACAGGGCGAGTGGGTGTCCATTGGAGCGCTTCGGGCTGGACATTGGGCGCGAGCCTGATCGGGGCGGCGGCGCAAGACCGTTTGTATGTGGCGGACGATCCCGATGCGCTGGAGGAGGCCGCCACCGCCGCTTGGATGCGCCTCGATCTGAGTCTTCAGTATACCCGTCCCTGGAAGGGAATGCTGCATTCTGTTGTGCTGGCCGTGGAAAACGCGACCAATACGACCTATCGCAATCATCTGTCGCGCGTGAAAAGCGTGATGCCGGAGCCGGGGCGGAATGTGAAGCTGAGTTACAAGATGTACTTGTAGTGCTCCATTGCACCAGGTATGAACGTTTCTGCTTGTTTCTTGATGAGTCAAG
>CAZYOC010000330.1:0-4208 GCA_964648415.1 uncultured bacterium | reverse complement strand
GCATGGCCCGATTTGCTGGGTAGTCACAAGTTTAGCACTTGAGAATGCCGCCGATGTACGCTGCCGGCGCACAGTCTCGAGTCGCCTGTAAAGCAAGTCGGGGAGAAGCTGGGTTCGAGTTTTCTGTATATCCGATTCTTCGGAAGAAACCCAATATTCAGGGTTATGTTAACGAAGCATAAATACTCGTGAAAAATCGGGGCTAGAAGAGGAGCCAACTGAAAAGCAATGATACAACGTCGGGCGGATAGGCATCTCTTATCTCGCTCCACCGGATATGGCGAGAAACATGCGGCATGGTATTCTACGTGTGTGTCAGAACACGAGTCAGATTTTCCAGTGAAAACGGTTTCTGCAGGAATCCCGCCAGGTTGAACTCGGCCAGATGGGTTTTGATCTGTTCCGCGTTGTACCCGCTGCAAATGACGACACTCAGATCCGGGTTGATGGCTTGCATGGCGGCGAGGGTGTCCTGCGCCGAGCTGTTCGGCATGGTGTAGTCCAAGAGGACGGTTTGGATACGATCTTTGTGGGCTTTCAGGATGGTCAGCCCCTCTTCGGCGGTCGACGCCAACAGCGCCTGGTAGCCGAGTCTGCGCAGCATCCGCATGGCGACCGTCCGCACCGTCGGCTCGTCGTCAACCACCAGCACGACCGCCTGCTCATCCCGGCTGTCGTTGCCGGTCCCCACAGCGTTCAAGCGTTTCCGGGAAGCCGCAGCAGGCTGTCCGGCGGGCAACAGGATACGGATGCGTGTCCCCTGGTCAGGACCGCTGCTCACCAGGATGGCGCCCCGATGGCCTTTGACAATGCCCTGCACCGCCGCCAGCCCCAGCCCCCGGCCGGTGAACCTGGTGGAATAGAACGGCTCAAAGATGCTCGCGACATCATCCACCAGGATCCCGCCGCCGGTATCCGCCACCTCCAGGGTGAGATACGCCCCCGGCAGCACAACATCGCCCGTATACGATTCCCTGAGTTCGGATTCACGATACTCACGAACACAGGTGCGAAGTGAAAGGATCCCGCCGGCCTCGCCGATGGCTTCCGTTGCGTTGGTCACCAGGTTCATCACGACTTGGCGCAGC
Organism: uncultured bacterium; assembly: GCA_964648415.1. Taxonomy (GTDB): domain Bacteria; phylum Electryoneota; class Electryoneia; order Electryoneales; family Electryoneaceae. The sequence goes on along the minus strand of CAZYOC010000330.1, from coordinate 3,120 downwards.
TGGGTCTCGTCGGCCGTCAGCGGGGGAAGATCCTCGCCCAGATCGACCTTCAGCGAGATGGCGGCCGGAAGATTCGCCTTGATGACACGGAGATTGTCCTGAACCAGATCATTCAGGGACACCTCCTCCGTATCGAACAAGCCCTTGCCGGTGTAGGCGAGCATCTTCCGGGATAGATCGGCCGCCTGCTCCGCGGCGCCGAGGATGTCCTCCACCATGTCCAGTTCATAGGGGATACCGGCCACCTCCTCTTGCAGCATAGCAGCATTGCCGATCACGCCGACCAGGAGGTTGTTGAAGTCGTGCGCGATGCCGCCCGCCAGGGTCATCAGGCTGTCGGCCCTCTGAGCCTCCAGGATTTTCCGCTCCAGTTCAAGCCGGTCCTGCTCCGCTGCTTTCCGTAGGGTGATGTCGGTGGCGATGCCCTCGAGAATGGTTTCCCCGTCCTGCCGGCGGATGGAAAAAACGCGGTCCAGAAACCAGTGCCAGTTCCCTTCGACATCCTGGATCCGGTATTCCACCTCAAAGGGTTTCAGGTTGACGCTTTCGTCGATTTTCTGTTTCACCCGAGGACGGTCTTCGGGATGGATCGCGTTTTGCCAGAGCGTCGGGTCCTTTTTCAACTCGTCCGGCTCCATGCCCAGCACATCCTGCACCCGTTCCGACCAGTAGATCGCCCCGCGCTTGTCGGAGAAGATGTACACCAGGTCCGGGGCATTTTCCACAAGACGCTTGTATTTCTGTTCGCTCTCTTCCAGGTTGTGCAGTAAGGTGTCGCGTTCATTCAGGGTGCGGGCCAGCTTGATGTTGCTGTAGCTCAGCGAGGACAAAAGGTGCGCCAGCTCCGTATAAAAGAGCATGGTCGCATCCACCAGCTCATGGGTGAACCGGGGGACACGCTCCAGCGCGTCCATGTATTCTTTTTCATCAAACCCGTATGTACGCGCCTGTTTGCGGAAAAGGGCTTTGTCGATCTCTTCGCCCTCATAGAAGAACTGCCCGAGGAAGATGTTGCCCATCTGCTTGCCACCGATAATGATCGGAGTGGCGATGTCCCACATGTTGTTCTTGCACTTGTAAGCTTTATAGGTACCCGGCGTCACGCTCCGGCTCAGCTCCACATCGCTTTCGATACAGTTCTTGCAGGTCACCGGGTGGCGGCGATGGAACTGTGTGCAGATGTCCTGCCAGCCGTTTTTGACCAGCACATTGCCCCGCATGTCAACAATAGCGATCCCAACTTTTTTCAGCTCAAAGAAATGATTCATAATCGCCTGGAGGTGCTCTGTATCAATGATATCAGCCAGCTCCAGGTCGCTGATGTCACCTTCCGGCTTCAGGATGGCGTTGAGTTTATGCTTTACCCGTTTTTCGCTTTCTCGAAGCGCTTCCTCCATCTCTTTGCGTTTGGTAATATCGACAACAATGGAGTGCAGTAGCGTTTCACCGCCCACCTCGAGCTTGCCGCTGAACACCTGCACAGTACGAATATCGCCGTTCGCCAGACGGTGTTGGAACTCAAACGTCTTCTGTTCGCCGGTAAGCACCTGGTCCATACATTCTCGCGACCCGACTTCCCCCAGCGTGTTCAATTCCCAGATCTTCAGCGATGTCAGCTCCTCTTTCGAGTAGCCGTAGAAGTCGACCGCAGCAGGATTCGCGTCGACAATCCGGCCCGAGTCCGGAGAAATCAGCAGCTTCACCGCACGGTTGGTCTCGAAAATATCACGATAGCGCTGTTCGCTTTCTCGTAACGCCCGTTCCTGTTCCTTGCTCTCGGTGATGTCCCGCGTTGTCGCAATGATCTCAAGCACATCACCCGTGTCTGCATCCAGAATCCGCTTGCTGGTGGTTTCCACGCAGAGATAATGATCCTCCTTGTGCCGCAGGCGATACCTCAAGGTCTGAAAGGTGTCACCGTTCAGAATAGAATCGTGCTTCTCGCGGATATTAGCAACGTCTTCGGGGTGGAACAACTCATACGCATTTCGTCCCAGCAGCTCTTCCGGTTCATACCCGAACAGCACCCGGCTCGCCGGAGAGGCGTACGTGTAGACGCCTTCGGCGTCATGCGTGGAAATCATGTCGGTGGCGTGTTCGGCCAGGTGACGGTAGCGAATTTCCTGCTCACGCAAAACTTCTTCGTTTCGTTTGCTGCAACTGATGGCCTGGATGCCGGTCAGAAAGGCGAGGATGCGGTCGGCGTCGTCCCGGGTGTATTCCTCCTTGCGGTTGGCCACGGCAGCGACAGCTTCCACCCGCCCCTTGAGCATGAAAGGGACGACCAGGAGCCGTGTGATGGGGACATGGCCTTCGGGCAGTCCCGTTTTGGCGGGATGGGGAGCATTGTAATCGTTCAGGATCAAGGGTTTGCGATGGCGAATAGCTTCCGCCCAGATCCCGGCCTCCGCAACTGCGGTTTCGAGAGGAAGTTCATCCATCCGGCAGTCATCCATCGTATCCCGTGTCCAGGCATGGATGGTTAAGAGGTCTTCGGTGTCACTCAGGAATCCATAGAACCCGTAGGGACTCTCGGTAAGGCGGGTGATTGCGTGAAGGGTATGATCGGCAACCGTTTTGATGTCCGCTTCCGCCAGCGAGGTGATGCCCCAGAGGCTGTCGAGCTTCTCACGGGTGGATGCGAGCTCTGTTTCAAGCGCTTGCACTCGTTGCTGCAAGTCTTCGCGGGTAGGTTTTTCGCCGCCCATAAGCGTACCACTCCCCTTCCATGTCCCTCAGCTTCCATGCCGAAGACGTGGACGATAACCTCAGGTTGTTGAGGATAGTCGAGTTGGTTTATGGCGGTGGAGCCCCCAAAGTCCTCGAGGATAGTGATAAGTTTCAGGGGAAGGCAATCGAAGATATTTCAAAACACCAATGAACAAGAGTCACTATCTGTTTGTTCACGTATGGCTCGATACGCCCACCGCTGCCATTCACATGCCCACCGCTGTCATTCACAGCGCAGAGCCTGCCCTCCTGCTTTGGTCGGGGGCGGGGATCTCCTCCGGTTCCAGCTCTATACAGACTGTTGCAGAATTCTGATGTCTCTCACTCCTGCGAAGCAGACTGTCCCAGAATGCGAGAGGAATCTCATTCCAGCGAAGGCTGGAACCGGAA
>CAZYOC010000329.1:0-4214 GCA_964648415.1 uncultured bacterium | reverse complement strand
CGGGAATGAGATCCATTGGACATTTTGATACAGTCTGCTTCGCAGGAATGACATCGTTGCCGATTCTGATACTGTCTCGAAGGCGAAAATCACATCCATCGAGTCTTACTTTTGAGAGCTACAATTTACGTTCCATACCTTCTTTACTTCTTCTTTTTTTTCTTCTTTCCTTTTCCGGAATGTTTCTGCACTTTCTTCAGTTCATCTCCGAAAAGATCGCCCAATGTGCCCTTCTTCGGCTGCTCCTTCAGGTTCCGCCGGTGATTGAAGCAGTTGGACAGGCGAAGCGAATAAAACGCACACCCCTTCTCCAGGCACTTGTCCGGCGGGCAGTACGCGTCGGGCAGTTTCTGCTCCGGCTGCACCGCACAGGAAAGCAACTCGATCAGCTCGGGATAGTCAAACGCCGTCCGGTCCACGTCAGGCGCTTTTGGGGAGCCACGGTTCATTAGTTGGAGTGAAGGGTGCAGGAACCAGCCGCCGATCATGCCAACGCCATCGAGGTTCTCCAACCCGGGCCGTTTGTCTCGCTTGATCTGTTCCGCAATACGCAACATGCCGGCGACCTGCGCCAGGTCCAGCCTCGGGGAGCCGTCCTTCTTCAACCCCGCCTGCACCGTCACATTGCCCATCACCGGGTCGAAATAGAGCACCGCGTGATTGCCACGCCGGTACCGGGCCGCCTTGATCACCAGGCCGTTCTTGCTGGCGATGGCGATCAGGGTGCCTGCGCGTCCACGGATGACTCGGGCGCTGCGTTTCACTTCATCGAGGGCGCTGAACCAGTCGGCTTCACGTTGAATCGCCGCCTTCAGCAGCGTAAACGCCCCCTTGCGGTACTCGTCGCTCTTCTCATCATGCAGCAGGCTCAAACCATGCAGCGCGGCCGGCAGCAGGATCCGGATCTCTTCTTCCTTGTCCGGCAACGCCTTTTCATCCCCCGCCAGCAGGCGGGCGTCGGTGCGCAGCAGCTTCTCCAGCTCCCGCCTCCGTTCCCAGCCCTTGGCGCGAGCGGCCACATGCGCCACGCCTTCGCTCGGCCAGGGATCCGGCTCCTGGCGGTCGTACTCGCTCATTGGCCGGTACTCGTCCTCGAGATACGCCCCCAGCGTACGATCCAGTAGCTCCGCATACACGGAAAACTCAACAGCCTCGCCCTCGGCATGTTTCACCAGGCCGTCAATCAGGTACGTCAGGGCTTCAACCACTTGGGCGTCATCCTCGAGCAGGCGGTGCAGGCCATCCAGCAGGCTGTGCGGCGCCAACAGGTGATGGGAGGCGTCTTTGCTGGTCAGGCTGCGGCCCTGGGTGTCCTGCAACAGGGTAAAGGGCAGCAGAAAACGATACCCCTTCTCCTCCTCGACGCCCAATGCTTTGGCCACCATCTCGCAGGCGCAGGTATCCCACTTGTCCTCGTTGAGCTCGCCTTTGACAGGATGGTTGTCAAAACGGCCGCCGCCGGTGTCCACGGCCAACACGCCCTTGCGCTCCAGCTCGTCGGGGGATTGCCCCTGGGGAAGGGTGTTGGCGGATACGAATTCCAACCCTGCGTCGGTTACGCCCGGGAAGAGTTTTTCACCGTGCTTACGAAGAAAATAGACGCTTAACCCCGCGTCCAGATCGGGGTGAGCGTGTGTCAACAATGTGTTGACCGCAATCGGGTTTTCGGGTGCAGTTGTCATGCCGGGTAAGCTAGTGCAGGCAACCGATAAACGCAATGACTCCACCCGCTTGCCCCCTCACAACGAGACGGGGTATCGTCTCGGGAAATCCTTCCACGGGATTTCGTCGTATCGTACAGAATGTTATATTGGCCTAATTGTTTCGAGTCACTATCTTCACGTCCGGCCTTCTTGTATATTATCTCTTCGGAAATGAAGCCGGGATCACGCAACGCAGACATCAGCAGGACCACGGAGTCTCCCATGGCGGATGAACAGCAGAACCAGGCGACGGTTTTCAGTGAAAACCCGCGTATCCATCGTCTGATCGAAGGCATTGTCGAGGATCTTCGCGCCTTCACGGAAGAGCAGGCCACCAACCTCAACGAGCTGGCCAACATCGGCAGCGCGCTCTCCGCGCAACGCGACCCGGATGTCATTCTGGAAATGATTGTGCAGCAAGCGCGCCGGTTTACCAACGCCGACGGCGGCACAGTGTACCTCGTCACCGATGATGAAAAGGAGCTGGCGTTTCACGTGGTCCAGACCGAATCGCTCAACATCGCCATGGGCGGCATGAGCGGCAACCCGGTCACCATCCCCAATGTGAAGCTTTACGACGAGAACGGCAATTACAACCACACCAACGTTTCCGCGTATGTCGCCACCACGGGCGAGGTGGTCAACATCCCCGATGTATACGAGGCGGAAGGCTTTAACTTCGAGGGTACGAAAAAGTTCGATCAGTCCTTGAAGTACCGCAGCATGTCCATGCTGGTGTCCCCGCTGCGGGATCACGAGGATGAGATTATCGGCGTGCTGCAATTGATCAACGCCCGGGACCGGAACAAGAAGACCATCGCCTTCAGTGCGGAGATGGTGGAGATGACACTCGCGCTGGCGAGCCAGGCCGCGGTGGCTATAACGCAACGGCGTTTGATCAGCGACCTGAAGAACTTGTTCGAGAGCTTTATCAAGGCGATCGCCGCCGCGATTGAAGAAAAGTCCAAGTACACCGGCGGGCATATCGAACGAGTGGCCGAGCTGACCATGCAGATCGCAGAGCGCATCAACGCCCAAACCGAGGGACCGTTCGCGGATGTCTGCTTCTCGCATGACGAGCTGGACGAGCTGAGGATCGCGGCCTGGATGCACGACACCGGGAAGATCACCACCCCGGAATATGTCGTGGATAAATGCAACAAGCTGGAAACCATCTTTGACCGTGTGAACCTGGTCTCCACCCGCTGGCACGCGATCAAGCTGGAGCGGCAGCTCAAAGCCGAGCGTGAAAAAGTCAAGCTGCTGATGCAGGATAAGGATGATACACGCATCGAGAAGATCGAGGAAGAATGCCAGGCGGATCTCAAGCAGCTCGACGACGATATCCAGTTTATTCGCGACTCCAACACCGGCGGCGAGTTCATGGCCGACGATAAAATCGAGCGCCTGGAAAACCTGGCGACGCAGAAATACCGTGAGAACGGCGGCGAGTACCCCTATCTCACCGGCGAGGAGCTGTACAACCTGTCGATCCGGAAGGGGACGTTGAACGCGGAAGAACGACAGAAGATGAACGATCACGCAACGATGACCATCAGGATTCTGGAAGAGCTGCCCTGGCCGAAGAAACTGCGCAACGTTCCCCACATCGCAGGAGCACACCACGAGAAGCTGGACGGCACCGGCTACCCCAGCGGTTTGAAAGGCGAGGACATCGGTCTGGGCGCGCGAATCATGGCCGTGGCGGATATCTTCGAGGCGCTCTCCGCGTCGGATCGCCCCTACAAGAAACCCATGCCCCTCACCCAGGCCATCAAGATCCTGGGCTTCATGGTCAAGGATAATCACATCGACGGTAGAATCGTGGACCTATTCAAGGATGAGGGCCTGCATCTGGAGTACGCGAAACAGCATCTGAAGCCGGAACAAATTGATGTCGACATCGAACAAGAACAAGAAAAACTGGAAGAGTAGCGGTTCCTTGCAGCAGGTTTGATAGGGCTAAATCGTGAAACATTCTTAAAATGGATGTTTTACAAACCAGAGGAGGGGTTTATGTCTTTCGATTTTGATAACTACGAACGAGAATGCCAGAAAATTCGCGATGAAAACGAGGATTTGTTGATGGATTTTGTCACTTGGTTACGTGACAAAAACTTATCGGATAGAACTGTTGAAAAGCACCATGAGAATATCGCATTTTATCTGAACGAGTTCTTGCTGCATGATGATGCCACGCCAGCTGAGGAAGGAATGTTTTTCGTGAGTTCATTCTTAGGTAATTGGTTTATTCGCAAAGCGATGTGGGCCTCAGCCGGCAATATTCGCTCCAATGCCGCCAGCCTGAAAAAGTTCTACACATTCATGCTGGAAGAAAAAGGTCTTATTGAGAAAGTTATGCTTGATGAGATGAAAAAAGAAATAAAAAAGATGATGCCTGAATGGATTGACACACTACGCCGTTATGATGACCCCAATATCGACAACCCATTCGCGATATAGGGCCTGTTGCACGAATTCTGATGTCTCTCATTCCAGCGAAGGCTGGAA
>CAZYOC010000328.1:0-4219 GCA_964648415.1 uncultured bacterium | reverse complement strand
CAGAATTCGTGCAACAGGCCCTATAGTGGTTCTTGCAAAGAATCGAACATACTAAAATTCTTAAGTACTTGTTTATCCTGGATTCCTGCTTTCGCAGGAATGACATCATGGGACATTACTTTCGAGAAACACTCTATGCTCCGGGCAGCTTGATGCGAGATAGTGTACTCCTATCCAATATGGCCATGAACGAGAACCCGGTGTGGCTCCCCGCCCGGGGCAAATAGTTTTCAACACAGCTTGTAGCATACAGTGGACTGACGAAGCGGTGCGGGAGGCGGAACATGCGCAATGGTTTGTTCGCGGGGATCCGAGGGCGTTTTATCCGGTGGATTCTGCTGTTGTACCTGTTGACCGGGGTGCTCGCCCTGGCGCTGTTTTTTGTGATCCTGCAGCGTTCCATTGATCGAATCGGCGAAGACTTCGCTGTGGAATACACCCTTCGCGAAAAGGGCCGCATCCTCGCGCCCATTGAGCGAGAAATCACCCTCTGCGAAAAAATGGCCACCACCCCCCTCCTGATCGACTGGATCCACAACGAGAACGATCCCGACCTGAAACAACGCGCCCTGCGTGAACTGGAAAGCTACCGCCAGTATTTCCAGAGTAAACGCTATTTCTTCGCCATCCGGAACTCGGGCAATTACTACTACGATGACGGCAGCGCGGAGCATGCCGACTCCAAGCTCACCGACGTGCTCCATCCCGATTCCACCAAGGATTCCTGGTTCTATTCCACACTGGAAAACGTGGACAATTACGACCTGAACGTGGACCACAACTCCGTGATCGGCTCGACCAACCTCTGGATCAACATCATCATTCGTGACGGTGACCGGAAGCTGGGTATTACCGGCACCGGCCTGCCCTTGAGCGAATTTATCGACAACCTGATGAACAACAACAATGAAGCGGTGACGCCGATCCTGGTCGACAACACAGGCTCCATCCAGGCGCATCCCGACCCCGATATGATCGCGTTGAATACCGTCGCCGGCGGCGACTCCACCCAGAGCACGTTGCAGGCGCTGATGCCCGACAAGGCGGACCGGAATGCGTTGCAAAACGCCATGGCCACTCTCAAGGCGAAACCGGATTCGGTAATCACCCTCGACGCCCGGCTGGAGGGCGAGTCACCGCTGGTGACTGTGGCCTACATCCCGGAAATGAACTGGTACATTGTCGCGGTGACCGACCTTTCCAAAGCCATCGGGGTGGGGCATTTTATGCCCATCGCCGTGCTGCTCGTGGTGGCGCTGTTTGTCCTGATGATTGCGGTGCTGCTGCTGCTGAACCGGACGGTGTTGACACCGCTGGAAGCCCTGACCGCCTCCGCCCGACGGATCACCGAGGGTAACTACGAAGACCGGGTCCAACCGGGGCCGGATGATGAGATCGGCGACCTCACCCAGGCGTTCAATCACATGCTGGATACCTTGGGGCACTACACCCGCGAGCTGGAACGGCATCGCGACGAACTGGAAGAACGGGTCCGTGAACGCACCGCGGAGCTGGAGGTCGAGGTGCAGGAGCGCAAGAAAGCCGAAGAGGCCGCGCACCAGGCCAACCATGCCAAAAGCGTCTTCCTGGCCAACATGTCTCATGAGATCCGCACCCCGATGAACGCCATCCTGGGCTTCTCTGAAATCCTGCAGGACAAGATCGACGACGCCAAGCTGAAGGAATACGTGGAGGTGATCAGCTCCAGCGGCAAGGCGCTGCTGACGCTGATCAACGACATCCTGGACCTGAGCAAGGTGGAAGCCGGCAAGCTGGATCTGGAATACGACGCCATGTCATTGCGCAAGCTGCTGGGCGATATGGAGATGATCTTCTCCAAGAAGGTGGCCGACAAGGGGCTCCACTTCGTGCTCGAAGTGGATGACAGCGTGCCCGACGCCATCGTGATCGACGAGTCCCGTCTGCGCCAGGTGCTGCTGAACCTGCTGGGCAACGCCATCAAGTTTACCGAGAGCGGCTATATCAAGCTGGTGGCGAAGGCGCTGACAGACGCAGAGGATCCGGAGGCGACCGGGTTGCGGGTGGAAGTGGTCGACAGTGGCATCGGGATCCCGCAGGAGCAGGTGGAGCAGATTTTCGGCGCGTTCGAGCAGCAGAAAGGCCAGAGCCACGCGAAGTATGGCGGCACCGGTCTGGGCCTCGCGATTTCCCAGAGGTTAGTGGAGATGATGGGCGGACGTATCGAGGTAACCAGCACTGCCGGAAAAGGCTCCACGTTCAGCGTGGTTCTGGAGGATGTGGAAATCGCCTCGGTCGCAAGCGTGGATGACGGCCACGGCGCCATCGACCCCCACGCCATCATCTTCGAACCCGCTAAAATCCTCATCGCCGAGGATATTGAGGTCAACCGGGAGCTGATCAAGGGCTTCCTGGCGGACTACGATTTGCAGGTGTTCGAAGCGACCAATGGGTATGAAGCGATTGAAGTGGTGAAGGCCGAGCAGCCGGACCTGGTGCTGATGGACATCAAAATGCCGGAGATGGACGGTCATGAAGCCACCCGTCGGTTGCGGGATGATCCGGCCACGAAAGATCTGCCCATCGTCGCCGTCACCGCGTCGACCATGAAGATCGAGGAAGACCAGATCAAGCAGATCTGCGACGGGTTCCTGAGCAAACCGATCACACGATCACAGATTGTGGAAACCCTGAGCCGTTTCCTGGCGTACCACCTGCCTGAGGGCGCCGGCGAAGAGGCTGAGGCAGTGGAAGAACCGCTGCTGAGCCTGGACGACAACGTGATCGAGGTGGAGAAATTGACCAGCGTGATGAAGGATAAACTACAGCCCTTGTGGGAGCAGGTCAGCGACACCTTGATTGTCAATGACGTGATGGAGTTCGCCGAGAAGGCGATTGAGCTTGGGCAGATACACCGGTTCAAACCTCTGGCCGCCTGGGGCGATCAGCTCCGCACCCAGGCCATGATGTTCCAGACCAGCGAGATGGAGCAGACGTTGAAGCGCTTCCCGCAGTTTGCCGAGGCGATCCACAACACAGAAACGTGAGGCAGGATATGAGTATCGAAATCGTGACATCAGGCGCGACGGTCATGATCGTCGATGACAACCCCAAGAACGTGCAGGTATTGGGGACCATCCTGATGGAGAAGAAATACAACGTGTCGGTCGCCACCGGCGGCAAGCAGGCCCTGGCCCAGGTGGGCAAAGTCAAGCCGGAAGTGATCCTGCTGGACATCATGATGCCTGATATCGACGGGTACGAGGTATGCAGGCGGTTGAAAGAGAAAGAAGAAACCGCCGACATCCCTGTGATCTTCCTGACCGCAAAAACCGACACCGATGATATTGTGAAGGGCTTTGAACTGGGCGCGGTGGATTACGTGACCAAACCCTTCAAATCCAAGGAGCTCATCGCCCGGGTCCACACCCACATCGCCAACACCCGCATGCGCAACCACCTGGAGCAGCGGAACAAGGAGCTGGAAGAAGCGTTGCACGACGTCCGCACCCTCAGCGGCCTGCTGCCCATCTGCTCCGGCTGCAAGAAAATCCGTGACGAAGAGGGCCATTGGATCCAGGTCGAGCTGTTCATCCGAGATCGGATCGACGTGGAATTCAGCCACGGGATCTGCCCCGATTGCGCGAAAACCTACTTCGAGTTCGTGAAGAAGGATTGATTGACCACAGAGAAGGTTGCGGAACTGCGTTACTTTACCAAAGAAGCGACAGTCTTCTTTGCCGCAAGCCTCCTCCTCCCTGTAAGTATGATCACTTGTGGCCCCCACCGGCCAGCTAATGGTGGTTTGTTGTCGTTAATATGCGTGATTGCAGCGCACAAACGCCTGAACTTGGCGATTGGATAAGAACACAGGCGCTTCCTCTGTGGAAGGTGAACACGATTGGTGGAGTTTTCTTCCCCCCTGCGCACTGGGAATGGAGGAGATTCCCCGCCTTCGCTGGGATGACAGCGGAGGGCGCGTACGGCGATCCCCGGATATTTCACGAAATAGGCGCCCTGAAATCATAAATACTATTGTCAGGAAGCAATTCCATATCTCGTCTGCCTTGCCACGTTCCCGGCATCAGTAATATTGGATCTTCCCAAAGCGCTTCTCCGTCGGCGCTGAAGCGCTGCATGAACAAACCCACCTGCTCGTCCTGAACAATATCTTCATAGACGACATATACAGACTGTTGCACAATAGGAACCGATCTCATTCCAGCGAAGGCTGGAATCC
>CAZYOC010000327.1:0-4234 GCA_964648415.1 uncultured bacterium | reverse complement strand
ACGACCCGTCACCCGGGGACTGGCACACTACCCACACGAAATAGCGAGGAACCAATTAAGCTGTTATGTCCACTGTTTCGCGTAACACCAGAGGGATGTCCCAGGGCGCTGTTTTTTGCGTGGCGGCAGGCTGGCGCACCGACACCAGCTCTCATTCCCGTCCGAACATCTTGTGCAGGTCGCTGAGAGAGAGGTTGACCACCACCGGGCGGCCATGGGGGCAGACGAAAGGGTATTCGGTCTGGAAGAGCTCGTCGATCAGGGCGTTCATCTCCTCCAGGTTCAGCGGGTCGCCGGCTTTGATGGCGGCTTTGCAGGCGAAGGAGGCGGCCAGGCGTTCTTCCGGGGCCATCTGCACCTCGTGGCTCTCCTGAAAATCCGCCAGAATCTCACGCAGCAGTTTCTCCTCGCCCTTGATCCTCACACCGGTGGGCAGACTCTTGATCGCCCAGTCGTGGCCGCCGAACGGCTCCACCTCCAGCCCCATGGTCAGCAGCTTCGGGGCCAGGTCCTCCAACAACCCCGACTCCGCCGGGTCCAGCGACACCACCACCGGGAACAGGAGCTGCTGCCCGCTCCAGGGCCGCTCCTTCATGGAGGCCAACGCGCGCTCAAACAGGATGCGTTCATGCGCCACATGCTGGTCAATGATCACCAGCCCGCTCTTCACCTGCGACAGGATGTACGTCTTGTGGAGCTGCCAGACCTTGGTCCGTTCGACGCTGCCCCCGGATGACGGTTCCGGTTCCGCTGCGGTCTCGTGAGGGAGCGTGGTCAACGGGTCGGCGTGCGTCTTGCCCTCATCGAGCGCGGTGACCGGTTTGCGCATCATGTCGCCGCCGGAAGTTGCATCGGCGTGATTGTGAGGCGTGTGCTGCGACGGTTCGCTTCGAGGCGGAGGGACCACGTTCCGCGGAGAACGGTCCGTCGGGGGTTTGCCGAACAGCAGTTCCAGTTCCTTGACGCCGTCGATCTTGCGCGCTTCGGGCCGAGGGGGAGGCGCACCCGGTTTGCCGCCGCGTGAGGAGGACGCCTGCACCGGCGCGCCGCCGTCACGGATGGACAGGCCCAGCGCCTCCCGGACCGCCGTCTTCACCGCGACGAAGATCAGGCCGTCATCCCGGAACCGCACTTCATGCTTCGCCGGATGGACGTTGACATCGAACTCCTCGGGATCCATGCGCAGGAAGAGCACGAAAAACGGATGCTGCCCGGGCCGGATCAGGGGACCGTACCCGGTGGACACCGCGGAGGTCAGCCGGTATTCCTGGAAGGGCCGGCGGTTGACGAACAGGAGCTGTTCGGTGCTCGCTCTTGTGCTCTTGAACAGGCCGCTGCCGCCGATAAAGCCGCTGACGAAGACATCTCCCACGCGCCGGTCCACCTCGTGCAGCTCGCCGCGCATCTTCTCGCCGAACAACGCGACAATACGCTCCTTCAGGTCCGCGGGCGGCAGATCGCGTTCCGTCTTGCCGTCCTTCTCCAGCGTCCAGTGGATCTCGGGATACGCCAGTGTGTAAGCGGTGAACATCTTGTAGATGTGACGGTATTCGGTGCTGGGCGCGCGCAGGAATTTGCGCCGCGCCGGGACGTTGTAGAAGAGTGTGCGGACCTTGACCGTCGTACCCCGTTCTCGCGCAGCCGGTTCCGGTCCCTTGGGCTTGCCGCCCTCGACGAGATAACGGAACCCGCTTTCGCGGTCGTCGCGGCGGGTGATCACCTCCACCCGCGCCACGCTGCCCACCGAAGGGAGCGCCTCGCCACGGAAGCCCAGGTGGGTGATCCGGTTGAGGTCATTGGCGTCTTTGATCTTCGAGGTGGCGTGGCGACGAAACGCCAGCACGATGTCGTCTTTGTCCATCCCCCAGCCGTCGTCGGCCACCAGGATCTCGTCCATGCCCGCCTTCTTCACGCTGATGGTGATACGGGTGGCGTCGGCGTCGAGGGCGTTCTCCACCAGCTCCTTGACCACAGAGGCCGGGCGTTCCACCACCTCGCCGGCGGCGATCCGGTTGGCGATTCCTTCCGGCAGCACCTGGATGGCGGCGGCGGGGATCAGAGGAGCTTTGTCGGGCTGGTCGGACATGGGTTTCAATCGTGTAAGCTGTCGGTTACGCTGTTCAACGTGTCGGGTGCGGGCGATGTTCCCTGTTCGGCGGGCGCGGTCACCGCGTCCTGAGCGCCGATGGTGATGTCCTTCACTTCGCCGTCGTCCTGCTCCCGGAAAGGCTTCAGCGACCACATCACCGCGAGGACGATCACGATCAGCAGGAAATACTTGAACGGGCTCTTGCGTTTGGGGACATAGGTTTTCGGCTTACGAGACCGGCCGAAGTTGAGCCGCTCGGCGCGGTCCTCATCCCTGCTTGGGTCGTAGTACATGGGATGGTGCTCGAACCGTTTGTGGCGGAGGGGTTTGCGGCCAAACAGCATGCTACCGTCCTCCGGAAGACAATGCGCCACGGTCCAGCAGCGTGACGAGGTCGGCGATGAACCGGTCGATGACGTCACGCGACGCCGCGCCGTTGGGGTCATTGTTCAGGAAGATGCAGAAGGTCAGCGCCGGCTCGCCCTGTTTGTCGTACACGTAGCCCGCCAGACTGCTGAGCCGCGACATGCCGCCGGTCTTGGCGCGGACCCGCCCGAAGCTGCCGATCATGCGCTTTTCCAGCGTGGTGTTGGTTTCACCGGGTTCGGGGAGCATCACGTGCCAGCGCTCGCCCCAGGTAGTGTCGGCGTGGATCAGCAGTTCGGTCACGGTGACCGGTTTGAGGTTGTTGTGGCGTGACAAGCCGCTGGCGTCGAAACCTCGCGCGCCGTTGATCTTCATGCCCATTGGACGCAGCATTTCCTGGGTCTGCGTCTGGTCGAGCCAGGGTTTGCGTGCGGGGCCGACGCTGGTCCAGATCAGCTCCGCCCACAGGTTGTTGCTGCTCTTCAGCATCCCCTGCAGGACCGAATCCAGCGGCTGGCTCCGGTGGAGCAGGCCGATGGTCTCGCCTTTCCAGCGCTCCGGGGCGTCCAGCGTAGCCACGACACTGTCGCCGCCTTCCACGCCGGTCAGGTACAGCGCCTGGCGGAGGGCGTCGGCGGTCAGGTGGCGAGGGTCCGGCGAGGGATGCAGCACACCCGGCTCCGGGTTGTGCTCCCAGCTCGTGGGCAGATCCTCCGCGAACTCGTATTCGCCGTAAAGCTCGTCGTACATCTGGTTTTCATCATAGAGCCGGTAGTCGCTGTGGTCCAGGCTCCAGAAGGCGTGGGCGGGCCGCAGGAGTGCGACCTCGCGGGTCTCCTCGTGGAGGATCACCCCCACGCAGCCGTCGTTCCAGGTGAGCTGGCTGATGACGGGTGCGTAGCGGGCGCTCAGATCGTCGACCTCCCAGCCGTCGGGCACGATGATGCTTCCGGCGGCCACGATATTGCCGGCGATGCGGTTCAACCCCATGGCGTGCATCAACTCCGCCCAGGCCTTCAGGTGCTTCCAGGGCCAGGCGGGATAGGGCCGGTTGCCGGTGAGGGTGGGATCCCAGCCGCCCTCGATCACCAGGTCGCCCTGCAACACCCCCGCCGTGTCCACCGGCCCGGTCCCGTACAAGCGCGTCTCCCAGCGGAAGTCCTCGTCCAGTTCGGTCATGGCGTAAGCGGCGGTGATGAGCTTGTAGACCGAGGCTGACACCATCAAACGGTCCGGATCGTGGCGCCACAGGGGCGAGCCGTCCATCGCACGGACATCCACCGCCACCGTGGCGCCGTTGTCTTCGAGCGCCAGCAGCTCGCGAGCGCAGGTGTCCACTGCGGTCCAGGAGGCGCCGGGAAGCTCGGATTTACCGGTTCCACGCAACGCCGCGCAGCCCTGGGTCAGCAGGATTGCGACGCCCAGCAGGACGACGAGAAGCACGTTTCTTCTGGAATTGCGTTCTATCATACCCACCTTACTGAAAGACAGGTTTCCCTGTCAGTTTGATGCGATCTATACAGGCTGTTGCAGAATTCTGATGTCTCTCATTCCTGCGCAGCAGACTGTATCAAAATGTCCAATGGATCTCATTCCCGCCTTCCAGACTGTATCACAATAAAAACCGCTCTCATTCCAGCGAAGGCTGGAATCCAGGCAAGGTGCAAGAATATAACACGTTAGCAATTCAGCACCAGAATAGGATTCAGCTTATGGTTTTCATCGTTAACATGTTGTAGTATATAGACATGACTGGATTCCAGCCTTCGCTGGAATGAG
>CAZYOC010000326.1:0-4245 GCA_964648415.1 uncultured bacterium | reverse complement strand
AGCAGGAATCCAGTTTAGTTTATACGAATTCTTGAATGTTTTGTCTCCATGGAGCCGGCAACGAACGCTGTCAATCCCACGCAGGAAACAGTATCCGAATCGTACCCACTCTCATCCCCGCGCAGGCGGGGATCCAGGCAAGGTTCAAGAATACAACATGTTGGCAATTCATTATCAGAATCGTTTTCAGCCTATGGTTTTCATAGTCAACATCTTGTAGTATATAGACATGTCTGGATCCCCGCCTGCGCAGGAATGACATCATGGGACATTTCATTCGAGAATTACAATATGAGCGTAGTTTGGGCGCACAGCAAACCGGGTCATGCCACCCTGTCTCGTGAAATAACCGGGTTAAAGCATGTGGGGCGCAAGCCGGTGCGGGGATCAGTGCTCGTCTTTAAACTGGTCTTGGAGGACTCGAATCTCGAGGCGGTCAAACAGGTCGCGTGCGGTTTCGTCTTTACGCAGTTGCATCCGAAAAGCGCGGCGAAGGTGGGCGATCGCACTTCCGGTGGTGTTGAGGCGTTTCCCGAGACCGGCGATTCCAGACTCGTCGAGGGCGTACCGGGCCGCCAATTCCACGAGGTACTTGCGTCCCCGGTCCCGGCTTCGGACGCGGACCAGCGATATCTGCGTGGTGTCGAAGAATGCGGCGACATGCCGCAGGATCCGGTGGAAGCGCTCGTTGGAAGACGTTTGTGTCATTGCCGCCGCCAGCGCCAGCTCCTGTGGACGCAATTTCAAGGCTTCCCGGCTCTTCGCCGCGCCCATGTAGTGGTCCACGAATTCCGGTGTGCCGAACAACGTCATCCCATGCACATGATCCAGCACATCCTCACCGTGCTCTTTTACGCCCTGAATGATGTAGTCGGCGAAGAGCTTAACCGGGTCTTTGTCCGGCAGCTCAAATCGCTTCAGGACAACCTCGCGGTCAAATCCCGGAGGAGCGGGCAGGGAGCCGATGAAAACCGGGTAGGAGGTCCAACGGTTTGTCGATATCTCGCCCCACTTGCGACCTTCGCTCTGGTTAGACCAGTGCCGGCCGATAATCGGCGCCAGATGCACCCGTTGCAGGATGGGGAAGAAGGGAGCGCCTTCTTCCACCAGGATCTCACGATGCCGGTCGTGCACCAGCGGTTTGTTCCGATGGGAGAACGCCCGGAGACGGTTGAAAAAACCAGCCAGGGAACGATGGACGAAGCCGGACAAGGGATCGGGGCCGCTGCGTACAAAAAGCAGAGCCGATGTCTGTAACAGGGAAAAGGCGTAGATCTTCACACCCGCAGCAAAGGCCGCTTCACCCATGGAGAGCAGAAACAGCGCCCGTTCCTCTTCGGAGGTGAAAAGCTCCTCGCCCTGTTTCGCCCGGATCCGCACAAGATACGTTGCGCCGGGAATGGGTATGCGTACCGGTCTGGCCATAGCGGAAGGTAGCCGCTGGTAAGCCCTTTGGCAAGTCGTAAACGGGATTCGTGTTAGTAGCCCGCGGTGATCTCGAACATACGGTTCAGCGCTTCCAGAGCCGGCAGCTTCACCTCCTCATCGACCGTGATCAAATGCCGGTGTCTGCCGTCAAGCAGCGCTGTCAGGCTATCACGCAAAGCTTCCGGTGTAATACGGAACATGGTCGAACAGAGGCAGGCGTAAGGGGCCAGGCTGTAGACCTCCACGCCACGCGGTTTGTGGTCGATGGCCAGACGGGACACGAGGTTGTGCTCCGTGCCCACCGCCCATTTGCTGTCGGGGTTGGCTTCCTCGATCATCCTGGTGATGTAGCCGGTGGAGCCGGCGTAGTCGGCGTGTTGGACCACATCGAAGTTGCATTCCGGATGCACCAGGATGTTGATGTCCTCGAGGCGTTTCCGCCAGTAATGCAAATGCTGGAGCTGAAAGTGCTGATGCACCGAGCACCACCCGCGCCACAGGATCACTCGGGCGTTGCGGATCGCTTCGTCTGAATTGCCGCCCAGGGGCTCGTCGGAATCCCACACGATCATCTCGTCGAGAGGGATACCCAGTTTGTAGCTGGTGTTGCGTCCAAGGTGCTGGTCCGGGAAGAAAAAGATCTTTTCTCCTTGATCAAGGCCCCATTTGATAATCTTCACAGCGTTCGACGATGTGCAAATCGTGCCGCCGTGGCGTCCCACATGGGCTTTGACCGCAGCGGTGGAGTTGATGTAGGTGATCGGAGTGACGGTTTCCAGGTTTATGACGCTTCCCAGTTGCCGCCAGGCGTCTTCAATATCCTCGATGGGGGCCATGTCGGCCATGGTGCAGCCGGCGCGCAGATCGGGCAGGATCACCGGCGCCTCCGCCGGAGTCAGCATGTCGGCGGTCTCCGCCATGAAATGTACCCCCAGGAAGACCACCTGCTTGATGTTGTCGAGAGCGGCGGCGTGCTGGCTGAGCGCCAGCGAATCACCGATCACATCGGAGAACTGGATCACCTCGGCGCGTTGATAAGCATGACCGAGCAATACCGTTTCCGGGCCGGCCTGTTTTCGCAGGTCGGCGATTTCTTCAAGCAGTTCCATGGCGACCGGCGGGTCACCCATGTACTTGATTTCGTTAAGGGGTTGTTCTGGATTCCAGCGTATCTCGAGACGTCCGTCCTGTGAAGTCATGCCAAACTCCATGTAAAAAAACGCTCAACCTGTTGTCCGTAAAAGAGTAAGCAGCAATATACGGTCGAAAAACGGAAAAGGTAACCGCAGGGACTTGTGTAGGGAGCTGGCGGGAGCTTTTCTTTGGTAGGTGGTTCGCTGAAGAGCGAAAGACTGTTTTTCGAATGCCTGATTCGGGCTGTCTGTGTATCTTTCGAAGAAACCAACCTGCGAGGCTCTATGCATACCCGGGTGATGGGGATTGTGAACATTACGCCGGACTCGTTTTACGACGGCGGCCGGCACAGCGCAGTTGAAGAAGCCGTGGCGCATGGACTGCGCTTGGCGGATGAAGGGGCGGCTGTTCTGGATATCGGGGGCGAATCCACACGGCCCGGGGCAGAGGGTGTCAGTGCGGAGAAGGAGTTGGCTCGGGTACTCCCGGTCATCGAGCAACTGGCCTCAAACACCAGGGTTCCTATTTCAATTGATACCACCAAGGCCGAGGTGGCACGGCAGGCGTTGCAAGCGGGCGCGAGCTGGATCAACGATATCTCAGCGGGACTGCTCGATCCTGATATCATACCGGTAGCCGCTGAGACGGGCGCGTTCTATGTAGCCATGCACATGAGGGGCACCCCCAGAACCATGGTCACCGATACGGACTACAACAATCTGATTGGCGAGATCAACGATCACCTGGCGGAAAGAGTGGCTATGTGTGAAGCGGCTGGAATTGAACGAGCCCGTATTGTTCTGGACCCGGGTATCGGCTTCGCCAAGACGCGTGCGCAGAATTACGAGATCCTGGCAAAGCTGGAAGCCTTTCGGACCCACGGGCTGCCGTTGCTGGTTGGTCCGTCGCGGAAACGATTCCTGTCGCTGGCGGGGGCGGACGAAGTGACGGATCGACTTCCAGGCACGCTGGCGGCAGTCTGCCTGTGTGCGCTCGCGAACATTGAATGGGTGCGTGTGCATGATGTGGCCGAAGCGGTCCAGGCGATCAATGTGATCGAACGAACCCAGCGAGAAGCAATGCGCTGAGAGTCTTTCTTCTCAAACCTTGCACGATTTTTTGTTCACCCGCAGGGTTGTTTGGCCCGACAGTTTACTGTCGGGTTTCCAGGATAGCGAGTCAACTTGAACCAGGGGACCGATTCAGATGAACTGAAGGGTTATACGGATGCTTGATAATAATGCCTCATCGGAGCTGGAAAAGGAGTAGATCCCAGCCCCCGACCAAAGCAATCGAGGGCAGGCTCTGCGCTGGGGATGACGTCACGGGACATAACTTTCGAGCATCAGTATATGCCCCGAGCAGCATGATGTGAGACACCTGATTCATATTCGTCATTGCTATGAACGAATCGCCAATGTCTTTCACATTCTTCGGGTCGCTGCCCGGGCTGGAGATGTAACTGCATGCCTCAATTTAGTTTATAGTAGTTCTTGCAAAGAATCGAACATGCTAATGCCGATTCAGATCGAGTTTGAGTGTTGAATCAGCTGGTGTTTGGCCCGACAGTTCACTGTCGGATTTCAAGCCAACGAGTCAACCTGATCTGAACTGGCACTAAGATTCTTTAGTACTTGTTTATTCTGGATTCCTGCTTTCGCAGGAATGACATCATGGGACATT
>CAZYOC010000325.1:0-4247 GCA_964648415.1 uncultured bacterium | reverse complement strand
CACAACAAGCTGCCCGGGGCAGATATCGCTCATAGCACGTGAAACGCTCCACTAGCGACGTGGCGGGCTGACGTGGGTAATCGGGAAAAATCGCGAGACCAGCTTCTGAAGGAAATTGCCTCCTTGCGCAAGGCGGGGTTGAAAGCGATCAGGAAGAGCCGTTGAAGGAATCCCTCGGCGACGGTAAGCGGCTCCGCGTCTCTCTGGTTCCATCATATCGACTTGATCCTCGACCACGCCTGTTGTACTATTCCATTGAACGCTTGAATACGAGTGTGGTCAGGATTGAGGTGCGTATGCGCGGTCGCGAATTCAAAGACGCCATCTTTCAGCAGTTCGCCAAGATGGCCAGCGCTTTTTCGAGTCCGAAGCGGGTCGAGCTGATTGACCTGCTGGCGCAAGGAGAACACAATGTCGAGACTTTGGCCAGAGAGAGTGGCCTGACGGTCGCCAACACATCGCGTCATCTCCAGATCCTCAAGAATGCCCACCTTGTCGCAACGCGAAAGGATGGACTCTCTGTCTATTACCGCCTTGTCGGTCCTGAAGTGCTTGAAGGATACCGCGGGTTGCAGGCTCTGGCGGAAGCACGTCTCGCCGACCTGGAACGTCTTGTTCGGGAGTATTTCAGCAGCAGCGATGGACTTGAGCCGGTCGATGGAAACCGTCTGCTGAAGCGAGTTCAGGATCATGATGTGACCGTCATCGACGTTCGACCCACCGAGGAATTTGAGGCAGGTCACCTCGCGGGTGCAGTGTCGGTACCGCTCAGGGATCTGGATGCGCACCTCAGGAATCTACCCCGGGATCAGGAGATTGTAGCCTATTGCCGGGGACGATATTGCGTCCTCGCTGCCGAAGCAGTTCGGCGATTGCGTGCAAAAGGATACCGTGCAGCTCGATTGGAAATCGGCTATCCGGAATGGCTGTTGGCTGGGATGCCGGTGGAAGCGGAAACATCGGATTCCGCGGATTAACAGGAGATGGAAGTGAACTACCTCTTCATTCTGAACGACCCGCCTTACGGGACGGAACGAACCTACAATGGTCTGCGGCTGGCGATGAACCTGCTGCGTCTGGAGCGGGAAGCATCGGTTACGATTTTCCTGATGGCGGACTCGGTTGCTGCCGCGAAGGCCGGACAGAACACACCGAATGGCTACTACAACCTCGAACGAATGCTGAAAGGTGTGCTGAAACGGGGTGGTCGGGTTCTGCTTTGCGGAACGTGTATGGATGCGCGCGGGCTGCTCGAAGACGAGATCATCGAGGGAGCACGCAAGAGCACGTTGGATGCACTGACTGAACTGACGCTATCATCGGAGAAGATTTTGGTTTTCTAAGAAGCGAAGAACCAACTTGGGTGAGCTGATTGCAGCCTGCCCGGGCATGCGAAGACGGTGGATTCATTCTGAACCAGTTTGATAGGAGGCATAAATGTTAAGAGTCAGTGCAACAGCAGTTCTGTTTGTGATCCTGGGCCTGAACTCCGCTGTCGCGTATCCGCCGGCAGTGGGTATTCTGGGTAATGCGGAGAGTTGTCTTACGTGCCACCAGAACAATGGCCCCTGGGTAGAAGACGAAGATCTCATCATTGACATCATCGACGCATCAACTGGCGAGAGTTTCATGACGGCTGACGGATCATTCGAGTTAGTTGTGGACAGAAACACACAGGAAACCGTCAGGACGATCATCGGTTACCAGTCTGAAGAAGGGGGAGCCGCTCCTTACCGCAATGCATGGCTTTACGTCGCAGAGGAGACGATCGGTGATTCGTCTCTCTCGAAATTTCTGCCGGGATGGGATGTGAACTTGCCGATGGCGTGCCGAATCGTGGGCGATCAGTCAGATCTCCACCCGGAGGCCGACCTTACCTCCCTGCCGATGACCATCGCGCCGGGACCGACGGCGCAAGATGGGACAGTGACACTGCATGTGATGCTGACACGTGGGGAATCGGTCAAGGGCAACCCGAAACAAGGGATGATCGGTAACTATTTCGAGCGAACAGTAAATCTCGAGGTGACCGAATAGACCTGTTACCGTTGGTTGAAAAGTGAACTTGGATGATTTTTCGAACATGAGGTGTATATGTCAAACCAGACCGTACTTATCCTCGGAGGTGGAATCGGCGGTGTCGTGGCTGCGAACAAGCTGCGTAAACGTCTGAATCGCCGGCACCGGGTAGTTGTTGTCGAACGGGAGAAGCAATTCTCGCTCGCTGCGTCGTACCTCTGGGTGATGACAGGGGATCGGAAACCCGCTCAGATTTCCCGGCCGCTGGAGCGGCTTGAACGTAAAGGCATCGAGGTGTTGCGGGGAAACGTGCAGCAGATCGATCCAGGCAAACATGAAGTGGTTGTCGACGGGAACCGTTTGCACGCTGACCATATCATTGTTGCGTTGGGCGCGGAGTTTACGCCACGGTCCATTCCCGGACTTGCTGACAGCGGCTACACCTTCTGTCTGCTCGATGATGTCGTACGGCTGCGCGACAGGCTGCAGACCTTCCGCTCCGGCAAGGTAGTCCTGCTCACAGCCGCACCCGCCTACAAATGTCCCGCCGCACCGTATGAAGCGGCCATGCTGCTTGCGGGCATGTTCCGCAAGCGCGGAGTACGCGATGAGATCGAAATCGAACTGCACTCCGCAGAACCCGGCCCCATGGGCGTGGCGGGGCAGGAAGCCTCTCACGCCGTGCGAAGCATGGTCGAGTCAAAGGGAATCAGCTACGTTCCATCCCATCAGGTGTCGCGTGTCGAGGACAGTCAGGTCATTTTCAGCGACGAAAGCAACCGTCCTTTCGATCTGCTGGTCTATGTTCCGCCGATCGCCCCCCCCGAAGCGGTGCGAGAGTCCGGCCTGACCGACGAGTCCGGTTGGGTGCGGGTGGATCGCCACACGATGGAGACACAGTTTACCAGCGTGTACGCGCTCGGTGATGTTACGATGATACCATTGAAGATGGGCAAGCCCCTGCCGAAAGCCGGTGTGTTTGCGCACGCGCAGGCGGAAGCGGTCGCCCACCGTATCGCGGACGAGATCGAAGGAGTGTCAAGCTCCGCTGCGTTCAGTGGGAGCGGCGGGTGCTTTGTCGAGACGGGAAAGGGAAAGGCTGGATTCGGTTCGGGAGATTTCTATGCTGAACCCGCGCCTGCGGTGACGATGAGAAAGCCGAGCTGGATCTGGCATGCGGGTAAAGCGTTGTTCGAAAAGCAGGTCATGTTTCAATGGTTGTGATATAGGCATTGCATTCGTCCTGATTCGCCGGCGCCGGGTAGTCGTTGTCGAACGGGAGAAGCAATTCTCGCGCTGATTCCGGCGATTCTCGCGCAAATCAGGCGAGCACCCTCTTGAAAAGGCGCTGAGCGCGATAATGAGATAAGGCGTCCATGCAACAGGCCCTATAGAACACTCTCCCGACACGCTCATCCATGCAACAGGCCCTATAGAACACTCTCCCGACACGCTCATCGCGAGATGGTTTGAAGGGCTTGTAATCGTGTGCATTGTCTTCAGTAGTTGAAGATAAAAGCAGCGTTGCGGGCATATCATGCCATGCGCCTGCAGCGAATG
The DNA here is from genome assembly GCA_964648415.1 of uncultured bacterium. Taxonomy (GTDB): domain Bacteria; phylum Electryoneota; class Electryoneia; order Electryoneales; family Electryoneaceae. The sequence continues at coordinate 668 of CAZYOC010000325.1, read as the reverse complement.
AAACACGGGCGAGACGCCCGTGCTACAATCAATACATCACGCTCGCGACGGCGGCGATCTGACTATTACAACGAACAACGTAGCCGTGGACCACGGCAATTGCCGTATCTGCACCCTCCCCTTCACGGGCGATTATGTCCAACTGACAGTGAGCGATACCGGGGAAGGCATGCCGCCGGAGGTGATGGAAAAAATGTTCGACCCGTTCTTCTCTACGAAGGAGGTGGGACGCGGCGCCGGGCTGGGTTTGTCCACTGTCTACGGCATCCTGGTGCAGCACCGAGCCCATGTGAAAGTGGACAGCAACATCGGGCGGGGAACCACCTTCACCCTGTTCTTCCCGAGGAGTAATAAGGAAATCCAGGTCACGCCATCATTGAACTCCGGTCCGGCTGAATTGCAGGGAACCGCCGCCCTCCTGCTGGTCGAGGACGATGATACTGTCCGCTCCAGCACCGAACGGATCCTCAAACGCTTCGGCTATACGGTAAAAGGCAAGCGATCCGGTTCAGAGGCGCTCAAACTTCTGGACAGCAATGAGTTCACGCCTGATCTCATCATCACCGACGTCATCATGCCGGGCATGGATGGCAAGACATTCGCCGGCGAGGTCTGGTCGCGTCCCAGGAGTTGGTGGAAAAAGAGTATGGGTGTGAACTACCTTTCGG
>CAZYOC010000324.1:0-4274 GCA_964648415.1 uncultured bacterium | reverse complement strand
CAACTCGCCCGTGACAAGCAGAACCTATCATAGCTGGCGCAATGGACCACTAGAACCAGAGTAGTGTTCAATAGGGGTTTTTTATGGTTAACATGTTGTAGTATATAGACATGACTGGATTCCCGCCTTCGCGGGAATGAGATCCATTGGACATTTTGATACAGTCTGCTTCGCTGGAATGACAGATCGGATGCCGGGGAAGACACAATGGGGCATTTTTAGCATCGCGATAACACGCTGCCTCCATGCTATGCAAGACACGGGAACAGAGGCGAACAGTGAAACGTTACAGTTTCAGCAGGTAAAAAACGGTACAACATGACTAGGCCAGCCATGATCTGGTGGATTACCCTGACAGCGCTGCTTGGCGGCGTCGGCGGTTTGAATCTGCTGACGGATGTGGCGGTGGACCGCGCTGAAGAGGCGTTTCCCGATTCGGGCCGGTTTGTCATTGTTGGAGAGGCGTCCCAGCATTATTTCGAGTTGGGAATGGAAAACGACACTGTGCTGGTTCTTCTGCACGGTGTGGGCGGCTCATCCTACGGCTGGCTGAAACGCGGCATTCTGGATTCCCTGGCGCGAGACTACCATGTGTATGCGTTTGATCGCGCAGGACATGGCCACAGCCAACGGCCCGAAGGGATGGGTGGCGATCCTCGTTCCCAGGCGGCGGTGTTGCACCGGGCGCTGCAAACCCTTGAGGTCGACCGCCCGGTGATCATCGGTCTCTCCTGGGGAGGAGCAGTGGCCGCCGCCTATGCCGTGCACTATCCGGACGACCTCTCCGCATTGATTCTCCTCGCGCCGTATATCCTGCCCAACGAACGTGCGGTGGATATCCTCTATCCCGTAGCCACCGTACCCGGCGTATCCGATGCTCTGCTGCACACGCTGGCCGTGCCGGTGAGCAGTATCATCCGCACTCCCTTAACCCGGCGCACCTTTTCGCCGGAAGCCATACCCGAAGACTACTGGGGAGAAACCATCCTGCTGTCGCAACGCCCCGAAGCCATCCAGACCATGGCGGTGGACATGAGAGCGGTCAATGACGCTGTAGGGGAATTATCGAACCACTATGGCGCGATTCACGTACCGGTAAGCGTATTGATCGGGGCGCATGACGTCTACTTCGCCGATGACCCGTTGCCGGTGTGGACGGATTCCCTGGAATGGATCTACGAAGAAATTCCCGGCGCGGGGCACGGCTTGCAGTATACACAGGCTGAAAAAATGGTGCGCTTCATCCGGCAGAATGTGCGCGGCGACTGACAGGACTAACCCGGATATTTCACGAACGAACCACGGCAGTGGTTCTCTGCCATAGCCCAAGGTGCGCACCAAACAGACGGCGCGAACCTTGGTGACGGGTTTACCAGATCCTTCATCCCCGGCGAGAGCACCGGGGTTTCGTATGCGGAGAGGGTGGGATTCGAACCCACGAACGGCGTCAACCGTTGCACGCTTTCGAGGCGTGTGCCTTCAACCACTCGGCCACCTCTCCGGAGTACGGCCTGTTGTTGTCGAACCGCCAATATACACAACGAAGGCGGTCACGGCAAATCCCATTGCCAGGGAAATCCCGAGATGGAACACTGTCTCCAGGATGGCTCTCAGCTTTAAGAAATACAAAATGTTAACTTTCCCCCACCGCCTCACTTTTCTCGTGAACTGAATCGTTCACTCTAGCGATCTCCGCGGAAATTCCGTATATTTTATTGTTTATCGACAAGTAAACAATAAGGCATCGCCACGTTCAGAGGCCGGGATTCGGTCTCTGAAACAAGTTTCCGGGCCTGCCCGGAACGGACCCGTCGAGAACGTAACCTCCTCCACGTTTCGGCGGGTTTTTTACGTCCAGATGAACCTCCCGAAAACGAGCCCACTTGCGGCCCCGGAAGCGCCGGGCCTATATTCACCCGCATCGCAACCCACGGAGGACAACATGGCCGATCGTCGAGCCTGGATATTCGCGGAAACCACCAGGGATTACGGTACGCTGCACATCATGCGTGCGCTTGCCCTGGCGCAGGCGTGCCCCATCGAAGGTGTGGTGGAGACGAACCTGATCGTCAATAAGGACGCCGAGAAGATCGTTTCCAAACAGAAGCTGAAGGATGTTGAGGTGCAGGTGCTGGACAACACCGGCGACCGTGACGCGCTGGTCAAGCACATCATGCACGAGGTGTCGGCGTATACGCATCCCAAGAACGACACCCGACATCCCAAGCCGCTGGTGTTCCTCTGCTCCAACGAATTCGATGTGGAATTGCAGCACACGCTGTACCTCGACGGGTGCGAGGTGATCCTGGTGACGGACGAAGCGCTGGACACCTGGGCCGACTTCTGCATCCTGCCGGTTCCCTACGCCAGCGAGCTGGAGATCGCCAACAAAAACGGCCAGACCCGGATCTTGCGCGGCGGGCATTACGACATGTTCCGCACCGACTCCATGAGGCAGGTGATCAAGCAGCGCGACCACCGGACTTACGCCGCTCATTTCGCCATTGCCACGGAGAACCTTGACGCGTCGAAGTGGCTGCCCCTGATTGTCGATACCATCGCCGGTGTGGAAAAACCTGATTTCGTGACCGGCGACTGGGAGCCGAAGCTGACCCTGCTGCCCGGACCGTTTTGTCCGTCCGATGATGAGCTGAAGAAGCTGGCCGGCGACAAGCTGCCGGTCACGGTTTACAACAACCGCTACGCCTGGCATGACGTTCTGCCGGACATTGACATGCTGTTCTCGGCGAACAACATCGTGCTGCAGGAATCGCTGGCGCTGGGTACGCCCCGGGTCTGTCTGCCGCGCGCCGGGTCGAGCAAGGATCTCATGGCCGATCATATGCAGCGCCGTGAGCTGTCCCTGCGGCTGCCCGCGTTCGACGCCTCGGACTTCGCCGACGGCTTCTCGAAAGAGTTGACCCGGGTGATCTTCGATCCGGCCAGCCGCCGCGCGCTCATGCGTGTCGGCCAGTACGTCTGCGACGGTGTCGGCTCTCTGCGCACCGTCCGCCAGGTCGTCTTCGAGAAATATACCGACCTGCAGCATCTGACCCGCTTTTTTGAGCTGGGCGATCCGCTGATTGAAAAGGTTTAAATCAACGGAACACATTGATTCAACGCTTTGAACATACTCTCGCCGCCGGTGGCGCTCCGAAACGAGCCGCCGGCGGCGTTTCGCTCCGGAACCATCGCACAGAACTGATTCTGGCCGGTTTGCTGTTGCTCCTCGTGGCAGGCTGCGATACAGGGCCGGAAACCCGTAGCGGGCCGCTGCCGGACATGAAGTTCGCCGTGCTGCCCGGCGGAATGTTCGTCATGGGCTCCAGCGCTTACGGCGCTGGCGAATCCCCCGCGCACCTGGTCACACTGCCCGGCTTCGAGATGTTGACCACCGAGGTGACAGTCGCCCAATGGAAAGCGCTCCTCGAGGAGCTGCCGGAGGGCTGCCCCGATGAACCGACGCTGCCGGTGGAAGGCGTAACCTGGTTCCAAGCGGTCTCGTTCACCGACGCGTTGAACCGGCTCGACACCACCCACACCTATTCCCTGCCCACTGAAGCGCAATGGGAGTACGCATGCCGCGCCGGGAGCGAGACGGTGTATTGCAACGGTGACCCGGTGGACAGTCTGCATAGCGTGGGCTGGTTTCTGGACAACTCCGGCGGGCGGGCGCACCCGGTCGCATCGAAGCAGCCCAATGCATGGGGCCTCTACGACATGCACGGCAACGTATCGGAGTGGTGCCTGGATTACCTGTACGCGGATTACCGGGGTGCGCCGGACGACGGCAGCGCGTGGGTGACGCCACAGGCGCAGTTTCGGGTGCGGCGCGGCGGCGGGTGGTCCGACTATGCTGGCTCCTGCCGCACTACCGCACGTAGCGGCTCCGATCCACGATCGGGCTGGTGGCATTTCGGCTTTCGTGTAGTGCGTACGGTGAAGGAGTGACCGGCAGGGCGCCGATCCTGCATTGGGTCGCGTGGCCAGGTTTGCCGATCTAATCCGGTTGCAACCGCAACAGACTGACAAATGGACGCGCCCACAGGAAGGGACGCGGGATGCTGCTGAGCAGGCCGGGAATCAACCCTGACATGTCCACATCCTTTACACGGTGCCCGGCTCATTCACGAAACAGATTGCATGGCCCGGTTTGCTATGCGCTTCAGGGCGGTCTGACATCACAAACAGCGATGGATAACGCCGGACCAATCTGCGGTTAACCCAACTTTCGCAATTGTCGACGTAAGTGGTTGATAAATATGGGCCGAATC
>CAZYOC010000323.1:0-4315 GCA_964648415.1 uncultured bacterium | reverse complement strand
TGGATTCCAGCCTTCGCTGGAATGAGAGACATCAGAATTCGTGCAACAGGCCCTGTACAGTCTGGAAGGCTGGAATGAGAAACATCAGAATTCTGCAACAGTCTGTATAATAGAAAAGAAAAAGCTGAGTCATTAAACTTTCTTTACTTTTTTCACTTTGAGTTACTTTCAAGAGGTTTAAGTGAGCCGGTCCGAAGAGTTGTTCAGTCGAGCGCAGGCGGTGTTACCCGGAGGGGTGAATTCCCCTGTGCGAGCGTTTAAGGCCGTTGGCGGCATTCCGCCCTTCATCGTGTCCGCGAAGGGCGCAGCGTTAACCGACGCTGACGGGCGCAGTTACATCGATTACATCGGCTCCTGGGGGCCGATGATCCTTGGGCACGCCCACCCGGAGGTGGTGGCGGCGCTCGAGGACGCCACCCGGAAAGGCAGCAGCTACGGCGCTCCCTGCCCCGTGGAAGTGGAGCTGGCCGAGGAAATCGTGGATCGTGTCCCCTCGGTTGAAAAGGTCCGCTTCGTCAATTCGGGCACAGAGGCGACGATGAGCGCGATCCGGCTGGCGCGAGCCGCCACGGGGCGCGATGTGGTGATCAAGTTCGCCGGGTGCTATCACGGCCACGGCGACGCGTTCCTGATCCAGGCGGGCTCCGGCGTAGCGACATTGGGCCTGCCGGACAGCCCGGGTGTGACCAAAGGAGCCGCACAGGACACCCGCGTGGCGCAGTTCAACAACCTCGAGTCGGTCGAAGCAATTTTGGACAAGGAAGCCGACTCGGTGGCCGCGATCATCGTGGAGCCGGTGGCCGGAAACATGGGCGTGATTCCGCCGGAGGAAGGCTTCCTGTCAGACCTGCGGGAGTTGTGCAGCAAGCACGGCGCGCTGTTGATCTTTGATGAGGTGATGACCGGCTTTCGTGTCGCACGAGGCGGCGCGCAGGAGCTGTACGGCGTCACTCCCGACCTGTCCACGTTCGGCAAGGTGATCGGCGGCGGGCTGCCGGTGGGGGCGTACGGCGGCAGCCGTGACCTCATGGCCCGCATCGCCCCGGAAGGGCCGGTCTACCAGGCGGGCACGTTGTCCGGCAACCCGTTGGCCATGACCGCCGGCCTGGCGACATTGCAGATGTTGAACAAAGGCGTGTACACCGCGCTGGAAGAGGTGTCGGCGCAACTGGAAGGCGAACTCACGGGCGCTCTTGAGAAGACGGGCGTACCGGGTATTGTGCAACGTGTCGGCTCCATGCTGACGTTGTTTTTCCGGGAAGAGCCGGTCCGGAATATGGCCGACGCTTCGGCGGCGGACCATGACCGTTTCAAGGCGTTTTTCAGCCATATGCTGGAGGCGGGCGTCCATCTGCCTCCCAGCGGGTATGAGGCTTGGTTTGTGTCACTGGCTCATACCAGCGCCACCATTCGCCGTACCGGGGAATACGTGCGAGCGGCTCTGAAAGCTATCGCGTAAGACTCGGATTGTTGAAAGTGTTCCGCTGCACCAGCTATGATGCTTTCTGATGGTCAATTTCTACGTTGATTTCGCTTAACGTAGAACCACTATGCCGGCGCGAAATCGCCTTGAACTTGACTCATCAAGAAACAAGCAGAAACGTTCATACCTGGCGCAACGGAGCACTGGTTTAATAGATGGAAGCAGGTGGGAAGCGGAACCGCTTTCCGGGACTGTCCCGGCGAAGCAAACCCAAGCAAGCAGTGAAATAGACGAAAGAAACAACAAACGAGGAGGTTCAACCACACCATACACACCATTGTTCGGAACGACCGAACCAACAAGGGGGTGCTTTACGGAGCCGAAATCCAGGAGCCGGATTTACACGTAAGGAGAACCACCCATGAGCAAGCATGTGACCACATTGATCGGGATACTGTTGGTTTTGGTCATCTCCTTCGGCGCATCCGCCGACCAGATGACTCTCTCTTCCCATCAAGCGATGGAGAGCTGGGTCCCGTTGAGCAACAACCTCGACGAGACCTTTGAAGACTCCATCTCGTACCACAACTTCACCAACGGGTACTACTACTACAGCGACGCCACCGATTTTTATTCGGGCGTGCGGTTTACCGCTCCGGCAGATTTCACCCTGCAGGGCTTCCGTTTCCTCATTTCTCGTGCGGAAGAGCTGGAGACGGTGACAGTGAGCGTTTACACCAACGATGGCGGCCAGCCGGACGAACTGCTGCTGACCATCCTCGATGATGAAGCGCCCAACGAGATCAGCCTGCTCGACGAAGGCTGGGATCCTCCCTACCCCGGTTGGGTGGAGTGCCTCATCGACGAAGCCGACTGGATTGACTTCACCATGGGCGATGATTTCTGGATCGTAGTCGGCCCCGTGCCCGGCGATGTCTCAGGTGGATGGTCCACAGTGATTGACCAGGATGACGCCGTGCCCGGCGAACGCAGCAAGACCGGGTTCAACGACAGCCCGACTGACCTGGGCAGCGCTGTTCCCTACGACTACATCTTCAACGCTCTGGGCGAGTACGCCGGCACCTTCATTGATGTCGTCGCCATGTCGTGCTTCAACGACATCCAGCAGTTCCAGCTTGCCGCCGACACCGAGGTGAACCTGAGCGCCCGCTTCCGGAACCCGGGCACGGAAGATTCGCCCGAAGGCACGGTAACCTTCACCATTCTTGACGAAGACAGCAACGAGGTCTTCACCGTGGATGAGACCCTGCCGGCCATCAGCGGATTCAACGCGGACACCGCGCTGGTCGAAGCAACTACTAGCTGGTCGCCGGACGAAACCGGCCGCTACATCGTCAGCGCCACCTCCGACATCGGCGATGAGAACGACACCGAGAACAACACCGCCAAACTGCTGCAGCAGGTGGTGGAGGCCGGAAGCTGGTACGTGTATGATGACGGCGACTTCAACGTCAGCGTCAACATGACGGACACCGAAGGCTACGGGACTCGTTTCTATCCCATCAGCTACCCGGCGATGATCGACTCCGCCACATGGTACTTCGACGAAGATTTCGACGCGGTGACCCTGGCGGTCTGGATCCTTTCCGAAGACGAGTTCCTGACAGCCTGGGAATACAGCGGCGCGGTGGTGGAAGGCTGGAACAGCTTCGCCATTGAATCGGATGACTTCCCGGAAGGCGTCTCCATCCAGAGCGGCAGCTTCGTGATGGGCGTGTACGGTGACGGTAGCTTCATGCTGGACAGCCAGCCGCCGGTGGCAGCCTCCAACGTGGATATGCCCAATGTCGGCATGCAGTACAACGGCGGCACACTGTACCTTGACGAATCGGGCAACTGGGGCATGCGTCCGCGAATTCTGGGCGGCGTCTCCCCCGAGCTGTTCTTCCCGACGACTGAGCTGGAATTTGGTGTGGTGGAGCCGGGTGAAGTCGGCGAGCAGGTGCTGAGCATCTGGAACTACGGTACCGGCACGGCGCGCCTCGACTCCATCTACATCCCGAACAACATTTCGGATGTGATTTCGGTGGACGAGAGCTTCCCGATTATGATTGATCCGGACACTACGGAAACGACCCTGACTTTCCTGTGGGCGCCGCAAGAGGGTGACGACGACCTCAACGGCGGTGTGCTGCTGCATCACAACGATCCTTCAGCGCAAGATCCCATGCCGATTCTGCTGGGCGGCCTCACCGTGGTCCGTGAAGTGGATGCAACCATCCCGACAGAGTACTTCATGGAGCAGAACTACCCGAACCCCTTCAACCCGACCACGTCGATCCAGTTCGGTCTGAAGGCGACCGGGCATGTGACCATGACCGTCTTCAACGTCATGGGCCAGCAGGTGATGCAACTGGTCGATCAGCCGATGACTACCGGCGTGCATGAGGTGACGTTCGACGCATCGCAGCTCGCCAGCGGCATCTACTACTACCAGATCCAGGTCAACAACTTCAACGAGATGAAGAAGATGACCCTGATCAAGTAGCGAGGCTCAACTACAGCCATTCGGCTTTTGTTGATGTTTTAATAGCCAACCGCCCGAGGCCTGAGGCCCCGGGCGGTTGGCTTATTGTGCCGATGCTCCAAGGTTTTATCCCCTGACGTCATCCCCATCGCAGCAGACTGTCGCAGAGTTGAACCCACTCTCATTCCCGCGCAGGCGGGAATCCAGGCAAGTATCAACAATACAACACCTTAGCCCGAATATTTCACGAGCAATCATTTTCTTTCAATGCAACCGGTGATATACACTTGTGTTGAACTGTTTCTGGTCTAGAGTGGTTCTTGCAAAGAATCGAACATACCAAGATTCTTAAGTATTTGTTTATTCTGGATTCCTGCTTTCGCAGGAATGACATCATGGGACAT
>CAZYOC010000322.1:0-4340 GCA_964648415.1 uncultured bacterium | reverse complement strand
TTTGCTTATCCTGGATTCCTGCTTTCGCAGGAATGACACTCCTTAATGATCTTTTTAGTGTTTGCTTATCCTGGATTCCTGCTTTCGCAGGAATGACATTCCTTTATGATTTTTTAGTGTTTGTTTATCCTGGATTCCTGCTTTCGCAGGAATGACACTTCTTAATGATCTTTTAATGTTTTTTTATCCTGGATTCCTGCCTTCGCAGGAATGAGAGTGGTTCCTATTCTGCGACAGTCTGGAAGGCTGGGATCCAGTCATATTTATATACTACAATGTGTTAACTACGTAAACCGAGTATTGAACACAGTTTCGGTTCTGAATTGCTAACATGTTATATTCTTGCACCTTGCCTGGATTCCAGCCTTCGCTGGAATGAGAGCTGTTCCTATTGTGATACAGTCTGTTTCGCAGGAATGACACGATGGGACATTGTTCTCGAGAGGCCCTATAATTTTTAATTTTTAATTCTTAATTCTTAATTCCCAATTCTTAATTCCCAATTCCCAATTCCCAATTCCCAATTCCTAACTCCTAACTCCCAACTCCTAACTCCTAACTCCTAACTCCTAATTCCCCTAAGATTCCCCTAAGATTCCCCTAAGGGTTCGCTGTTCCCGGTCCATCAACCAGCACCTTGAAAGGATCATCCACCGGAACCGGAGTGCGGATCAGCCAGGGTTCGGCGTATTTCACCGCGATCAGCGCGCCGAAGTGTGAGTAGCGCCCCTGCAACCACTCCACAAACTGCGGTGCGGCGAGGAACGTCTTGGGACCGTCCACACCCGGCGTGTAAAACTGAGTCTTGTATTGGCGCACCGCCTCCATGCGCGTCTCCCAGACGTCGCTGATGTCCACCACGAAATCCGGCTGCGGATCCCACCACATCGGGTACTTCATAACCGCATCGACCTTGTGGCGTTCCAGGTCGCTGGGGTATTTGCCAACATTGGCAAGGAACACCGCCTCCTCCACCAGTTCCATACCCTGCTTGTGGTCGGGGTGACGGTCCTTCGCGGCGGGACAGATCACCAGCTTCGGCGCATGGCGACGGATGCACTCGACCACCGTATGCCGCTGGTCGTAATCGCGGCTGTTCAGGCCACCATCGGGCATACCCAGATTTTCGCGAAACTCGACACCCAGCACCTTCGCGGCGTTGGCGGCCTCCTCGTCACGCTCCTCCGCGCTGCCGCGAGTGCCAAGCTCGCCACGGGTCATGTCGATCATCCCCACGCTGTAACCCAGCGTGACCAGCTTGGCCACTGTTCCGCCGCACAACAGCTCCACATCATCCGGATGAGGCCCGAAGGCCAGCACATCAACACTCATCTGGTCAGCTCCTCAAGGTCGGCAATCAGGTGTCCTTCGTCGTAGCGCTCGGCCGCCTTCAGCAATCCCTCCAGCAGCGTGTCGCCATACCGGGCAAGGTAATACACCGGCGACAGCCGCCGCTCCTGAAAGACGCCGTCGGGACGCAAGTGCAGCGTCACGGTGTCAAACCCGCCGGACAGCGCCTGGTCGGCCTGCTTACGGCGCTGTTTGAACTGCTGCTCCAGCTTGTCCAGGTGATATTCGATCTTCTCGAAGGTCTGCGTCACCTGCTGCTCCATGCCGGAGTAGACACCGTCAGCCTGCTTACTGAGTTCCCGGTGGCAGTTCTCCGCCTCGGCCCGGACCTTGGTAAACGACGCCAGCACATCGCCTTGCATCCCCGCCCTCAGGAGACGGTCCCGCAATTCTTCGAGATCGCCAAAGAAGGCTCCGACCTCTGTCTCCAACTTGTCCAGCTTCCGTCGCACCTTCTTCTCCACCAGGGTGAAGCCTGCGCGGTGGATCACGGCGGGCGCCGGGAGGTCCAGCGGCTCAAACGTCCCGGCCAGTTGGCTCCAGTAAGCCATTTCATGAGGTCCGGCGACATACGCCCCGGCGGGCAACAGCCACTGCTGCCAGTGCGGACGGAGGGTGACGCCGATGGAGAATCGCTCCGGTTCGGTATCTGCGATCCGGAGCAGCTCTTTGGTCGTCAGCACCACATCGGCCCGGCCACGCCGGGCGTGTTCCGACAGAATAATCTTGCGACGCTCTCCTTCATCCAGCAGAAACAGCGCCGGACGGTCCGCCTGGATGGGAACCTGCGCCGTGTAGCCGGCCGCTTCGAGGGCGCGGCTGCGTTCGATCTGCAGGGCCAGGCGCTCGGACGTCTGTTCGACAGTCTGCTTCCAGAACGGTCTTGAAAGCTGCTTCAGGCCGGAATCTTCCGCATCGAGGAATACCATGCCGAACCGCGTCAACCAATTCGCCAGCAACCGGTGAAACGCGGCGCCGTAGGTGGTTTCAGGCTCGTAAGCGGTTTTCAACAACTCCATCAGGGCCGGTTTGAAATCGCTTTCCGGGAGGTCCTCATAGAGGCGCTCGAGCAGCTCCGTGGCGGCGTCACCGAGTTCGATCGAACCACAGGGGCGGCGGTTGTCGGGATCGTCGCGTTTGAACTCCTGGAGCTCGTTTTTCAGATCGATCCACCAGGCGCGTCCCACTTCGGCGAACTTGTGATCGCTGGTGGCCATCCAGAACACCGGCACGGTCCTCACTCCGCTCTCTCGCTCCAGCTTCCGTGCGACAGCGATGGCGGTCAGCGCCTTGTAGAGCGTGAGCAACGGGCCACCCGCGATGCCTACTTGTTGCCCGGTGACCACGGCCAGCGTTCCGGGTTGCGCAAGCGCGTCCAGGTTGGCCTGCGCGTTCGCATGATACTCGACGTCCGCAGCGGTTTTCTTCAACTGCGCCACGACTTCCTTGCGGGGACGATCGCGCCGGGCTTCCTCCTCACTTCTCTTTTTCCACTCGGCTGCGTCCACGTTCACCGGGAAACCGAACTCCAGCCTGGCGTTTCCAGCCAGCGCCTCGGCCACCAGTTGCGGAGTGCCGGGATAATCGGGATAAGGGATCGTCTTCATGTGGTTTTCCTCGCCAGCACAATCAGGCGTTGTGATTTGTTCGGGTCGAATGCGACTCCATTATAGTCGCCATGCCAGCTTTCGGGCGTCAGCCCCGCCCGCTGCAACCATTCCGCGAGCTCGTCGCGGAAGAAATAGCGGACTCGCTCGAGTACATTGCGCGTTTCGCCGTTGCGGAAAAGGATGGTCATGGTCTTGGTGACGGTTTGCGCGGCTTCGTTGAGTGTACGAGCTTCGCGCAGGAAGAACGTCGACGCTTTCCCCTCGCTGACCGGTTCCATGTCGCGCAGCACCACCTCCGGGTTGAACAGGTCCATCATCAGGCGTCCGTCCGGTACAAGGATGCGGACCATTTCAGCGAGAGCAGCGCGGTGCTGTTCGTCGGTTTCAAAGTAGCCGAAACTGGTGAAGAACGATGTCGCCAGCGAGAAGCGTTCATCGGCGAAAGGCAACCGCCGGAGATCGCCCCGGACGAAAGCCGGAACCTGAGCATGCGGATGAGCCTGTTCCAGCAACGGCTGGATCTGCTCGAAGGTTTTGTTGCGGGCGCGCGTCAGCAGCGACGGCGACAGGTCGAGACCGGTGACGCTCCAGCCGTGGGCCTGCGCCATCAGCCAGGCATGCCGTCCCGCGCCGCAGGCGAGATCAACCACCCTGTCTTTGCACGTCAGCTCTGAACACACCGACGCGAGCCAGTTCACCACCCGCCGCGCCTCTTTCGGGTCACGGTAGTGGTACACCTGCAGATAGGTGTCGTCGAACCACTCCTCGAACCACTCTTTCGGCTTCTGCGTAATGACCTCCCGTTTCACGTTTACTGATAATGTGCACGTCTTGCTTCATCGTTGCTGGAAACGGCGGCGATCCCCGCCTGCCAGGGTGTTTCAGAATGCGCAACGAGTGTCATTCCTGTGTTGGCGACTGTACCAAAAGGCGCAACGAGTGTCATTCCTGTGTTGGCGACTGTATCAAAAGAGGCAACGAGTGTCATTCCTGCGAAAGCAGGAATCCAGATAAGTTCATATACTACAGAATGGTAACCATGAAAACCATACGCTGAAAACGATTCTGGTAGTGAATTGCCAACATGTTGTATTCTTGCACCTTGCCTGGATTCCAGCCTTCGCTGGAATGAGAGTGGGTTCGATTCTGCGACAGTCTGCTACGCTGGCGACTGCATCAGAAGAGGCAACGAGTGTCATTCCTGTGTTGGCGACTGTATCAGAATGCACAACGAGTGTCATTCCTGCGGAAGCAGGAATCCAGATAAGTTCATATACTACAGAATGGTAACCATGAAAACCATACGCTGAAAACGATTCTGGTAATGAATTGCCAACATGTTGTATTCTTGCACCTTGCCTGGATTCCAGCCTTCGCTGG
>CAZYOC010000321.1:0-4348 GCA_964648415.1 uncultured bacterium | reverse complement strand
GACGATGCACAGGCTCTTTACACCCTTGACTGTTTACATAGCAGAATTACTATAGCCATTCCCATTATTAATCCGTCATACGCTCAGAAGCAATTTGTTCCATCCTGCTGGGGTGAAAATACTTTGACTCAGTCTTCCCACAGGGACTACACCGACACTCTAGACTGCTGCCTCTCTGCCAAGGAAGATGACGGATTTAATTCGAGAATGACTATATCTCATTCCCGCGAAGCAGACTGTATCACAATAGAAACAGCTCTCATTCCAGCGAAGGCTGGAATCCAGGCAAGGTGCAAGAATATCATAAGTCAGCAACCCAGAAACAGAGTCGTGTTCTATAGTCTATTTTCATAGTTAACATGTTATAGTATATAGACATGACTGGATTCCTGCTTTCGCAGGAATGACACCTCTATCGTCTTCTGTGCTCTTATTACCAGTGGTCGGCTTTCACCGGGTGCGATGCGGTTTTGTCCCGGTCGCCCGAGTTCCCTCCCCGGACAGGCATGTCCGGGCTGCTTTTCTACATGTAGCCCAAATCGCGCAATCGTTTCTCGAGGAGTTTCTTCTCCTCTTCGGTGTAGACGTCTTCAGTGTCGGTTTTCTTTTTGTCGTCCTGGTCGGCGTCGCCGCCCTCCTGGATTCCTGCTTTCGCAGGAATGATACCCTCGCTACCCTCTTTGCCGCCCTCCTGGATTCCTGCTTTCGCAGGAATGACACCCTCGCTACCCTCTTTGGCACCCTCTTGGATTCCTGCCTTCGCAGGAATGACACCCTCTGTACCCTCTTTGCCGCCCTCCTGGATTCCTGCTTTCGCAGGAATGACACCTCTATCGTCTTCAGTGCTCTTATCACCAGTGGCGTTCTCCCGGACAGGCATGTCCGGGCTACCTGTGTTCAACTCGGAAGGCGCTTTCCCGATCATGCCCGTCTCGCGGGGAATGCCCAGCGCTTCCAGGATCGCCGGGGCGACGGCGGTGATCTCCATATCGTCCAGCGTCACGCCCTGCGCCACATTGGGGCCTTTCGCGCCGAACACGCCGTACAGCGCATGCTCGCCGTTGATCTCCTCGCGCCACGGTTTGTCCGGCTTCTCTTCGGTCGTGAACAGCGGCCCGGCGGGATTATCCAGCGTCGTGTCCACTTCATAAATCCGGTCGTCCCACTCGATCACGAGATCAGGGCAGTCATCCAGTTCGCCCGCCAACGGATAGGCCTCCCACCGAGTCCACACACGCCGGATCGGTTTACGACCGTTCCTCGGATCGACGATATGCTCCAGCTTTTCCTTGATCTCTCCGGCCAGCGTCTCGTAGTCGAGGCCGTGCTCGAGCGTCCCGCCCGGTTCGCGTCCCTTCAACGTAAACCGCATGACGTCACATTTACGCCAGGCATACACCCGGGTGCGGTCGGGGTCGATACGTTGCAGGCCGCGCATGGTTTCCACATCGGCGTAGAGGTTGGGGAAGATCTTGTTGACCACGTTTTTCACGGAACGCGGGACAACCCGCTTGACCCATTTTTGTGCTTTCGAGCCGTAGGTCAGCAGTTTCGATCCGCCCGAGGGTTTCAGATGCAGGTAGCCCTCCCGCATGAGCCAGCGGTTGAGGAAGAAGACGCCGTGCACCGCCGCGCCGCCGTGGTCGGAGCAGGTGATCACTGTGGCCTCCGGCCCGGCCCACTCCACCAGCTCGCCGAAGTACCCGTCCACCTCGTCGTACAACCGGTCCACCCAGCCGCGCCATTTGCGGGCGTCGGGATGATGAAACGCCGGATGCTGCGGGTCCATGTATTTCCAGAGAGCGTGCAGGACACGGTCCAGCGCGGTGAACACCACCATCGCCAGCTCGGGTTTGTTCAGCTCGAAGAGGTGGAAGGCGGCGTCACGACGGGCCTTCAGCGTGCTCGACGTAGTCTCAAGAAATTCGTCGATGGTCTTGAACTGGGCGGCGGTCAGCTCGATCCGGTAGTCGGGTACGGCCTTCAGCAGCGAGGTCTTCATGTCGGGCGGCGCGACAAACGCAGCCCCTTCGCCGGGCGTGTCCATACCCGATACCACAATGCCGTTGGGAATCGGCTTCGGCGGATAGGTGATGGGCATATTGATGCTGACCGCGCGCAGGCCATGATCCGCGGCGATACGCCAGATGTCTTTACCCTGCTTCGTGCCGCCGTGATTGATCTCGTCCTGCCAGGTCCCCGGCTTCCGCTTGAAGAACTCGAAGATGCCGTGCTTTTCCGGCGGCAGTCCGGTGGCGATGGTGGACCAGGCGGCGCTGGAAAGCACCGGGAACGTGGACCGCATCCGGCCCCAGACGCCCTGCCGGCGAAAGCGGGCGATGTTGGGCAGGCCGCCCGCCGCGATCCGCCGGTCGATATAGGTCGGGTCCGCCGCGTCGATCCCGATGAACAGGACTTTGGGTGTATGACTCATGATAGCGTTTCGCCTCGATCTCTGAATGATGTACTCACCTCAACCATTCGTAATTTAGAATAGTACCGAAATCGGGCAAGCGACGCAAGGAAACAGGATAGAGGAAGACCGCGTTCCCATGGATGACGTTCCAGGCGGCCTCGCTTTCACCCGACGCGAGCTGATGGCTCTCGATGTTTGGGTTTGGGGCATATGACCATTATATTATACGAGGAATCAATTGTTTAGCTGACGGTCTACAAGACGCAACAACCGTTGCAACACTGCAACAGCTACCCGGACACGGCATGGACGAGAAACTCAGCAAGGTCATCTTCGAGAACATCCAGGACGGTGTATTCACTGTGAACCGGGACTGCATCATCACGTCGTTCAACCGCGCCGCCGAGGAAATTACCGGGTTCTCCCGTCACGAAGCCAAGGGGCAGCACTGCTTTGACATCTTCCGCACCGAGGTCTGCCACAAGCAATGTGCGCTGAAGGATACGCTTAAGAGCGAACAGCGGGTGGAGAACGCCCGGGTGACGATGATTACCAAGGAAGGCTGCGAGACGCCGATCAGCGTGTCCACCACCTTGCTGCGGGACGAGAACGGGCAGGTGATCGGCGCGGTGGAGTTTTTCCAGGACGTTTCCGAGATCGAGCACCTGCAGCAGCAGCTCCACCGGAAGACCACCTTGAAAGGCATCATCAGCGTCAACCGCAAGATGCAGCAGTTGATCAACCTGCTGCCGGACATCGCCGCGGCGGAATGCAATGTCCTGGTCGAAGGCCCCAGCGGATCGGGCAAGGAGCTGATCGCGCAGGCCATTCACAACCTGAGCCCGCGCAAATACGGCCCCTACATTCGCATCAACTGCGGAGCGCTGCCGGGTACGTTGCTCGAATCGGAGCTTTTCGGGTATGAAAAGGGAGCGTTTACCGACGCCAAGCGAAACAAGCCGGGCATGTTCTGCCTGGCCAACGGCGGCACGCTGCTGCTCGACGAGATCAGCGAGATGGATGTATCCCTGCAGGCCAAGCTGCTGCGTGTGCTGAACAACGGCGAGTACCAGCCGCTGGGCTCGACACGGGTGATGCACACCGACGCCCGCATTATCGCCGCCACCAACGCCGACATACAGGCCTACATCCGTGAAGGCAAATTCCGTGAGGATCTCTACTTCCGGATCAACGTGGTCGACGTGACCATTCCGCCTCTGCGGGAACGGCCCGACGACATCCCCATCCTGGTCAACCATTTTCTGGACAAGGCACGCAAACGCATTCGCAAGGCGGTGAAAAGCGTGAGCCCGGATGTGCTCGCGCACCTCCGGCAATACGCTTTCCCCGGCAACGTGCGTGAACTGGAAAACGCCATCCAGCACGCGCTGGTGATGTGCCACGGCGACACACTCCTGCCGGAGCACCTGCCCCACCACATCAGCGAACAGGTCACCCTCCAGGCGTCCGGACAGCCCTCCGAACAGGACGAAGAGACGCTGATCCGGGACGCACTGCACCGCCACAACGGCAACCGCAGCCACGCCGCACGCGAACTCGGGATGCACCGCTCCACGCTCTGGCGGAAAATGGCCGCGCTGGGGTTTGACTAGAGCCAGTCAACATTGTATCTTGTTGTGGGCATATGCCCATTACGTCGGCTGCATTTTGTCCGAACTGAGTGAATGATGTGAGACAGTGTTATCCCGGATATTTCACGAATGAACCACGGAAGTGGTTCGCTGTCATAGCCCAGTGAAAAAGGTAAAGAAAGTGAAAAAAGTGAAAAAAGAAACTGACTGTCCCGGACATTTCACGAATGAACCACGGCAGCGAGTTGCACAGAACTCAGCAAATCGGGCCATACTACATTCTTGAGCCGGCATGGCCCGATTTGCCACGTCCGAATCTTGAATCACTGACGACTGTCAG
>CAZYOC010000320.1:0-4409 GCA_964648415.1 uncultured bacterium | reverse complement strand
CCGTCATCTTCCTTGGCAGAGAGGTAGCAGTCTAGAGTGTCGGTGTAGTCCCTGTGGGAAGACTGAGTCAAAGTATATTCACCCCAGCAGGATGGAACAAATAGCTTATGAGCGTATGACGGAATAATAATGGGAATGGGAATGGCTATAGCAATAGCAACTACAGACAAACTCTGAATGTGACTACACTTGGATAGTCTTGTTGTCGTGCAGAAGGTTTCCAATGCCAATATTAACATAGTATTATGGCAATTCTGGATGGGCTCTGTTATACTGAACCATATATACTTTGGATTCGTTTTTCAGATGACTCCGAGAGCCATTTCCCCGGGGTGAATCCAAACGAGGCGCGCAAAAAGGGGGACAGTTACCTTTTTGGAAACTGAGGAGAGCAATGTGGGCTGAAGGCGCAGCTCAAAAAGGTAACAGTCCCCTTTTTCTCCCCTTTTACAAGTATTTGTTTATTCTGGATTCCTGCCTACGCAGGAATGACATCGTGGCGAGAATGACATCGTGGGCCGCTTGTTTTGATCCCCGGCATATTTGCGACGCATGCCGCATGGCCCGATTTGCTCTGTTCTGCTGCTGGCTACGGGATCAGGATGCAATGGATACCTCCGCAGGCAGACGATCTACCGTCGTTGAGCAAGTCGGGGAAGAAAATGGGACTGCTACTCTTTTCCGTGGTGGAGTTCGAGACGGGGGATGGGCGCGAGATCGTCGTTGATGACGTGGAACAGGCCGAGAACACGTGACGGAAAAGGTAGCTGTCCCGATTTTCTGAGCGGGAATACTGAAGCGAAAGCCGCGCCGTCAAGGAGTGGGCGATCCATAACAAGTCCGTACAACGCTTCGAAAGAAAGTGTGAAAGTCGGGTCGGTTTTGGGGCTGTGCTGCTCGGAGGTCGGGCCAGAAGCCGTATCCGCTTCGCATTGCTCCTTTCGTTTTGCGAAGAAGTGTTTTCGTAACTGCTTGCTCTTGCTTGAGGAGCGCAGGTTGTGTACGTTCCCAAAGGAACGGGGCAACGGCAATGAAAAGCGGGAACCCAGGGAGATGAAGGTACTGTTGACCGGCGGTGGCAGCGGCGGGCATGTATCGCCCATGTTGGCGGTGGCCGGCTCGCTCAAGCAGCTCGCGCCGGATACCGCCTTCCTCTACGTCGGCGCGCCCCAGGGGCTCGAAGCCACCATTGTCCCCCGTACCGACATTCCCATCGCCTTCGCCCCGGCGGTCGGCATGCCCGGCGGCAAGTTCTCCCCCGCCATGTTCCGTTTCCTCGTCACCCTCACACTGGGCGTGTTCAAGGCCATGGGGCTTCTGCTGAAGTTCAAGCCGGATGTCATTGTCGCGTCGGGCGGATTCGCCTCCGCGCCGTCCGTGTTCGCCGCAGGAGTATGGCGGGTGCTCACCTTCGGCCAGTGGAAGCTGCCGGTGTACTTGCACGAGCAGAACGCCGCACCGGGACGTATGAACCTGGCGGCGGCTCAGATTGCGACACGGATCGGCCTGGCCCACGAAGCCGGCAAACGCTGGTTCCCGGCGGGCAGGGCGGAGACAGTCGGCTACCCGGTGCGCGGCGCCATGCACGACATCGACCGCGCTGCCGCCCGAGAGGAGCTGGGACTCAAAGAAGGTGAGCAATACGTCGTCGTGTTCGGCGGCAGCCAGGGCGCCCGCACCATCAACCGGGCGATTGTGGACGCGTTGCCCTATCTCGCCCGCCGAAGCGACCTGCGCATCATCCACGCTTCCGGCACGATGAAAGGCGCGGCCTACGATTCAAAGAAGGACACGGAGGCCCGGCTGGCGGAGTTGGGCGGCGCGCCGAACTGGTACCAGCGGGTGGATTACCTGCACGACATGCCGGTGCATCTGGCGGCGGCGGACCTGGCGGTGATTCGCGCCGGCGCGGGAGCGTTGCTGGAGGTCTGCGCTCTGGGCGTACCCTCCATCGTCATCCCCAAGGCCAATCTGCCGGGCGACAGCCAGGTGGCCAACGCCCGCGAACTGGCCGCAAGCGGCGCCATCGACCTGGTCTACGAGGAGCCGACGCTCACCGAGCATGGCCTGGTGGAAGAGGTCGCGGGCGAACAGCTCGCCCAGCGGATTCATGCGTTATTGGACGGCCCTTCACGGCGACGTGAGCTGGCGGAATGCGCTCGCCGGAGCTACGATCCGAAAGCCGCCGACCGTGTCGCGCGCAAGGTGATCGCTCTCGCCAAAGGCGGCACCGGCTCATCGGTAGGCAACGTAGCGTCGGCGGTGATTACCGACCGGCCGCCGATTATCTATGAATCGCCGACTCAACTCCGGCGTGGTGTGGAGCGCAGGCTCGGGCTCATGTTCGAGAAGGCGTTCCTGCATGGCCGCATCGAGGATGACGAGTTGAGCCGCCTCGACGACCTGGACTACCTGCATTACCGGGGCGCGGCGCTGCTGGTGCATCCGGCGTGGCAACTGCGCAACGAAGGCGTCAAACTGCTGGGACTCACCCGCCACGAGGACCGGCTCTCGCTGCTGTTGCACGTCCTGAACGACCGTACTCCCGCGCCGAAGTGGCATCAGATGCTGGGCGGCGACTTCAAATATGTCGGGTTCGAGCGGCGCAATGTGTTGTCGTCGCTGGCGTTCATGGGGTTGTGGAACCCGCAGGTGCGCGACGCCTGCTTCCTGGCGCTGGACGATCCTTATTACGAGGTCCGCTCGGCGGCGTTGAAACTGTTGCGGACGTTGCAACGCGACCGGGTCGGCGTGATGGACCCGGACATCCGGCCGATCAAGTTCGATGACGAGATCCCGGCGCGAGTGCGCAAGCTCTGCGGCGACATCAGCCTGGAGGTCCGGGTGGAAGCGCTGCATACCTTCGGCTGGGTCGGCGCGCCGCAGGACGTGCTCGAGGTCTGCCTGCCGCTGCTTCAGCACCAGAAAGTACTGGTGCGCGAGGGTGTGCTGAAGGCGTTTCACGCGTTGATCAACCGCTACGGCAGAGAGCGGGATTGGGTGGAACGCTTGCAGCATGAACTGGACGAATTCCTGATTACAAGTGTAGCGGTGCAGCCTCATTATCCTTTGAAGCAGCAATTCGCCATGCTGCAGAAACGGCTGCTGGCGGGAGGAGCACAATGATCAGTCTGCTGGCACGCTGGATGACTTCGCTGGGGGATCCGTGGGACGCCTTCCGGGTGCTGGACTATGTTACTGTGCGCGGGATCGGCGCGGCGATCACCACGCTGTTGTTGATGCTGCTGATCACGCCCGCTTTGATCCGGAAGCTGTTCCTTGCGGGGCAACGGGATACGCAACGCGATTTCGACCCGCACCTCGCCCGCTCCAAGCGTGGTACGCCCACCATGGGCGGCGCGATCATCCTGCTCTCGCTGTTCGCCAGTATGCTGCTCTGGATGAACCCGTTGAGCGCCTACACCTGGGTGCTGGGATCGTCGCTACTGGTGTTCGGCCTGCTGGGGGCGGCGGACGACATCAACAAGGTCCGGGGCGGGAAAGCCGACGCCGGCCTGTCACGTTCCGCCAAGCTGCTCGTGCAGACCACGTTCGGTCTCGCGGTGGGGGCGTTCCTCTATTCCAACACGACGACGCCCTTCCCGGAGCATCTGTCCGACACGATCGGCGTCCTGTTCCTGAAACCGGCGCAGTACGGCGGCATGGACGTCCACCTGGGCTGGTTCTACATTGTATTTGTGGCGTTTGTGGTGGTGGCGATCGCCAACGCGGTGAACCTGATCGACGGGCTTGACGGGCTCGCAGCAGGAACCACCCTGCCGCCGGTCGCGGTTTACGGGGTCTTCGCGTATATCCTCGGCAACTTCCGCCTCTGTGATTACCTGCTGTACAACCACCTGCCGGGGGTGCATGAAGTTACCGTGTTCGCCGCGGCGCTGACCGGCGCGCTGATCGGCTTCCTCTGGTACAACGGCTACCCGGCGGAAGTGTTCATGGGCGACACCGGCAGCCTGTCGCTGGGCGGCGCGCTGGCGGCCATGGTGGTCCTCACCAAGCAGGAATTCCTCTTCATCATCGCCGGCGGGCTGTTCATTTTCGTCAACGTCACCCACGTGATCGGCGACCAGATCGGTATCTCGTTGCTGGGAAAAAGGATCTTCTACCGCACCCCGATCCACCACGCGTACGAGTTCCTGGGGTTGGCGGAAACCAAGGTGGTGCTGCGCTTCGCGATTGTGGCGTTTGTGCTGGCGATGCTGTCTATTGCGACACTGAAAATTCGCTAGAAGCCTGGCCGGAAAGTGTGATTTGGGCATTTCTGCAGGATTCTCCGGTTCTCATTGCCGAGTCACGCGAGACGGAAGTGTTTCATAAACAACGTGATGGCGCTGGAGCGTTCGTTGTATGAGAACCGGGATTTGGTCGGCATTTCGCAAAAAGTGACTTTC
>CAZYOC010000319.1:0-4414 GCA_964648415.1 uncultured bacterium | reverse complement strand
CAGTCGGGGAAAAACTGGTACAGTTACCTTTTCGGAGACAGGAGCGAGAATGTTTGCCGGTAGCGCGGTTTGAAAAGGTAACAGTCCCGTTTTTCGGCGGTGATCAGAAGAAAATGGGACTGCTACGCTTTTCCGCAGGTGGGCGTTGGACTGATGGTGATCGGTACGGTAACAATTGTTTTCGTAATCATCATTTCATATAGCATAGCGGAAAAGGTAGCTGTACCAATTTTCTGAATTCACGGCTGTCCCATACTACGAGTCATGTGCGGCATCCTCGGCGAGCAGCAAACTCCCGAGAAACCCAAGGAACCTGCAAGGGGTGTTAGGCGTACCAAACTATAACACCACCCGGAGGTACATATGACGAAATTCAAGCTGTTCCCATTGGTCCTGTTGTCGGCGTTGCTCGTTGTTTCCAGCGCGTTTGCGTTGAATCTGGAACGCCGGCCTATCGAAGGCGACACCAATTTCTTCGAGATCCTCGACGTGGAGACCATGGGCCAGGGACACATTGTGACCGTGGGCGTGGACGGTCTGCATGTCTTCGGCTTCAACCATTTTGGCGTGCCCACGCATGTTGGGGATCATCCTGAAGAGCGCATCTACAACGTGTGGGGCGAGGCGGGCCGGGTGATCGGGGCGCGACGCACCAACGGCGCCACGATCTTTGACATGAGCGATCCCGCGCAGCCACAGATCCTGCATCGTTACAACGAGCCCGGCGTGTCGGTGGAAGATGCCTTGCGTTACGAAGAACGCTGGTGGCTGGCGGCGCACAACACCGGCCTGGTGGCGCTGGACACCCTGAACCCTGAACAGGCGGCAACGTATCTGACGGGCGAGTTGAGCGACGCCTGGGCATTGACCATGCATCCCGACGGGTTGCTGTATGTGGCCGACGGGGCGGGCGGGCTTAAAGTCGTCCGGGTGACGCAGGGTCATGACCCGTCGCTGGTCGCTTCGCTCGAGACCACCAGCGCCGCCGTGGATGTCAAGTACGAGAACGACCTGCTGGCGGTGGCGGTGGGGCAGGACGGGATTGACGTGTTTGATATTACCGACCCGGAAGATCCCCACTTTCTGCGCAATCTTCCCACACCGGCCTTCAGCAACCATATCTCGTTTTCCCAGGAACGTATCGCGGTGGCCACCTGGGACCAGGTGAGGGTGTACAACGCCAACACCGGGGCGCTCATGGGCTACCAGTACAGCACCACCCGCGCGATGGGAGTGCTGTTTCGCCACAACGACATCTATGTCGCCGACTGGTCGTTCCTGGTCCGGTATGAGTACGGCTACATCAACGGCCCGGACCTGGAGGTGCGGCCCCGGCGCATCGACCTCTCCTTCGTTCCCGAAGACAGCGACTATGATACCGTGATGGTCGTGAAAAACGTGGGCCACGCGCCGCTGGAGATCGACACTGTCACCCGGACCTCGCAAGCCTATGAGATTACGCTGAACGAGCACGCGCTCGACCCTGGCGACAGCACCACGCTGGACATCCGCTACACGCATGATCCGGGTTTGACGGGCAACACGGAGATCCGGTTCCTCTCCAACGACACCGACGAGGCCACGTTGCGAAGGCGAGTCGTGGGCCATGGCGGCTGGCTGGCGCTGGGTGATCCCGCGCCGGATTTCACCGTGGAACGCCTTAACGGCAGCGACTTCACCCTGAGCGAACACCGGGGAGAAGTGGTGCTGATCGTGTTCTGGGCCTCCTGGTGACCCGTGTGCAGTCCGCAGTTGGCGGACATGCAGACCGCGATCTGGGAAGAGTATCAGGATGAGGACTTCACCATGATCGCCATGAACACGGCGGAAGGCCGGAACCTGGTGGCGGAGCTGGTGGACGAGTACGGCCTGACCATGCCGGTCGGGCTGGGAAACTGGTCGCATTACAATCTCTACGGCCGCAACAGCGGCGGGTTCACTCCCTTCCCGGTAGACTTTATCGTGGATCAGGAAGGTGTCATTCGCTATCGCGCCACGGAATACGACCCGGCGCTCATGACCAGCGTGATCGAGAACCTGCTGGGCATCAACGATGTCGGTGACGCCCGGCCATCCTCGACTCCGCCGCCGACGTTTCGCATCGACGGCGTCTACCCGAACCCCTTCAACGCGCAAGTGTCCGTGGAGCTCAGCCTGTCCGGCGCGACGGATGTCCGGCTGGCGGTGTTTAATGTCCTGGGCCAACACATACTCAGCGAAACCCTGGAGGCAGCTCAGGCGGGGGAATATCGCTGGGCGTGGAATGGCCATTCCCAAAACGGAGCAGCCGTCGCAGCGGGAACCTATGTGCTCAGGGTGGAAGCGTCGGGGCAAACGCAGAACCGGCGTTTGCTTCTACTGAAATAAAGGGGGGGCACTATGGCAGATACATCATCCGTTTTGTTTCGGAGTGTGTTTGTCCTGTAACTGTTACAAAATAGGCGCCGGCCGCCAACCGGATATCCTGCAAGTCTACCTCGATGCGGTTGTTTCCGACCGACAGGGAAGAGGTTGTTTTATGAACCAGCCTTCCAGTCAGAGCATACACTGAAATGGAAACCGGTTCGGCGGTTGACGTTTCGATCTCCAGAAGCACCTGGTGGTTGGTCGGGTTGGGATAGAGGGAGTCGATGCGGAAGGCGCCGGGGGGAACGGGATGCGGGTCAGTCTCCGGCGCCGAATTGGTCCGCCCCGCTACGGTGCCGTCCTCGTACACCTTGAAGATAAAACCATTGAAGTCATTGTCTTTACACACCAGCACTAAGTCATTGCCACTCGTCGTCGTTGTTTTCCCGTATAGACCACCTTGATATGGATCAAAGACAAAAACAGAATCGTGCCACATCTCCTCGCCAGTGTCAAGATCTATTTTTTGCGCTCTGTAGCCATTGATAGTTGGACCGTAGAATGTACGATAAATGCAATAAGCAAATGTTGAGTCGTTAGATATCGAAAGATAACGTCCCCCGCTGACAGTACCAAAATGCACCAGATCAACCCAATATGAATTGTCATAATAAGCTGAACCATCCTGATTGATACGAATAAATATTGTAGAATCGGATATTGTTCCCACGCCGACAATTCCTATGCTGTTGTCAGGCATTAGAATCGGATTAGTGCCGGTAGTATTAATGCTAAGATAAAAGTTCAACCGATCATCCCATATTAATTCGCCATCGTAATTATATAAACCGATCCATAACCCGTTTCTCACATAGAAATTGCCATCGTTGACCCTTATGATATGCGAATAGAGATGACTGATGTGGTGGCCAAACAACTCAGGCGGGAAATAGGGCCAGCGTAAACCGCCGTCGGCATTCACATGCTGGATGGTGGTCACATCGTCATGCTCCGAAGTGATATATGCGATATACGCCCCGCCTGAATCCCCCTCGGCAATGACGACCCGGGTCCCGGAGGGCCACAGGTGTTCACGGATCAGGATCGGTTCATCCACTTTCATCGAGCCGTCGCTGTTGATCCCCGCCACATAGATCGGGTCCTGGGGGATGTCGAAAAAGTAGCACCAGAACCCGTCCGCCCCGTCGCTGCAAATGGTCGGGTAGTTCGGATCCGTGTCGGCGTTCAGTTCGGTCAATACCACCGGCGCCCCGTTTGGTCCCCATAACCGCTCGCCGTCCGCGCTCAGTCGTTGGCCGTAAATGCAGTTGCCGTAGTCTTCGTCCTGGTAGCTCATGAAACCGACCAGCACGCCGCCGTCGGAGGTCGGTAGAATCCCCTGCGGATCTGACATGTAGTTGTCCACGGTGGCGCGAATCCCCGGCTGCTCGAAGAGAGGATAGCCATCCTCGTCGTAGCGCTGGAGGTAGGATATGGAGTAGGACGGCCCAGCGATCTGCCCTTGCAGGACCCAGACGGAGTTGTCCGGACCGGGCACGACATCAACCGTGTTGACGAGGATGGGAATCTCCAGCCCGTTGTACCCCCACTGCGCGTGGAGAGGGGCGGCGCAGATCAGGAAGACGCAGACAAAGAGAAGGACGACGCGGCGCGGAACACGGCGCCGCCCCCTGGGAACGCGTTCCCGGGCCATCCTCTGAAACTCGACAACGAGTTCCCCGGGCGCCCTTCGTGGTCCTGTCAGCCGGTGTGTTGAGGTGCGTCGCATAGGCCACTCACAGAATTGAATTACAATTGATAGTAGTAAACTGGCGTTCTGAAATCAGACATAGCAAGGTCTCCAGAGGCGTATCGGGAAAAAGAATGTGGTCGCATTTTCTCGAGGGGGTGATTGCTCATACCAGAAGGCTGCATAGGGTAAGTCAGGCTAGAAGTCTGGCCGGAAAGTGTGATTCAGAGATTTCTGCTGGAGTAGTCGGTTCTCATTGCCGAATCGTGCTCAGCGGAAGTGTTTCATAAACAGCGTGATGGCGCTGGAGCGTTCGTT
>CAZYOC010000318.1:4231-4435 GCA_964648415.1 uncultured bacterium | reverse complement strand
TGTCCTGAAACAAATGACGCAGCTCAGAAAGCATCATAGCTGGTGCAATGGAGCATTAGCCCCGGGCAGTTTGTTGTGAGAAGCCCTGGAACGAGCGAAACGAGTTCCCTGGAAGGGAGCCATGTGTATAGGGCCTGTTGCACGAATTCGGATGTCTCTCATTCCAGCGAAGGCTGGAATCCAGTCATGTTTATATACTACAAT
>CAZYOC010000318.1:0-4221 GCA_964648415.1 uncultured bacterium | reverse complement strand
AGTATATAAACATGACTGGATTCCAGCCTTCGCTGGAATGAGAGACATCAGAATCGTGCAACAGGCCCCATAGCTGGTGCAATGGCGCTAATCCTCGTCCAAGCCCAGTTTCTTCTCGACCTTGCGCATCCTTGTAATCAGATCCGGCAACCGTGTCAGCGCCGCTTCGATCCGGCGCCACTGCTTGATCTCCCTGGACGGATACCCGCCGACCGCGACATTCGGACCATGGTCCTTGTGCAGTCCGGTTTGCGCGGCGACCATTACACCATCGCTGATCCTCAGATGCCCGGCCACTCCCACCTGGCCCCCCATCATGATGCCCTCGCCCAGCTTGGTGCTGCCGGAGATGCCGGACTGCGCCGCGATCACCGTGTTCCTGCCGATCTCCACTCCATGCGCCACCTGCACCAGGTTATCCAGTTTCACACCCTGTTTGATGCGAGTTTCGCCAAGCGTGGCGCGGTCTACGGTGGTATTTGCGCCGATCTCCACATCGTCTTCGATCACCACGATCCCGACCTGCGGAATCTTCAAATACGTCTGGTCCTGCGGCGCGAAACCGAAACCGTCGGAACCGATCTGGACGCCGTTTTGCAAAATCACCCGGTTACCGACCTTGCACCCCTCGCGAATGCTCACGTGGCTGTACAACAGGCAATCGTCACCGAGCTGAGCATTTCGTCCAAGATAGATGTGCGAGGTGAGCCGGGTGTTCCGGCCGATGCGTACTCCCGGCTCCAAAACACAAAGAGGGCCGACATACGACCCCTCGCCCAGCTCAACATCGTCCGCCACCACCGCGCTGGGATGTACCCCCGGCTCCGGCGAGGGCGCCGGTGGATAGAAGGCCTGCAACACTTTCAGAAACGCGACATACGGTTCGCTGGTCAGCAGATACGTCGCCTTCCCTTCGGGCGGCGCTTCCTTCAGGATCACCGCGCCCGCTCTGCTTGCACTCAAAAACTTCGCGTAGGCCGGGTTGGCCAGGAAGGTAATGTCGCCCGGACCGGCCTCTTCAATACGGGCCACGCCGGTAATCCGCAGGCCGGCGTCGCCCCGCACCTCCGCCTCGACCAGTTCGCCAAGTTCACCCGCTGTGTAACTCATTGCTTTTTCAGCTCCAACAGAACCTGCTCAGTAATGTCCAGCTCCGGATCGGCATAGGCGATGTTGGAGCCGACCGCATCCAGGATGATGTCATAGCCCTGCTCCTCGGCAATCCTGTCGATGATGCTCTGCACCTTTTCGTTGATCGGCTGGAACAGCTCCTGGTTGCGCTGGTAAGCCTTTTGCTCGAGGCCCGCCTGGAACTGGCGGTATTCGCGGTACTTCGTGTTCAGCTCCTGCTCCTTTTCCGCCTTCTTCTCTTCGGAAAGGACCAGGCTGAGCTGCTGGTATTCCTCCTCCAGCTCCATGATTTCCTGTTCCATTTCCTGGGCCTGGCGCTGCCATTCGGAAATCTCATCCGTAAGAATCTGCTGAGCGTCCACCGCTTCCGGGTACTCTTCCATGATGCGCGACGACACCACGATCCCCACTTTGAAGTCCTTGGCCGGCGCCAGTCCCGCCACCAGCAGCAAACCGATCATCACCCACAATGTGCGCTTCATGACTGTCACTCCTATGCACTGCGTTGGTTAAAAGGTCCGTCCAAACTGGAAGTGGGGCATCCACTTCCCCTTGGTGGTGCCGTCCGCGGCAGGGTAATCGAACCCGTACCCGTAGTCCAGCCCGATCAGGCCGATGAACGGCATGTAGAGCCGGACACCCACCCCGGCTGCACGACGAAGATCCGTCAGGTTGGTTTCCGAAGGTGTAAGCCAGGTGTTGCCCGCATCCATGAAGGTGAGGGCAAACACGGTCGGATTGTCAAGAATCGGCACCCGCAGCTCGACGGTCTGCTTGAACATGGATTTCCCGCCGACCGCGTAGCCTCCGATCACGGTTTGCGGTCCTACCGAGCGGTCGTCATACCCGCGCAACGGCTCCCCGAAGCTGATCCCGCTGCCGCCCATGAAGAAAAAGTCGATGTACGGCACGTCTTCGGGGTTATTGGTCAACGGATGCAGCACTCCGAAACGGGTTGACGAATACAGCACAAGTCGGCTGACAAGAGGGAAATACCACTCTGTGCTCGCAATCTGCTTGACGTATTGATCATCGCCGCCCAGCACATTGCCCGCCAGCTCCACCGAGTAGGACAACACGCTTCCCCGTGACGGAAACTCCGGGTTGTCACGGCTGTCACGTGTGACGATGGTAGTCAGCGAACTGCTGAAACGCGGAATGCCTTCCTGCAAAGATTGCGGGTTGGAACGCCGGAAGGATTCGGAGAAGTTGTCGTACAACGCCCGCTCGATCCGGTAGATCCAGTCACCCCGGAAATAGTCGTCGGGCCAACGGAAACGGCGCCCCAGACGGATGCTGCCGCCGGTCACGTTCTCGTCGAAGCCGTAATAGGTGCCGCCGCGACGGATGTCGTACAGACTCACCCCCGCCAGGGTCGGCGTGTTGAACACCCACGGTTCCGTGAAGCTGATGGAGAAACTGCGGTAGATCCGCCCGAAATTCCAGTCCAGGCTGAACTGCTGCCCGTTGCCGAACAGGTTCGGCATGGTGAAACCGACCGACCCGATCATACCGTCACGCTCGCTGTACCCGGCGGCCAGGTTGGCCTGGTCGGTGGGCTTCTCCTCCACCTCCATGTACAGGTCCACCTCGCTGTCGCTGACCGGCTGGACATCTGGCACGATGTTGCCGAAGTAGTTCAGAATGGTGATTTCACGTACACTGCGGCGCAGCTTGGAAACGTCGAACGTCTCGCCGGGATACAGCACCAGCTCACGGCGAATCACTTTTTCCTTCGTCTTCGTGTTGCCGATGATGTGGATCTGGCGAACCTGGAACTGGTTGCCCTCACTGACACGGAAGAGCACGTCCAGCGTGTCCTCACTCACCGGCGTCAGGATCGGCTCCACCTGAGAATAGATGTAGCCCTTGTCGTAATACAAGGATCCCAGCCGTTCCTGGGCGGTGAACATCAGTTCTTCTTCGCTGTAGACATCGCCCGGCTTGAAGGCGAGCTGCGCCAAAAGCTGTATGTCGGTGAACAGCGTGTTCCCCGTAAACTCCACCTCGCCGAACTTGTACTGCACACCCTCCTCGACAGTGATGTGCAGAATCATGCGCTCCATGTCGTCGGTGTAGGAAATGGAATCGGAGACGACTTCCGCGTCACGGTAGCCGTGGTTGTGATAGAAGCTCAGCATCAGGTCGAGATCCTGCTCGAACTCGACCGGGTCGAAGGAACCGCTACGAAACCAGCCCTTGGTCTTGGTCTCTTCAAACGTGCCGCGCAGTTTCTTGTCGGTGAAGGCCTCGTTGCCGTAAAAAAGGATCTCTTTAATACGGACCTTATTGCCTTCCTTGATCACGACGCGCAGCCCTTTCTTCATGGGCTCGCCTTCGATGTCGAAGATCTCGTAATCCAGGTCGGCGAGGAGATAACCCTTCTCGGCGTACTTTTCGCGCAACTGGTTGAGAGCACTGACAATCCGGGCGGGACGCAACACCTGTCCCTTGTACAGGTTCAGGATCTCTTCGATGTCGCGCCGCTTCAGCTTGTCGTTGCCCTCGACTTTGACTGTTTCCAGCCGGGGATACTCCTCGACCCGGATCA
This sequence comes from uncultured bacterium, assembly GCA_964648415.1. Classification (GTDB taxonomy): domain Bacteria; phylum Electryoneota; class Electryoneia; order Electryoneales; family Electryoneaceae. The sequence continues at coordinate 539 of CAZYOC010000318.1, read as the reverse complement.
GGAAGAAGGCCCCGTCGGCCACTTCCCGTTCGATGAGGATTTCCACGTTGCGGAACAACTTGAGAGCCCAGATACGGCGGATCGCCTGCTGGATGTCTTCGCCCATCACCTCGCGTCCGACCACCAGGCCGGAGTTGGCGATAATCAGGCCGGGATCGGCAGTTTCCGCGCCTTCAACTCGTACGCCCAGGACCTGAATGCCCTGGGGAGCGGGTTGCGACCAGAGGGCCGACACGCTGAACAGGACGAGCAGAAGCGCCAGGGTTCTCGGAAAGGAGTGTTTGAAAGAATGCCACATAAGCCGTGTTTGTACCGTGAAAACCAGAATTTGTGAAGTTACGGCGCGTCCCCTGGAAAGTAAAGGCCGCCGCCCCCTCCCAGCGCCACACGCGGTTTGTTGTTGTACTGAACGTCCCACCCTGCAAACGGTTCCCGTTCGTCTCCCGAAAATCGTTATATACGGACTGTTGCACAATAGGAACCGATCTCATTCCAGCGAAGGCTGGAATCCAGACAAGGTGCAAGAATACAAAATGTTA
>CAZYOC010000317.1:0-4549 GCA_964648415.1 uncultured bacterium | reverse complement strand
TGTAAGGAATCCAACAGCAGAATGCAAGAGGCGAAGGGACCAGACAACGAAAAAAGGTCACAGCAAGATTGGAACTTCAGTTCGATAATATTCACAGATCCAGTCGCTTGAACACCGCGAACGGCATATGCCGGATCACCAGCATGATGAAGCGCCATTTCCAGGGCGTGTAGAGCTCGGTGCTTCCTTTCTCGATAGCTCTCGCAACATCCCGCGCCACCTCCCCCGGTTTCGCCAGCAGAGGCAGGTTGTCCATCCCGGCGGTCATGGGCGTGTCCACGGGGCCGGGTTTAACCGACAACACGGGAATGCCTTTCGGCGCAAGCCGGTGACGCAAACCCTGGAGCAGGGCGTTCAACGCCGCCTTGTCCGCGCCGTAAAGGTAGTTGGACTTGCGCCCCCGGTCCCCGGCGGGGCTGCAGAAGCCGACAATATGCCCACACCCGCGCTGCTCCATCCGGTTGGCGATCTCGCCCAGCACGCCCATCGCGGCGACGTAGTTGATCTCGTGCTGCCGTTTCGCCAGCGCGAAATCGCTCTGCGCCTCTTCCTGAGGCGGCATGACGCCGGAGAGCCACACGACCCCGTCGAGCGGTCCGAACTCGTTTTCGACACGCTCCACAAACGCCGCGTGCCCGTCCATCTCCAGCGCCTCGAAACGACCGGTCCGGACTTCGACATTGAAACGGATGCGCAGGTCTTCGGCGATCATTTCGCCCTTGGCCCGCACCGCTTCCCGGTCGGCCAGGTACAGCGCACAGCCCTTCGCGGCGAGGCGCCGGTTCAACGCACGTGCGATCCCGCTGGTCGCGCCCACAATCAGCCACCGTTTCATCCTGCCTCCTCTACGATCTTCAGCCGTCGCGCCTGGTCGGAACTGAACATGTTGTCCGGGTCGTACTTCTGTTTGATGGAGCGCCAGGCACTCAGCTCCGGCTGATACATTTTATCGAAGACCGACGCCTTCATGCGGGCGTCCTTGGCGAGATAGATCCGGCCGCCGTGATCGAGCACCACCCGGTCCAGCTCGTCCAGCAGTCTCAGCAGACCAGGCCGCACCGGGATGTCCAGCGCCAGGCTCCAGCCCTCCATGGGGAACGAGAGCAGCCCCTCCCCCTTGCCAAAACGCTTCAGCACCGCCAACGAGCTGGGGTGACCGGCTTTCAGCGACTGAGACAAGACTCGCCGGAACACGGTTTCGCCCGCCTCCATCGGAACCACAAACTGGTACTGCACAAAGCCGGGTCTGCCATACAGGCGATACCATTTGCGCGCGATATCCAGAGGGTAGAAGTATTGCACATAGGGTTTCAACGAGGTCGACTCCCGGTGGCGCCCGAACCATTCCCGGTAGGTGGTGTTGAACAGGCGCGTGGTCATGGGATTCACAGCGGACAGGGGAAACGTGAACGGCACTTCCAAGGTGGTGCGGTCCGGCGTTTCCAGCGCCTTCAGACGCAACACGCGCGGCAGCTCGTCGATCTCGGCGTGCCTGCCCAGCATCACCAGCCCGCGTCCCAGACGAGGTCCGCCTGCGGCGCAGTCGACCCAGGAGACGGTATACGGCCACTGAGTGTCGTGTACCGACAAGGCCTCCATCAGTTCTCGCAGCGAGTCCGCCTGGATAATCTTCTCGTGGATGAAGCCGCTCGACACTTTCTGAAGCTGGAGTTCGGCGCGCAGGATAATGCCGGTGAGTCCCATCCCGCCCAGTGTGGCGCTGAAGAGCTGCTTGTTGCGTTTTTCAGAGCACCGTTTCACGCTGCCGTCGGCCGGCAGCAGGTCGAACCAGGTCACATGGCGGCCGATGGCCCCGGCCTGGTGGTGGTTCTTCCCGTGCACATCCGCTGCAATGCACCCGCCCAGGCTGGGGTACTGAGTGCCGGGAGTGACCGGCAGAAACCAGCCGTGGGGCAGAATGATGCGGATCATCTCTTCCAGCGTGATGCCGGCTTCCGCGGCGAACGTCCCCTTCTGTGGATCAAAAGCCACAGCACGGTCCAGCCACTCCAGCGACACGCCGCCCCGGTCCGTGTTGATGCACGAGTCGCCGTAACTGCGCTGCGTACCAATGGGCAGCAGGGAGCCGTACTCGCGCCGCTTCAGCAGGGTCTGAAGCTGCTCTTCCTGTTCCGGCTTCGCCAGCCAGGTGTCGCCCTTGCGGAATTGACCCCAGCCGGCCAGGGTGGTTTTGCGGTACGGTATCGGTGAGTTCACGGTTGCGGTATCCATATGCTCAGGACAGCTCCAGCACGAGGATGACGGCGATCAGCCAGCCGAGCATGGTCAGCCAGATGGGCTTGTCCGCCAGCAGGGTTTCGGTCGGGTCCTCGCCTTTTTCCGAGGCGTACACGAGGATCTGGTAGCGAAAGATCCCGTAGACCACAAACGGCACGGTAAACAGCAGGTTCTGGGAGCCGACCTTGTCCACCGTGGCCGGGTCCATGGCGTAAAGGGTGTACGCCAGCATGGTGATGCCGGACATGGTCATGATCCAGTGATCCCAGACCGTCACGGGCGGCGCTTTCAACAGGCTCTTGCGTCCCTGGTCGCGTTCATCGCCGATGCGGACAAGCTCCTGCCGCCGTTTCACCAGCGCCAGCATCAGGGCGATGAAGAAGGTGCAGACCAACAGCCACTTGGAGACATCCACCTGGATGGCTTCGGCTCCGGCGATGGCGCGCGCGGTCAAGCCGGCGGCGATGATCATCACGTCCAGCAGCAACACGTGCTTCAACCACAGTGAATACAGCACCATCACCACGAAGTAGCCACCGGTCAGGTAGAGGACGCTGCTGTGGACGTACCAGGCCAATCCCAGACCGATGGCCGCCAGCAGGATGGCGACCACGATGGCCGCGAGGACATTGATCTCACCGGTGACAAGAGGACGCCGGCTCTTGGTGGGATGCTTCCGGTCGGCTTCGATATCCAGCGCATCGTTGATGATGTAAATCGCGCTGGCGGTCAGAGAGAACGCCGCAAACGCCAGCAGCGTCTTCACCCACAGCTCCACATGCAAGAACTGCTGAGCGAAGATGATGGCGGCGAAAATCAGGCTGTTTTTCACCCACTGCCGGGGGCGAATCAGGCGAATCCAGGCGCTCATCGTACGAACTCCCCGCGACGACATGATCGTGGAAGCAATATACAGGGGAAGGGGTTGTCGGGCAATGTTGATCGGCGATTCCGACCGATTGACCGGTGTGTGCGCCCGGTCCCACATATGACATTGACCGGCGGGGCGGCGGTTCCAACTGTGACACACCTATCGGTGAGACGCCGATGCTACGTTTTGTCGTCGAGAAGTCGTTCGATTACCCGGTCGGTGTCGATGCCGTCCGCCTCCGCGCGGAAGGTTCGCACCAGGCGATGCCGTAAAACCGGTTTGGCGAGCGCCTGGATATCCTTCACTTCCGGCGTCGGACGGCCGTCGAGAGCGGCGCTCGCTTTCGCGCCCAGCACCAGGTATTGCCCGGCGCGCGGTCCCGCTCCCCAACGCACCCACTCCTTCACATACTGCGGCGCTTCGGCTTCCAGCGGGCGCGTCTTCCGGACCAGCTCCACGGCGTATTCGAGTACCGTGGGAGCGACCGGCACCCGACGCACCAGCTCCTGCAACTCGATCACCTCATCGGCGCTCAGCACCGGGTCGATCAGGCGGTTGTCGCCCGAGGTGGTCGCGCCGACGATGTCTACTTCCTCGCTGTGGCTGGGATAATCCACCAGCAGCATGAACATGAAACGGTCTAGCTGCGCTTCCGGCAACGGGTAGGTGCCCTCCTGCTCGATGGGGTTCTGCGTGGCGAGCACGAAGAACGGCTCCTCCAGCGTGTAGGTCGTGCCGGCGGCGCTGACCTCATGCTCCTGCATCGCCTGCAGCAGCGCGGCCTGCGTCTTGGGCGGCGTCCGGTTGATCTCGTCGGCCAGCAGCACCTGGGTGAACAGGGGACCGTGGATGAAACGGAACTGGCGTTTGCCGGTGGCGCGGTCCTCCTCGATGATCTCCGAGCCGGTGATGTCGGTCGGCATCAGGTCCGGGGTGAACTGAATGCGGTTGAACTTGAGTTTGAACGCCTCGGACAGGCTGCGGATGAGCAGCGTCTTCGCCAGCCCCGGCACACCCACCAGCAGGGCGTGGCCGCGGGAGAACAGGGAGATCAGGAGTTGATCGACCACATCCGCCTGGCCGACGATGACCTTGCTGATCTCGTCGCGGAGTTTCTGATGCGCATCGGCCAGCTTGTTCAGTTGTTGAATGTCCGGGTGCTGCTCGGCTGTCATGGTGCGTTCCTCGCTCAGGTTGTGCCCTCAAAGTACGCCTCGCCGGGGGGCGCGTCAATGTATCCAAAATCATTTCGGGTTGCTTGTGTCACGGTCTCCCGGCTGCGTAGGTTCCCATTAGTGGCTCGTTTCACGTGCTATGAGCGATATCTGCCCCGGGCAGCTTGTTGTGAGCAGAAAGATCTCAGATTGTCCAAAGCGATGAACACTGGCTGGTTTCTGCATGTGCCCAAAGTTGATCGCTGCCCGGGTCTAAACTAAAATC
>CAZYOC010000316.1:0-4616 GCA_964648415.1 uncultured bacterium | reverse complement strand
GGAATGAGAGACATCAGAATTCGTGCAACAGGCCCTATAGTGAGTCTTGAAAGTAATGTCTCGTTCGCGTTGGAAACGGAGGAGATCCCCGCCTTCGCTGGGAATGACATCATGGAACATTTCATTCGAGCATTACTATAAACGAAAATACAGCAATACGATTGCGCATTTCCACCGCTGACAGGAAATGCGGCTCCACCTGCCAGGTCGCGTCGGCTTCTGTGTTCTCGCTTGCCCCGATACCCCTTAGCGACTATTTTATCATCTTACCCTCAAGGAAACCGACAAACGATTCATACCAACATGTTACACAGGATGGAGGCCATCTTGCATCGTACGGCAAACCCCCATTTTCTTGCGCTCGGGCTGTTGCTCCTGGTTCCGGTTCTGGTACTGGGCCAGACACTGCCGCCCGGCGACACTCCGCCGCCGACAGCCATCGACCTCGTCGAGCAGGCCGGCGACCACGAAATGCACAACGCCGACTACATCATCGTCAAGGATGAAGCGATCAACCGGATGAAGGATACAGGCGTCACCTATGTGGAAAGCTATGTCCTTTACAAGGTCCTGACCCAGGCCGGCGCGAAACAGCTCGCCGTGCTGCGCTGGAACTTCGATCCGCAGAGCAGCTTTGTGCGCGTGGAAGAGATCAACGTGATCCGTGACGGGAAGAAGATCCCGGTCGATGTGAGTACCGTGCACGACCTGCCCGCGCCGCAGCGGTCCATCTACTGGTCAGACCGGATTCAGACCATCCAGCTGCCACGGCTGCATGTGGGCGACGGCATCGAAGTCAAAGTGTTCAAAAAGGGATACACCTACGCCCTGCTGGACAACAGCACGCCCAGCGACGAGCGCTACATTCCGCCGATGGAGGGCGAATACTTCGATATCGTGCTGTTCGAAGCCAACGTGCCGACCCTGTCCAAAAAATATGTGCTGACCATCCCGCGGACCCGTGAGGAAACCGGCGAGGATCGTCGCCTGCAAGCCCAGGTCTACAACGGCGGCATACTCAGCAGCGTACGCTACACCGCCGACAGCACCTTCTACGCCTGGTGGGACGAGGATATTCCCGCCGCGACTCATGAACCGCGCCAGCCCGACCAGTCCGATTTCGCCCCGAAGGTGGTGATGTCCACCGCGGAATCCTGGGAGGCCAAGAGCCGCTGGTTCTTCGATGTGAACCTCAATCAGTTCGAGCCGACACCCGCGATCACAGAGAAGGTCAACGAGATCTTCGACGAGGCCGGCATTTCCAACGGCACAGAAGAAGAGAAGGCCTTCGCGCTGGTGCACTGGGTGGCGCAGAACATCCGCTACAGCGGCCAGACCATGGGCGAAGGCGAAGGCTTCACGCTGCACACCGGCGAGATGATTTTCTGGCAGCGTCACGGTGTCTGCAAGGACATCGCCTCCATGTTGATCTCCATGATGCGGGCGGCGGGGATGGACAGCTACGCCGCCATGACCATGGCCGGCAGCCGGATCGAGGACCTGCCTGCCGATCAGTTCAATCACAGTGTCTGCGCGCTGCGTAAGGCCGACGGCAGCGGGTGGGAGATGTACGATCCCACCTGGGTGCCCTACAACCACAACATCTGGTCCAGGCTGGAAACCGAGCAGAACTACCTGATCGGCACACCCGAAGGCGAGGACATGGACACCATCGCCTACAGCCCGCCGAAAGAGTCGCCGCTGCACGCCACTCATACCGCGCAGATCCTTGACGACGGGACACTGGAAGGTACGTTCCGGTTCGAGGGCGAAGGCGCGCTGGATTCACGCCTGCACCGCCTCGTCAACCACAAGCTTACCACGCAACAGGATTATCTGGGCGCGGTGCTTGCCCCGATCAGCAATGCGGTCACCGACGTCAAATTCAAGTACCATGCCCTTGAGGACTTCAGCCGCGGCATGTGGGTCGAGATCAGCTACAAGGTTCCCGATTACGCACTGAAAGTGGGCGACGGGTTCGAGTTCAAGAGCCCTCTGATGCAGGTGATCCCCAACCACACCTACCTGTTCCGCGCCGCCGAGACCACTTGGGACGAGGAGCGGAAAACCGATGTCTTCCTCTACTACACGCAGTGGGTGGACGCGGAAGAGAACATCGAGCTGCCCCGTGGCTACGAGGTCGTGGACACGCCCATGATCGAGGAAGTGGACGAGACCTACGCTTCCATGAAGGGCTGGAGTGAAACCAGCCGCAAAAAAGGATTGACCGTGCATATGCAGGCGAAAGTGAAGCGCCGCCAGATTCCGCCGGACGACTACAAAGGCTTCTACCGGGCCATGACCGCCGTGGGAGACTGGGCCGATCAAGTCTACCGGATCGAGAAAGGAGGTGCGAAATGAGACACTACGCGACCTCCCTGATTGCTGTTCTGTTTGTTCTGTCCCTGGTTCCGGCCGCCTTCGCCGCGCCCATGTCGTACGACGAGAAATACGACATCATGGAGCTGATGATCGTGGCGGAAGGCGCGTTCGATTTTGACGAAGAAGATCGTCACAGCCCCGACGAAGATGCGGTAGTTCTGCTGGACAAGCTGGTGGTGGACTGGCTGGAAGACGGCCGCCGCCGGTTGACACGCCACCAGATCGTCTGGATCAGCTCAGAATACGGCATCGACGCCTACGCCGATCTGAGAGTTCCCTACGACCATGAACGCTGCACCTTCGAGACCCTGTCCCTGCGCACCTGGCGCGAGAATCAGTGGTGGGAGGATCCGGGGACGAACACCGGCGTGGAAGGTGTCTACACCAGCCGTGTCGAAACTCTGCCCTACGCCGTCGCGACCGCCTACGACTACCAGCACATGCGGGAAATGATGCTGCTGCATGACGGCGTCGAGCTGCCCTGCATCATGGAAACGGCCTATGTCATCGAAGACAAGGAGCCGTTCCGCAAGGGCGTTGACGGGCTGTGGTATTTCACCGCCGACGATCCGGTGGCGAAAAGCGTGTTCAGCTATTCCGCGCCCCGCAGCGTGAAGGTGCGTTTCGATGCGCTGGGGATTGAAGAACCGAAGCAGGACCTGCGCGAGGACATCCTGCGCTACACCTGGACCGCCGGCCCGAACATGGAGCTGGGCCATCCGCACATGGCGGACATGGCCACCTCCGAGCCGTATGTGGCATGGTCCTCCTGGGCGAGCTGGCAGGCGTTCGGCGACTACCTCAGTGACACTATGACCGGCGCGATGACGCTGGAGCAGGACCTGAAAGACAGCGTCGCCACATTGATCCAATACGAGCCCAACGCCGTGGCGAAAGCCTCCGCCATTGCAGCTTTCGTAGATCGCAACACCCGCAGCGTTCACTACGACTGGCGCTACTGGCTGGAGCATCCGCGCAAGGCGCAGCAGACCTACGAGACCGCATACGGCCACGCGCTGGACCGCGCTGTCCTCGCCGGAGCCCTGTTCCAGCAAGCCGGGCTGGAAGTCTTCCCCATGTTCCGCAGCAAGACCTGCACCGATGTGAATGGCAAGGCGCCCACGGTTTCCCGGATGGATGCGCCCGGGTTGTGGGTCAGCGGCAAGGGGCTGGAGGCCTACTTCGACGCTACGCACGGGACTCTGTCCAACGGCCTGTCACCCATTTTCGGGCGGAGCGTCTGGCTGCCAAGTCGTGACGCCAACCCCGAGGTGCGCTGGTCCGGCAAGGGCGAAGAAAACGCCCTGACGGTCACACTGCCCCTCGAGTTCTCCCATGACAGCAACATGTGGTACGGTGATGGCTACTTCGCCGCCAACGGCGGGTTGTGTCCCTACGACAAGATGGAAGGGATGGACGGCGAAGCGGCCGACTATCTGGGCAAGGTGGTGGGCGGTGTGCTCGACGGAGGAGAGGCGGAAGATTTCTCGCCCGTCTCGTTTGACCGGTTTGGTGTGGAAGCCGGCTTCAAGTTCAAAGCGCCCGTGGCCGATGTGGATGAATTTGGCCGGATCCCGTTGCACATTGGCCAACCCAAAGGTGGTATTGTCGACCGGCTGCCCGCGGATGTGCACCTCTACGATGAGAGCCGTCAATCCATGGTGTTCCTGCCCGGCGACCTGACTCAGACGGTGCAGGTGCGGCTCGAGCCGGGACACGGCGAAGTGGTTTACAAGCCGGAAGATAAGGTGATCGACAACCTGGCCGGCAAGTTCACTGTGACCTCGGCCCGGGAGGGCGATCTCCTGGTCATCACGCGGACCCTTCAACTGCGGCAGAACAACTTCATCGCTGAAGAATGGTCGGCGCTGCGCGAGCTGCTGCTGGTGGAGACCGATGAGGCCAACGGCCTGGTGTTGTTGAAGTTCTGAGATGGATGGAACTGGTGGACCGATTCAGCCGGCGTGAGTGGTTCTACGAGCTTTGCCCCTGGGCAGCTTGATGTGGAACACGTGGAAACCCAATCGCCGGTGCTATGAACGAATCGGCGTCGCGTTTCGCCATCTTGCGGTCGCTGCCCGGGTCTATAGGGCCTGTTGCACGAATTCTGATGTCTCTCATTCCAGCGAAGCAGACTGTCGCAGAATGTGAGAGGTATCTCATCCCAGCGAAGGCTGGGATCCAGTCATGTTTATATACTACAAGATGTTAACTATGCAAAGACCCTATTGAAC
>CAZYOC010000315.1:0-4663 GCA_964648415.1 uncultured bacterium | reverse complement strand
GGAAAAAGTAAAATCCATATGTGCTATGACGACATATTTCCGAGAATGACTATAGAAAATGCAATCGAATCCATAGTAGAAGGTAATCAATACTTTGAAGTAAACAGAAGCATGAATGTGGGGTCTGTACACAGAAGATATGAAGCATTCGAAGATGCAGAAAATCAGTACTTGGCGTTTGCCGATACAGTTGTATCGCCTGTTGATTCTTTGCAATCCCTGATTCAAGTTCAGAAAACCATACGCTACGAGGCGTCTCTTAACCCCCTGGCTGATTACGAGACTTTCTCTCAAGGAAATACTCCCTCTCGCATTGTTGCTCTGGCAGAAAAGAGAATAACGGAATTAAATAACGAAATTAGCCTTCTATTGCAAATAAGCAGTTCGCATGCTTCAAACATGCCAGTAAACTTCGATTTGGAGCCCGCCTACCCCAATCCCTTCAACCCTTCGGTGACGATTCCGTTTGCCTTGCCGAAGCGGTCGGAGGTGACGTTGACCGTGTACAACATCCTGGGCAAGCGGGTCACGAAACTCGTCAACCAGCGGATGGAAGCGGGGTATCACCAGGTGGTGTGGAGCGGCCGTTCGCAGGCTGGATTGCCGGTGGCGTCCGGGGTGTATTTCGTTACGATGGAAGCTGGAGGCTTCGTCAAGACACAGAAGCTCGTCATGGTGAAATAGGCGCCAAGACGTCAAATAGGCCAGCGTACTTCAAGGTTGAACCACGTTGGTGGTTCCTTTCATGGCCCAAGGTGCGCGCCGCCTGTTCGGCGCGCACCTTGGGAGATAGTCTTCCAGATCAGGGCTGTTCAAACTGTTGCCAGCTACTTCTTCGCCTCGACCAGCCGCGCGGCCACGTCGTCCCAGTTCACCAGGTGCTCCATGAACGCGGTGGTCCATTCTGGCCGTTTGTTCTGGTACTTCAGGTAATAGGCATGCTCCCAGACATCACAGACCAGGATCGGGACAACGCCCTGCACAGTCAGGTTCTGATGAATTTCCGCTTGCAGAACCAGCAGCTTGCCCAGGTCCTTGTGCCACCCCAGGATGCCCCAACCGCTGCCCTCGACACCGTTGGTCGCGGCGATGAACTGCTTCTTGAACGCGTCGAAGCTGCCGAAGGAGGCGTCGATCTCGTCATGCAGCTCGCCGGAGGGTTCGCCGCCGCCGCCCGGCTTCATGTTGTTCCAGAACAGCGTGTGCAGCATATGGCCGCTGCCATGAAACGCCACTTCCTTGCTCAGCGCCTTGATTGCGCCGAAATCGCCCGTCTCGCGTGCTTTCTCCAGCTTCTCCAGCGCCGTGTTCAATCCGCTGACATACCCCGCATGGTGCTTGTCATGGTGCAGGGTCACGGTTTCCTTGTCGTAATGCGGCTCCAGTGCGTCGTACGCGTACGGCAGTTCGGGTAACGTATACGGCATGGTTTTCTCCCTTGGTTATGGACTCTATTTCCCGGTGCGAAGTTCGTTCTTCGCCCGTTCCCCTAATGATATCTCTCAAAAGTTGCGATACAAGACGGCGGGATCGATTCTGAGGGTACGGAGAGGCGAGGGTGGAGAAACAACCGGGATGAAGCTGTAGCTTCATCCCGGTTAAGAACGGGGGTTTACGGCGACGTTTTCATCGCTCGTGGGGGGCGATACGAAACGATGGCGCGCGCCGAAACCCCGCGTCTTATCTACTCCTCAGGCTGGGTTCGCCTTCAGGTACAACTCGTTGATCGTGTCCCAGTTCAGGTTGCCGAGGAACGCGTCCACGTATGTTCCGCGATCAGGACCGTTGTCGTAATAATACGCGTGCTCGAATACATCCACCGGGATCAGTGGCTGCGCACCCCACACAGCGCCGTTGTTGTGCATGTCCACGAGAAAGTTGTGCAGCGCGCCGTCGGACGGATCAAACGCCAGGATCGCCCAGCCCAGGCTGGCCAGTGCAGTCGCCTTGAAGTCCGCCTTCCAGGCGTCAAAACTGCCGAAATCCTTCTCGATCCTCCTTATGACAGGCAGAGTAGCGTCAAAGCTGCCGTCGCCACCCATCACGTCATAATAGATCTCATGCAGAATCTGACCCGAAGCGTTGAAGGTCTCACGGCGCTTCAATTCGCCGAACTCGCTGAAGTTGGCGTTGGCGCCGCTCTTGTCCGATAACGCCTCCAGCTTCTTCTCGATCTCGTTGCGCTTGGCGACATACCCCGCATAATGCTTGTCGTGATGCCACTTATTGACCTGCTCGGAAATGCCGCTCAGTTTGTCGTATGCGTACGGTAACGGTTTTACCTGGTGGTTGCCCTTCATGGTGTCTCCTCCAAATCGTTGTGTGACTCGCGCAATAGTTCGCTTCGCCTAACACTTGTTAGAATAACTTAACTTTCAAGCGAAAGCAAGGGGGGACAGGTGGCGTGGGCTCGCCCGGGAGCATTGACCTGGTGGAAGCAGGTGAGTGCTTCTCTGGATTCTCCTTTCTCAGACGATCACAGTATCAACAACGATGTCATTCCTGCGAAGAGCCTGCCCTCGAATGCTTTGATCGGGGCGGGAGTTCAGGCAACTTTATATGTTACAAGATGTTAACTATGCAAAACCGAGCCATGCCACTTGTTTCGCGAAATATCCGGGCAAAAAAAACAGCCTGAAGGCTGTTGTGGTTTCCAAGTTTGTTCTGCGACAGAAGGGGGCGCCGGGATCAGGGATCGGTTTTCCCCGGGTTCTTTTTCTCGGGCGAATTGGTCTTGTGCGGGCAATCGGCGCAGGAGTCGCCATGGTCGTGGCCGTGGTGACCGTTCCCGTTGATCGCCGGGTTCTTCCCTTTGTAGTCGGTCTGATACCAGCCGCTGCCTTTGAAAATGACGCCGATGCCGCCGGAAACGACTTTTTGGGCCGCCGCCTGGCAACGGGGGCAGGACTTCGTGCTGGTGTCCGAGATCGAGTGGAACAGGTCGAATTCGGTTCCGCACTCGGCGCAACGGTATGTGTAGGTCGGCATGTTGCAGTTCCTCCAATCAGGCACTCGTTGAATCTCGAGCCGGGATTGCAACTCGCATGCCTGAAACGGGTTGGTGTCGAAGGCGCAAAGATACGCCCACAAGGCGCTGTTTTTCAATAGACAAACCACTGGAGGGGAGCCTTCAGGATGCGACATGTGAATTATTACGCTGCCAGAGGCTGTCATATTGGCAGCGATTCTACATCATTGCTGTCGGGCTAAATGTTCGCCAGGCAGGAGGTCGTGTTGCAGCTGCGAACCAGCGACAAACCCTTGCTTTCTCTGGATTTTAACAGTTCGCTGGATGATGGGCAGACGTGGGAGTTGCAACCCCTTCGCGAGGGGTATGGATTGGTAGGTGCAACCTGAATGATTACGACCAGGCTTGGGACGTTCGCGCTCGGTTCGTTGCAAGATCCGTATTCACCAACGCAATCTGCTTTGTTTTCCTCGTCTGACGCGGGAGTATCCTGGACTCTGGAGTATTCCTTTGAGGAGAAGGTCAACTCGTTGACGCTTTCCCCGTTGGGCAATCTCTGGGTCGCGGGCGACGCCGGGGCCGGGGTGCTGCTGAAAAGTGAGGACCAGGGGCAAGCTTGGGACACCATGCATCCCAACGCGGAACACGAGTGGGTCTCCAGTTGCTTCATCAACCCGAATGATGGCTGGGCCGACCTGCTGTTCCTGACAACGGACGGTGGAGAGACCTGGGAAGAAGTCGTGCTGGATGAAATGGATGACTATAACCTGACGGTCCAGAGCATCCAGTTCCATGCGGCCGGTCTGGTGGATGTGGCCTGGAATGGTGAAAACCTCTGGGTTGCGGTTGGCTTTAAGGGCTATATCTGGATCTCGGAGAATAACGGGTTGAACTGGTATCGAAGTGTGACGTCGGTTTACTATGTAATGCACCGCTTGCCCTGGTTGCGGTCGTTTTACGACGCCGCGATCGCGCCGCATGGGGAGAAATGCCGGCTTGTCGGCGATTGTGGTATGATCCTGCACAACATGGGGCCGCTGGATGTGGAGCAGGACGCCGAAACAGCAGCCTTGCCCACTCACATCAGTCTCCAGCTGGCCTATCCGAATCCGTTCAACAGCTCAACTGTGGTGACTGTCAATCTGCCGCAAGCGGAACCGGTCACGCTGACGATATATGATGTCCAGGGCCGCGTGATCGCCAGTGGGGTCTATTTTATACACTTAGCCGCGAACAATCAACAAGTTACGCAAAGGATGATGTTTATCCGATAAGACACACTTAATAACAGGGAAGGTTCCATGATGGCTGGCGCACATTCAGCTATCAGGTGTGTGTATGTCCTGGCGGTGATCGTAACTGCTATGTATACTAGAGCTTACGCGCATAATCCTGGCGATAAAATCCAGGGAATCATGGAATGGTAAGGCCGATGATGGTTTGACAGCTGCTTCCGGGGTGTACTTCGTGCGTTTGCAGGCCGGTGAGTTTGTCAAAACCCGCAAGCTCGTCATGGTGAAATAGATTAGCCGTGACGGGAGTTCCTGATCACGGGACATAGCTTTTATAGGGTTTCTTGCAAGGAATCGGACATACAAAATTCTCTAAATCGCTGTTTATAGTAATTCTTGAATGAAATCTCCCATGATGTCATTCCTGCGAAAGCAGGAACCGGAACGAAGTGAAGCTTGCGGT
>CAZYOC010000314.1:0-4698 GCA_964648415.1 uncultured bacterium | reverse complement strand
GAATGGACTTCCACAGGAAAGGTTCTGCCGTCACGCGTCTTGTGCTCGCGCTCAAAGATAATACGTCCCTTGGCAAAGAGCTCTTCCATCTTGGCGCGGACATGGGCTTCGACGCCACCTACATCCACATCCTGAACCGTCATCTGCCGGAATTCTTCTTCGGAGTACCCATAAAACTCGATTGCTTTTTGATTGACTTCCAGGAAATTGCCCCTGTCGTCATGGACGAACATGGGGTCGTTGGTGTTGTCGAGCAGGCGACGGAAGCGCGCCTCGCTCGCCGTCATGGCGAGTAGTGATTCTTTGTAGGCGGTGATGTCGGATACCGTCCCAAACGCTTTGGCGGGGTTGTCCTCGTCATCCCATTCGATGACCGCCCCCTCGACCAGCAACCAGCTCCATTCCTGTTCTCCGCGACGGAATCTCAACTCCGTCTCGAAGTGAGTTTGCCGGCCCGCTTTCACTTCTTTGATGACCGGCTTGAACCGAGTCTGATCATCCGGATGGAAGTATGCAAACCAGGCCTCGGGGCCGGCAGGAACCTCCCCTTCGTCGATGTTCAGCATTTCGCGAAAGGCGTCGCTGATCCAGATGGACGCGGAATTCAGGTTCCAGGTCCAACAGGCGACTCCGGTACGGTCCAGGGCGGCGATAACGTGGTCAAAACAGAGGGTCTCTTCAGGCATCCCGGTATCCATCTCGCTACGGCTTGAGTTTTTTCAAGGCAACAGTATAAGATCGTACACCGCCGCCTCGGGGAAAATCTCAATTCCTTAACAAGTGCCGCAAAGAGAGCCGGGGCTGTACCGGTGTCAGGGCGAGCGCCGGGACCGGCGGATTCAAATTGCTCCCATACTCTGAAGGTGCTACATTATAAACTTGCATGGTTCATGCGAAACCGATGTGGGAAAACATCCATGCGTATCGAACTGACCGGCAAAGGCGACTGGAAGAGCGTCCCGGATTGGCTGGAAGCCCTTCCCGTGGTAACCGTAATCCACATGCCGCATTCCGGCGAAACGCCCGACAGCGAAGCGTGTGATCTGCGCATCCATCTGCTCACCGACGTTGAGGATGACACCGTTGCCTCACAATGCAATGAAATCGCCGCGCGTTCGCAACCGGTGGCGGTGCTGACGCCGGATACCCTCTCAGCCCGCCAGGCGGTGGCGTTGATGAAAGCCGGCGCGCTCGATGTCCTCCCCGAACCCTGGGAACAAGTCGCTCTCGAGAACCTGGTAAAACTGGTTCAGCAGCAACCTGCTCCACTTCCCGCCGATCCTTCGGTTCAGCAGAGGCTGGCGGCCCTCATCGACACCAGCCCCAACCTGTTCGTCATGCTGGATAACAACGAGCGCATCATCCTGACCAACCGGGCGCTGAAGGACTTTTTCGGCCTCGATCCGGAGCAGGTTCGCGGATGGAGCTTCGACCGGTTTATCGAGGAAACCGCGTCCCGTTTCGAGGATCCGCAGGCATACCGTGACATGATCCGCCAGAACAGCGCTCTGGACGGCCACACGAGCGGCGGGGACGTGCTGGAGTTGGTGAAAACCGGTATCACGAAGAAGCATCCCACCGAACAGCAAATCACCTGCGTACCGACTGCCATCGCTGCCGGTGACAGCGAACAGCAGGGCGTCGTCTGGTCCTTTGTCGACATCACGGAGATCCGGAGAAGCACCGAGCTGCTGAGAACCATGGTGGAGTTCTCCCCGATCCCCACCCTGGTCAGCCGGTTGGAGGACGGCTACATCCTGTTCGCCAACGAACCCCTCGCGAAACTGATGGACATCGATCCGGATGACGTTGTGGGCCACATGGCCCCGGATTTCTACGCCAACGAAGGCGACCGTGACGAGGTCAAGCGCATCCTGGCGGAAAAAGGCGGCGTACGCAACCATGAGGTGCAGTTGCGCCGGTCCGACGGCGGCACATTGTGGATGATCTTCAACCTGGTCACCGCCGACCTCGCCGGTGAAAAGGTGATCATCGGCTCCTTCTTCAACATCGAGGAACGCAAACGCGCGGAAGAAGAGCTTCGCTGGGAACGTAACTTCGTCAATGCTGTGGTGGACACCGCCGCCGCCCTGATCGTGGTGATGGAGGAAGATGGCTCCATCATCCGTTTCAACCGTTTCTGTGAGCAGGTCAGCGGCTATACCGCCGATGAACTGGTGGGCAACGAGTTCTTCGAGCTGCTGCTGCCGGAAGACGAACGCGATCTGGTACGGGCGCGTTTCGAGGAAATCGCTGCGGGCAAGGTACCCAATTACGGGGAGAACCACTGGATCACCAAATCCGGCGACACGCGCTTGATCTCCTGGTCGAATACCCTGGTCAACGATCCCAAGAACAACCAGAGCTTCGTGGTCGCCATCGGAATCGACATCACCGAGGCGCGGAAATCTGAAGAACGCCTTCGTCTCTATCACCGCATCTTCATGGCCGCTGATGACGGCATCATGATTACCGACGCCTGCGGCAAGCTGCTGGAGATGAACCCCGCACAGCGCGCCCGGTTGGATCGGCTCGGTATCGAGGATGACATGCACGAGAGCATGGACATCGCTTCCAACAAAGCCATGCACAAGGCCCTGAAGACCGATGGTGAGTTCAACGGCGAGGTGCGGTTCCATACCAAAACAGGCGACGACCTGATCGTCGACCTGTCTGTCTTCCCGATCCACGATGACGACGGCGCGCTGCAATACTATGTCGGCATGGGCCGCGACATGACCCAGCGACGCAAGGACCAGGAGACCCTGGCGATCCGGCTGCGCTACGAGATCGGGCTGGCCGGCTGCTCCCACACGCTGCTGGACACGGGCGATCCGGCCGATGTCCTGCCTCGCGCCATACGGCATCTCCTGCGAGGGGCCAATGTCCATCGAGTGGCGGTTTACGATGTCACCGGCGAGGCGGAAGGCAACCTGAAGGCGACAGTCGGCTGTGCGGTTACCGCGCCGGGCGTGAAGGACGCCTGCTGCGACCGGACACTCGAGTTGAGCCGCCCGGAGAACGAAGCCTGGCGACGCACCTTCAAGGCCAACCTGGCGGTGGTGGTGCAGGAACGGGACGCCGGCCGGGTGGTCAATACCGACAAGGATCCGCATACGCCCAAATCCGTTCTGCTGCTGCCGGTCTTCGTCAACGATCAGTGGAAGGGACTGCTGCGTTTTGACGACCCGCAACGGCCGCGGACCTGGGACGATGAAGAGGTCCGGATACTGAAGACCGCCGCGCAGATGGTGGGCGGATACCTGTCACGCAGACAGGCGGTGGAGGCCCTGCGTGTCAGCGAAGAACGGTTCCGCAGCCTGGTGGAGAACATCAAGGACGTGATCTTCTCCACCGACGCCGAGGGCCGGCTCACCTATCTGTCCCCCCAGTTCGAAAGTATTACAGGCTACAGAGTGGCCGACTACATCGGACGACCCGCATCCGAACTGATCACAGATTCCGAGGCAAGGCAAGTCCACACGGAATGGCTGGAGAGCGGAGCCATGCAGTCGGAGGAGGAGGCCTTTGAATTCTGGATGGAGACCGCAGGTGGCGAGCGGAAATGGTTTGTCACCCACTCCTCTACCATTTGCGATGCTGAAGGCAACGTGATCGAGATCATCGGCGCGGCCCACGAGATCACCGCGCTCAAAAAAATGATGGAGGAACTGGAACAGGCCAACCGTCACCTGCGCGAAACCCAGGGCCAACTTGTGCAGTCGGAGAAGATGGCCTCGCTGGGAATGCTGGTGGCGGGAATCGCCCATGAGATCAACACGCCCATCGGGGCGGTCAGCAGCATGCACAACACCCTCGTACTGGCGCTGGGCAAGCTGAACGACGCCCTGGAAGAGGTCAAGACACAGGACGACAAACTGGCGCAGACCATCCGCACCATGATGCGGGTGATCGACGACGCCAACAAGGTGATCAAGAACGGCACGCAGCGCGTCACCGCCATCGTCCGCCGGCTTCGTTCCTTCGCACGGCTGGATGAGGCGGCGCTGAAGGACTGTGACCTCCATGAAGGTCTGGAGGACACCCTCACCCTGGTCCACCACGAGATCAAGCACACCATCACTGTCAACCGTGAGTACGGCGAACTGCCCATCCTCGCCTGCTACCCGGGACGGATGAACCAGGTCTTCCTCAATATCATCATCAATGCTCGCCAGGCTATGAGGGAGAAAGGTGAGATCACCATCAGGACCTGGACCGAGGGCAAGAAGGCCTTCATCGCCTTTACCGACACCGGCGGTGGCATTCCAAAGGAGAACCTGGAGAAGATCTTCGATCCCGGATTTACCACGAAAGGGGTGGGGATCGGCACCGGCCTGGGCCTGTCCATCTGCTACCGTATCATGCAGGATCACCACGGCGACATCCGGGTCGAAAGCGAGGTGGGTAAAGGGACAACATTTACCCTGATGCTGCCGACCAACCTTGATGAGATCCTCGAGAACACCTGAATGAGCCGGGCTTCTATAGCAATTCTCGAATGAAATGTCCCATGATGTCATTCCTGCGAAGCAGACTGTATCAAAATGTCCAATGGATCTCATTCCCGCGAAGGCGGGAATCCAGTCATGTCTATATACTACAACATGTTAACCATACCCCCCTATTGAACATTACTCTGGTTCTAGTGGATCGTTTCACGTGCTATGAGCGATATCTGCCCCGGGCAGCTTGTTG
>CAZYOC010000313.1:0-4744 GCA_964648415.1 uncultured bacterium | reverse complement strand
TCACAACAAGCTGCCCGGGGCAGATATCGCTCATAGCACGTGAAACGATCCACTATTGTTTTTTCGGCCGAATCAGGGCTTTCACTACCGCCACATCGAAAATGATCAACACCGACTGTCTCGCGTGGTTTACTTCCTTTCCCAGGGAACGTAGCAGCTTGTTCCTGAACCAATACGCCCAGATCCCGGGCATCGCGGCCAGCAGCAACCCGGCGCAGAACGCCGCGAAACCATACCAGGGTTCATAGAGTAATAACCAGGGGGGTGGGTAACCCAGGTAAGCCCAGGCGATGCCCACAGCGATCACACCGAGCGCCAACCCGAGAGACGCCAGCGTCCCGGTCCAGTAGACCCACACCGCCTGTTGACGCACACGAGCGGGTGTGCGGTTGATGCCGTAACTCAACTTGTTGCGAATCAGCACCAGCCGCCTGGCGGTTTCCACCGGATCCACCGCGAGCGGAATCAGCTTGACCTCGCTGAATGCCTGCTCAAGCAGCTTTTCGTACGCCGGATAAAGACGCGGCGGTGGTGTCTGTGTACGCTGTTTTCTTCTTCTGGTCTGGGCGGTCATGCAACGCTTCGTTCCCGGTCAACGTTTGGACACAATAAGCCAAGCGTCCTGTATGCGATGCAACCCCGCAAGAGGTACGTCATTTGCTCTACGGAACGAGGGGAGTTGTGCGACGACCTTGAATCTCCCATGCGCTTGAGCCGTGCCCCATGGCTTCGTGCATGGTGTAACATATTGTTATTATGGAATAAAATAGGAGAAAAACCGAGGTCGATGCAGAGGAGGCGCTTCAGTTGACTCGATTGGGCTGTTGTACTCATCTTGTCTTCTTGCGATTCTCCTGCACGCAACGTGCAGAATTTGCACACATTTGACAAACGAAGAGGCTGTTTTTTCATAAGATCACCGAATGGCATTGGATGACCGTTCGGTCGACCAACACCCGGAGGCGCCCCATGAGACGATTGGCCGTAACGATGGTGATGCTTGCACTGCTGCTGGCGGCTGGTTCCACGTTGGCCGCGCAGGTCACCCTGGATCCCGCGGCTCCGCCGCAGGCCAGGCTCGCCTTTACCGCGCAGAGCGGTAATGCGTACCAGTTCACCTGGTCCGCCGGCGAAGCGACGCTGGAATTGAACAACAACAACCCGGTCCTGTTATTTGACGGCGACCGGATTACCTACGATGAAGAGACCGGCTTCCCGACGGCGTACGGCTTGGTCCGGCTTCCCTGGAACCGTGACGCCCGGCTGGAGATAATCGGCGGCGAAGTGGTGCGGATGACCTCCATGGCCGATGTCAGCCAGCCGATGACGCTCAGCGACGCCCCGCAGGACGCCGAATGGGCCGTGCTGGGCGATGCCGGCATCTTCCGGGACATCACCGTAGCCCCCCTGATGGTCAACCCGGTGCATACTGACGCCAACGGCGACCAGTGGGTGGCGACCAACCTGGACGTGCGTGTGGTGGTCGACGGCGAACTGGACGGGGATCCCGTTCCGCCCCAGCGTCCCATTTCCCGTGATTTCTGGCCTGTCTACGAAAAGCACGTGCTGAACGATCTTGACGATTTGGGCACACGCCTGTCTACAAAACGCGGTTCGTACGTGATCATGGGTTCGCCGATTTACCTGTCCCAGATTGGGGATTATATCGAGTGGAAACAGCAGCAAGGTTTCCACGTTGTGCTGCATGAATATGAAACCACTCCCCAGTGGAGTGACATGGCGGCCGATGTGGCGAACTACTATGAAACGCTGGAGCCGCAGCTGGACTTTGTGCTGTTGCTGGGAGACGAGAACCGTGGGGTGGTTCGTCTGCCTGCGGAGACAATCCAGAATCCCGCATTTCTTCAGGAACCGCCCGACGCCACCGACTGGCCGCTGACCTTCATGGAAGGCGATGATTACTTTCCGGAGTTCTGTGTGGGCCGGATGCCGGTGGGATCGCACATTGAGGCGATGAGCGCTGTGAATCGGGTCATCCAATACGAGAGCGATCCGCACCGGGTGGACAAGACGGACCTGGAGCGGTGGCTGCACGGTACGCTGGTCGGTGGGAACTACTCCGAAAGCGGCGCGCCTCCCCTGACCCCTCTCGCCACCCTGCAATGGTTGCGGAACAGAATGCTGGTGGACTGGGGCTATACGCAAGTGGATACCCTGTTCTGGCGCAACGGGAACTCGAATAACCCGACTCAGCCGGACATCAACAACGCCATTAACCAGGGACCGCTGTTTGTCGCGTATCGTGGTTGGGGCGACTCGGACGGCTGGATCGCGCCAGGGTACAACAGCAATAACGTCGAGCAGTTGACCAACGCCTGGGCGTTTCCGGTGGTCGGATCCTTTGTATGCAACACGGGCGACTTCGCCAACGATGTCAACCCGACCTGTTTCTCGACCAAGTGGATCACTGCGGGCACCGCCAGCCAGCCGGTCGGCGCCGTCAGCGTTATGGCGCCTACTGACCTGCACACCCAAACCAAGTATAACAACCCTCTGATTGCAGGCGCGTTTACATCGCTCTTTGATCACGGGATGACAAACCTGTCCCACATGCTGTTCGCCGGCAAGATGGAGATTTACAATGGACACCCGACCCGCATTGGATCGGGTGACATGGTTGAGTTCTACCATCACGTGTATCATATCATCGGCGATCCCACGTTGCAGGTGTGGCCGCGGCGGCCTCTTGAGATGTACGCCAGCCAGTTGCCAGGCAGTCTCCCTTATGGTCAGAATCACCTGGACGTCCACATGGCGGATTACGAAACCAACTGGGGTGTGAAGGCGGCCTATGTGCAGCTTGTCCAGCGTCAAGACGGCGAGCTTGTGCAGATTGACGGCGGCTGGACCGACAACGTCGGCAATTACAGCCTGGATCTCGCCGCTGTGCTCCCGGGTCAAGTCGAGCTGGTGGCCACCCGCCCGCATTACGAGCCCTTCATCGACACGCTGAACATCTATAACGTCCCCTCCAACGTCGGCGTCGACACCTGGACCTGGGACAGCGGAGGCGACCTGACCTTCTTCGTGGGAGAAACGGTTTCGCTGACCATCACCCTGGCGAATACCGGCGACAACGAGGCGGCCGATGTCAGCGCAACGCTGAGCAACATGGCCGAGGGGTTGGTCACCATCAACACCCCGACCGTAGAGTACGGAACCATCGCCTCGGGGGAATCCGCCACCAACGATACACCGTTTGAGTTTGTGCTGGACGAGCCCCTTTCCAACGCCATGGAGCTGGAGTTCGACGTGAGCATCACCTCCGGCGACAACACCTACAGCGGGAAGATCTGGATTCCCATCAGCGCGGTCCGGATGGAGTACGAGGGCTACGAGGTGACCAGCGGAGCGTACCAACCCAACAGCATCGCCGACCTGACCTTCACTTTCACCAACGAGGGCGCGGTCAGCGCCAATGGAGTCGTGGCGACCCTGACAAGCTGGCACGAAGCGGTTACAGTCGATAACCCCACGGTGACAGTCGGTAATGTCGCCGCCGGGCAAACCGTCACCGCGCAGGACGCTTTCACCATGTCCATCGCCGATGGCGTCTATGGCGGCAGCCTGGTCACCTACATCGTGACTTTTACCAGCGATGACGGCGAGCTGCCCGGCGAGTCCTGCGTGATCCCGCTGGAAGGAGCCTCCTCTACCGATCCACTCGGTCCGGACGCGCACGGCTACTTCGCTTACGATAACACCGACGCCGGCTTTGAAAACGCCGCCGATGTCGTGCCGACCTATACCTGGTACGACCTGGCGAACGACGGCGATGCGACCCTGCACAACCTGCGTGACGACGAAAACTTCTACATCGAACTGCCCTTTGACTTCACCTTCTACGGCGAAGTATACGAGCAGGGCCACAACATGACGATCAGCTCGAACGGCTGGGTCAGCCTGGAAGAGGAACCCAACTACACGCGGCTCAACTTCCGCAACTGGCACCTGCCGTCGGCGCTGGGTCCGCAAACCGTGATCGCCCCGCTCTGGGACGACCTGAAACCGCGAACCAACGAGTTCACCGAAGTGTACACGAAATACGATGACGCCAACGGGCTGTTCATCGTCGAGTACCATACCCACAACCGCTACGGTCTGCCGCAGCTCGAGTACCCGGAGGTATTCGCGCTGGTGCTGAAAGACGTGGCCGACGGTACGACCCCGACTAACGACGACATCATCGAGGTCCATTACCAGACGGTGAACAACGTGGACTCTCAGAACAACTTCGCCACGGTAGGCATCGAGAACCATCTGCATACGCAAGGGCTCGAGTACACCTACGCGTTGACCTATCCGGACGCCGCCGCGCCGCTGGAAGACGGCCGGGCGATCCGCTTCACCACCCAGCGGCCCTCCAACTTCAACCCCTCCGGCCCGAAGGAAGAGGAGACCCTGCCGACGATATTTGCGCTGTATGGCGTCTACCCGAACCCGTTCAACGCCGCCACGCAGGTACGGTTCGACCTGCCGGAAGCGGCCACGGTGAAGATGACCGTGTACAACGTGATGGGGCAGCAAGTCGCCCGTCTCGCCGACCGGCGCATGCAGCCCGGCGCGCACAGCGTGAACTGGAACCTGGGTCATTACGGCCTCAGTTCCGGGATCTACTTCCTGCGCCTGGAGGCGGGCATGCACAGCGGCATGGCGCGGCTGGTGTATATGAAATAAGGAAAATATTCCGGTAGGTGGTTAGATCTGTATTCTGGTGCGGTTT
>CAZYOC010000312.1:0-4748 GCA_964648415.1 uncultured bacterium | reverse complement strand
CCTGAGACAAATGACGCAGCTCAGAAAGCATCATACCTGGTGCAATGGAGCACTAGCCGGCAGATTTCACGAAACAGGAGGCGCGCTGCTCGCGCCACGAACGATGCTGGCCCGGGGTATAAACGTCACCCGTTAATAGAGACGCAACGGTCCACTGCGACGTGGGGCGCCTGAACGATGGCAAACTGCTATCGTGGGATTCCAGGTTTGGACCCATTCAAGCTGCTTTCATTTCATGGTTTATAGGCTCTCTCGAAAACAATCTCCCATCGTATCATTCCTGCCTTCGCTGGAATGAGATTGGTTCCTATTGTGCAACAGTCTGTATATCTTGGTGAAGAACGATTGATCGGGAAATATCCAGGTTGAGTCTTTTTCTTGATCGGGCGATTCATGGTTTGCGAGGGAAGATTCTCAGCTTTATCCGCCGTGGTGGGATCGCCTGTAATCGACCGATACCCGGCGCCCGGTTTCTCCGGATGAACGATTCGATTGCAGCGTTCACTCGGGACTCTTATCTTTAAAGGCATGGATTACGAACTGAAACTGACCCCGTCCGGCCATCTTATTCTGACCGGGACAGGCGCTGGCGACGTCGCCTCAGACGCTTGGATAATGCGTGTCGCAAGAGCGTTTGCCGCGTCGCAAGCGGAGGGTCTGTTCGAACTCGCCTCGACACAGCCGGCAACACCTCCGCCCAATACCCTTGGATACTGGCGCGAGTTCGCAAGCCTCTATCTCGCTGAACTCTGCCGAACCCCGGTGCTGGATGGCCAGTCGCTGGACCCGATACCGCCGCCTGGTGAAGCCGAGCTTTCAACACTGCTGCTCTCCGCCCCACCGATGTCCGGGGGAGAATATCTCAGAGTTGACGTGCTCCGGGATTTGTGGAAGGATCTGGATGATTGGACGCGGGAGAGCGTTGTCACATCCGGCCAGGAGGTAAGCGCCTGGCTTGAAACGCGCGCCCCGGCCTGGCGGCAGGTCGGCCGGGTCTGTTTTCACCTCGCGGAGAACAAGCGTGATCCAGATTATCCGTTTGCCTTTCTGGCAACCTACGCACCTTCACTATCCCGGGGCGGCCAAGTGCAATACCGGCCCCTCGGCAAAGCGCTGCAGGAGTACGCGGGGGAAGGCAACCGCAAGGCGTTGGTGAAGCTGCTGGCGCCGGTTTCTCGCGCCGCTGAACAGGTCGAGTTCGTGCGAGACATGGTAGAGTCTGGTGAGATCTATCATCCGGTCGCATGGACTCCGGCGGAAGCCTACCGGCTGCTGAAGACGGTTCCGGATCTCGAACAGAGCGGCCTGCTCGTGCGTCTGCCGGACTGGTGGCGGAAGCGGCCGCGCCCGAAGGTAGCAGTAACCATGGGGGAGGAGAGGAAAAGCTGGTTCGGTGCAGATGCCCTGCTCGATTTTCGTGTGGGAATCGCCCTGGGCGACGAAGAGCTGACAGAAGCGGAGTATCGCGAATTGATGGCCGCGGGCGACGGCCTCGTTTATGTCAAGGGACAATGGATCGAAGTGGACCAGGAAAAGCTGTCCGAGGCGCTTGAGCAGTGGAAGCGAGTTGAGACGGCCGCCGGAGAGGGTGTCTCGTTCATCGAAGGGATGCGGATGCTGGCGGGCGCCCCGCCGGATCTTGGCGCCGCGCCGGAATCACCAGACGGTGACCGCGATTGGACCCAGGTCCGCTCAGGCGAATGGCTTAACAGCATCCTTGCCAAGTTGCGGGATCCGGAGCAGCTCGAGGAGGAGAATTCAGACACAGGGTTCCTCGCTACACTCCGACCATATCAGGAGGTGGGGCAGGCCTGGCTCGGGTTCCTTGCCCGCCTGGGGCTCGGCGCCTGTCTCGCCGACGACATGGGACTGGGTAAAACCATCCAGGTCCTCGCGCTGCTCGTCGCGATGAAAGAGCGGCAACCATCCAGCAAGCCGTCCCTGCTGGTGATGCCGGCGTCACTACTGGCCAACTGGAAAGCCGAGATCAAACGGTTCGCGCCGACGTTACGTACGGTCTTCGTTCATCCGTCTGAAACCGAACCAGCCACACTTGACGCGATGTCGGACGATCCGACGGGCAGTCTCGCTGGCGTGGACCTGGCGCTCACCAGTTACGGTATGCTGCTGCGACGGGAATGGCTGCGGGATATCGACTGGCGGCTCGTGATTCTCGACGAAGCCCAGGCGATCAAGAATCCGTCAACACGGCAGACCCGAGCTGTGAAACGACTGAGAGCTGATTCCCGCATCGCACTGACCGGCACACCCATCGAGAACCGACTCAGCGATCTCTGGTCGCTGTTTGACTTTCTCGCGCCAGGGTTGCTGGGAACACGGACAAAGTTCAAAACGTTCGTCAAGAGCCTGGAATCTCGAGAACAGGATCGTTACGCGCCCTTGCGCAATCTTGTCGGCCCGTACATCCTGCGCCGAATGAAGACGGACAAGCGGATCATCGCGGATCTACCCGACAAGACGGACGTGAAAACATTCTGCGGGCTGTCAAAACGGCAAGCGGCGGTCTATCGTAAGTCGGTGGAAGAACTCGCGGAGGCTCTGACTGGTCGGGAGGGGATTGAGAGGCGGGGACTTGTGCTTGCCTATCTGATGAGATTCAAGCAAATCTGCAATCACCCGAGCCAGCTTCTCGGGGACGGCGATTTCAATCCGGTCAACAGCGGCAAATTCTTGCGGTTGCGGGAGATCGCCAACGAGCTGGTGTCCCGGCAGGAGAAGGCGCTTATCTTCACGCAATTCCGCGAGTTGACCGACCCACTCGCGGCGTTCCTCGAGAACGAGTTCAAACATGACATACTGGTGCTCCATGGCGGCACACCGGTGAAAAGCCGACGGACCCTGGTTGAGAACTTTCAGCGTGAGGACGGTCCGCCGTTCTTCATCCTCTCCCTGAAAGCCGGAGGGACCGGGCTGAACCTCACGGCCGCGTCGCACGTGATCCACTTTGACCGCTGGTGGAATCCGGCCGTCGAGAACCAGGCCACCGACCGGGCGTTCCGCATTGGCCAGCACCGGAACGTGCTCGTTCACAAATTCATCTGCCGTGGCACGATCGAGGAGAGAATCGATTCCGTAATCGAGGAGAAAACAAGTCTCGCCGGCGATATTCTGCCGGGAGGAGCAGAATCGCTGCTCACCGAGATGAACAACGATGAGTTGCTCGACGTGGTCACGCTCGACATCGACCGGGCATTGTCAGGAGTGGACGAATGAGTTATTTCAGGTACGGTTGGTATCCGCGACAACCGACCGTGGCGGAAAAACGCGCACGGGCGCTTCGAGAAATCGCAAAACTGCGTAAAAAAGGACAAAAGATCGAACCCGTTGAGATCGGGGGCCGGACCATTGCACGCTCCTTCTGGGGCAAGGCCTGGTGCGATCAACTCGAGTCGTTCAGCGACTACGCGAACAGGTTGCCGCGCGGCCGGTCCTATGTCCGTGCAGGGACCGTCTGCCACCTCAAAATCAGCGAGGGATTGGTCGAGGCGCTGGTCAGCGGGTCGAGTCTGTACAAGGTGAATGTGCAAATCAATCCGCTCGCCGATGAGAACTGGCAGCGAGTGAAAAAACGCTGCTCGGGTCAAATCGGATCGCTGCTCGAGCTCCTGCAGGGCAAGCTTTCCGACCATGTGATGGAGACGGTTACCGATCGTGAGAACGGTCTCTTCCCCCTGCACGGCGAAATGGAATTCGAATGCAGTTGCCCGGATTGGGCGGAAATGTGCAAACACGTTGCCGCCGTACTCTACGGCGTGGGAGCCCGGCTTGATAAACAACCGGAGCTTCTCTTCACGCTGCGGGGCGTGGAGCACGAAGAACTGATTGCCGGAAAACTGGATGTCGTTTCGACTGGATCGCTGTCGGATGAACGCCGGCGTATTGATGATGACGCTCTCGGTGATGTCTTCGGGATTGCTATCTCCGACGAGACTGATCAGGCCGAGAATGCTGCGGGTAACAGGTCGACCAAGGGCGCATCCCGAGATACGGGGAAAGCAAATCCGGCGCGGTCAAAGAAACGCAAAGATCCCGGCCACAAGGATCAAACGGCGCCGCCGGCGAAGAAGACAGCATCGAAACGCGTTGCCAAACCATCGGCGAAACGGAAAACAGAGCGACGAACAACGAGCTCACTGGAGGGGAATAGCAAGCCCGAGAGGTTGAATGCACCACGGAAAAGGACGGGGTATCGAGGACCGGCGCGTCAACAAAAGGTGGCGGATGCAAAGAACGCGGCCTCTTCAACAAGCAAGAGAACTCCCTCACGTACCGCACCGCCAGTGACAGGAAAGAAGGTTGCCGCCCTGCGTAAAAAATGGAAGATGACGAAAGCCCAGTTCGCGAAGCTGGTCGGCGTGTCCGTACAGACCGTCACGAACTGGGAAGCGAACTCCGAGCCTCTCAAGCTGCAGGATCGAACGATGAAAGCCTGGCGAACGGTTGAGAAGCTCACACCGAAGACGGCGTGGAAGAAACTGGAACGACTGTAGCATTCGTTTCTCAACTACCAAAGCTCAAGCAATCATGGTCGTTTCTCGCCATGGGTGTGGCTCCTTTCGGTAAGTTTAAGAAACTCACTGTTACCCGAAAGGTAGTTCATACCCATACTCTTTTTCCACCAACTTTTGGGACGCAGCCGGTGGGCGTAGGACTGATGGTGATCGGTGCGATACAGAAAATGGGACTGCTACGCTTTTCCGCAGGTGGGCGTTGGGCGGATGGTGATC
>CAZYOC010000311.1:0-4749 GCA_964648415.1 uncultured bacterium | reverse complement strand
ACAACAAGCTGCCCGGGGCAGATATCGCTCATAGCACGTGAAACGAGCCACTAGAGCCGATACTTAAGGTCAACGACCTGGTAGTTTTCATCCAGTGTGACGAAGAGATCCACCTTGTCGTTGGTCATGGTCAGCTTCCAGCGATGCACTGTCAGCTCCGGCAGTTCGCCCCGTTTTTCACCCAGGTATTTTTCGTCTTCCCACTGTCCGACTCGGCGCGTCAGGTTGCGGACCTGGGCCATGTAGGATTCCCGCAGGTTTCCGCCCTGGTACATCTCCACCGCGAAATCGCGGGTATACGTGAATGCATCCTGGGATTGATAGCCTTCGCGCAGGTTCTCGAGGACGTTGTCCACCTCCATGGGTGGCGGTGGTTTTTCGCAACTTGCGGTTAAAAGAATGACGACTACCAAGCCAGTCGTCATTACGTGAAGAACGGTCCATATCTTCTGCATGGTTTCCCCCTGTTCAGCAGGAGTTAAGCCTGTGTAGAAGAAATGTCCCTCAAATGATCGGGAATGTCAAGCTTCAGCTCTCTTAAAAGTCGCCATTGTACATCTTTCGGAACCTCTCGCCGAGGCACTTCTTTGTAGATCTTGATGGTGTTCTTCAGAGAATCGACTTCCGCGCAGCAGGTGGGGCAGTTTTTCAGATGCTCCATCACCTCCTTGCAGGCTTCGCTCCCCACCTTGTGCCCGAGCTCGAGCTCGAGGATGTCGCAAATCTGTTCCATCGTATGGGTGCAGGGGCTCTTTTCGGTCATGCCGCACCTCCTTCGTCCTTCCCGGCGACTTCCGTCAACCGTTCCCGCAGGCGCACCCGCGCCCGGTGCAGGTTGGCCTTGACCGCGGATACAGTTTTCCCCGTCTCATCGGCGATTTCCGCCATGGTCAGGCCTTCCAGATCTTTCAGTACGAACGCCGTCCTCAGGTGCAACGGCAGTTCGTAGATCGCTTTCTCCAGCTCCCGGCGGAGCTCCTCGTTGAGGGTAATCTCCAATGGGTCCAGGTTGACCGCTTCCGCCACGAATCCCGGCGGCTCGTCGTCATCGGACTCCAACGGATGCTCCACGATGGGCACGAAGTACTTGCCCTTTTTGCTTCGCAGCAGCATCAACGCTTCGTTGGCGGCGATCCGGTGGATCCAGGTCCCCAGCCGGCTGTTCTGCTTGAAGCCCGCAAGCTTCTCGAACACCTTGAGGAAGGTGTCCTGCAGTACGCCTTCCGCAGCGTCCTCGTCGCCCAGCAACCGTAAGCCGAGGTTATAGACGTTCTCCTGGTGCTCGAGCACGATCTGGGTTTTCGCCGACGTGTCGCCGTCGAGCGCGCGCTGGATCAGTTCCTGCTCGCGCGCCATCTCGTCGTCTGGCATCACTTCAGCCCGGCGGCCCGGAGCCTGCATGGTTTCCTGTCTGTCGCTCATGCCCCCAAAATAGGGCAGACACCCCGCAAACGCCAGTACTCAAAAACGCCCCGGGCGCGCGCCCCGGGGCATGATTACAACCGTGTCTTACAGGCTTTGTAGTTCTTGCAGCAGCATCTCTTCGGGTCGCATGCCCTCGAGCGCCGTGTCCTCGTTGATGATGGTGCGCGGCACGCCCATCACCTGGTACTTCTGCGACAATTCGGGGAACTCGGTCGCCTCGACCATGTCGCCCACGACCTTGCCGGATTCAAACGCCATCTGGTGTGCGAGACGGACCGCCCCGGGGCAGTAAGGACAAGTGGGCGTGACAAACACCTGGAAGTGCACGTCCTTGTCCAGCGTCTTCAGAAAGGCTTTCGTGTCATCGCCCAGACCGGAGTCGCCGGCGGAGATCATCAGCATGTCTTCCAGCAGAGTGGCGAATTCGTAGCCGGAGGGGATGCCGTAGAAACGGATGCCCTTGTCCTCGCCGTCTTCGCCCGTCATCACCGTAGCCGGAATCTTGGTGATGTTATACTCTTCCGCCATATTTTTGTTCTCGGCGAAATCGTACACTTCCAGCTCCAGCTTGTCCGAAAGCTCGGAGACTTCTTCCAGCAACTGACCGGTTTCACTGCAGAACTGGCAATCCTGCTCCTGGGTGAAATAGACCAGCTTGACCTTGCCGGTCATCGGCTCGAGCCGTTCCTTGATCGCTTCTTTATCTTTGTCTTGCAGCAGTCCCATGTCGGGTTTCCTTTCGTGCAACGGTTTGTTTTTTCGTTTACGAACTCGTATGCTACCTGTATGATGCACGTGAGCGGAGAAGGTTTCAAGGCGAAAGTAGCGTGAAGTTCGAGCGCCGAGACGAGCGAGTGGCGCCGCTGTTTCGTACATTAGTATACTGTGCCCTGTGGTGTTACTCCTTGCGGGGTAACAGCAACGCCAACGGAAAGGAACGGAGCATGAGGCGGATTTTCACGCTAACGGTGACGCTGCTGCTGGTCAGTGGCCTGGGGGTTGTTTTCGCCCAGGACGCAGAGACCGCGCCGGACTTTACGCTGGAAAACCTCAACGGGGATGACGTGCGGCTGAGCGATGTGCTGGCCGACGGTCCCGTATTACTCGACTTCTGGGCCACCTGGTGCCGCCCCTGCAAGAAGGCGCTGCCCAAGTTCGCCGCCATCTATGAGGACTACAAGGACCAGGGCTTTACATTGCTGGCGATCAGTGTGGACGATACCCGCTCCATGAGCAAGGTCAAGCCGTATATCCTCGGCAACAACTGGGAGTTCCCGGTGCTCTACGATACCAACAGCGAGGTATTGAAGCAGTACCGTGGGCGCACGGTACCGCATGCCGTGCTGGTCGACTCCGACGGCAGCATTATCCAGACCTGGATCGGCTATCATCCCGGCGAAGAGGATGAGATCCGCGCAAAGCTGGCGGCGTTGCTGGCCGACTGACGCCGGTCCGCTGCCTTTTCAACGTCCCAACGTCCATTCCGCATGGGGAACCCGTTCATGCGTTCGACCTTGATTGTGTTGCTGGCGGTGCTGTTGCTCCTGCCGGCGTTTGCTTTCGCCCAACGGATCAACCTGCAGGGCTCCAACGAACTGAAGTGGGCCGACGGCGAAGAGACCATCGGCGGGTCCGGCCGGGCCAAACGGTACATGGAAGACCGGCTCAACCTGGACCTGTACTACGACAACCTGCGTTTCGGTACGCGTTTTACCCAGCTGCAACCTTCCGAATTCGGCCAGACCCTGACCGGCTCCGCCACGTTGGAGAAACGGTTCCTGGAATACAACAACGACGACCGGATGTTTTTCCTGCGGGCCGGGGATTTCTATACCACATGGGGGCGCGGGTTGACGCTCAACCTCATCGAGGACATTGACCTCGGCTTCGACTCCGGCCTCGATGGGTTGCTGGTGCGAGGTGAGTGGAAGCTACTGTCGGTGGAAGCCCTCACCGGCCGAAGCTACAGCAACTTCCTGGGCGCGGTCCGCGAGGCGCAGGTCAACGGCGCCAACATCGAGGCCGATCTGCCCCTGTCCATGGAAGTCGGGCTGAACCTGATGCACCTCACCCCGGCAGGGACCAACACCTACGAAGAGAACCGGACCTGGGGCGGCTACGCCGAATGGAACGGTGACCTGATGTCGATGTACGCCGAACACGCCCGGGAGTACGTGACGCTTCCCGTGGGCGTGACCAATCCCAACGACGAGAACCACGCCAGCTACTTCTCCCTGAGCGGCTACAAGGGCGACTTCGGCGTCATCCTCGACTACAAGAACTACCAGTATTACAAGTACGGCCCGGGTGCGGGCTCCGACAGCCCGTATGCCCCCACCGCCGATGCGCTGGCGTTTCATGTCCCGCCCGCCGGACAGCGTGAATTCACCAGCAACCTGATGTCCAAGCATCCGCATATCGTACGCTACAACGACGAGGTCGGCGGGCAGCTCGAACTCACCTGGTCGCCCGAGATCGCCTCTTTCTCCCTGTCCACCGCGCTGTCCAGCACTCACGAGAACGCCGACGCCTGGATGCCGGTGCTCAAGGAAGAGAACAGCCCCTACCGGGAAGCCTTTCTGGAGATGACCGCCTACCCGACCATGGGCAGCTACCTGCTTGCCTGGGCCGGCTGGAACGAGGACCTGGTGTTCTCCAACACGAGCGGCGTACGCTCGCGTCTCTCCTGGACCAAGCGCATGGTGCTGGGCGGGGAATACGAGATGGACCTGCCGGTGGAGCGCTGGAGCGGGCTGGTGAGCGCGGAAGGCATGAACGTTACCAGTATCCTCAACGACGACAGCGAAGTGAGTCACATGGAGGCGCGTTTCGAGGCCGGTGTGGTCTACCTGGCCAACTACACGCTGACCGCGGCGTTCGAGTGGTCGGAAGAACCGGACAATCTTGACGGCCGCGCGAGCTGGTTCAACGTGACCGGCCGGGCGGTGATCGCCGACAACCACGAGCTGATTGTGAGCGCCGGACGTGAACGCGGCGGCCTGGTCTGCACCTCCGGCAAATGCCGCCAGGTGACGCCGTTCAACGGAGTCAAGGTAGGCCTGGTGAGCCTGTTCTAGTGCTCCATTGCGCCAGCTATGATGCTTTCTGAGCTGCGTCATTTATCTCAGGACAAGGCGCATCTTTACAGACATAACGGGTTATTTCAAAAAGATGTAACGCAGTCACGAGGCAAATGACGCGCTCCCGAAGGGCTTGTTTCTGATGGTCAATTTCTGCGTTCATTTCGCTTAACGTAGAACCACTATGCTGGCGCGAAATCGCCTTGAACTTGACTCATCAAGAAACAAGCAGAAACGTTCAAAC
>CAZYOC010000310.1:0-4760 GCA_964648415.1 uncultured bacterium | reverse complement strand
ATTCGTGCAACAGGCCCTATAGTGGTTCTTGCAAAGAATCGAACATACTAAAATTTTTAAGTACTTGTTTATTCTGGATTCCTGCTTTCGCAGGAATGACATCATGGGACATTTCATTCGTGAATTGCTATATTTGCCCCGGGCAGCGACCAGAAGATGATGAAAGACAGTGACGATTCTTTCATGGCAATGGCGAATGTGTATGCAAGCGTCTCCTGGCAAGCTGCGAGGGGCAAAGCCCGAAGAACAACTCAAGTCAGATGCGCCTCGGATGGTTCTCCCTCTAGTTCACTCCACCGGAAAAACGACTAACCACAACGACAAAATTCCTTTATCTTGTACTGCTGACAGACTAGCAATTTCTGAAGAAACACCCTGCCGCCGGGGGGCATTCATGCGCGACGAGGAAAAGAGCAAAGCCCAACTGGTTGAAGAACTCAACGAGTTGCGCGCCCATCTCATCCAACTGCAAACAGATGATCCGGAACAAACCACAGCGGACGTCGCGGATGGCCTCGTTCCGGCCGGCGTGCTTGCGAATATCAGGGCGCTCGGAGGTTGTTTTACCTGTGTGTCGGAAAACGCCGCCGATCTCATCTATCGTTACCGTTTCCTTCCCGAGCCCGGTTTTGATTTTGTCAGCCCCTCCGCGAAATCCATCACCGGGTACACTCCCGACGAACATTACAACGATCCTGAACTGGATATGAAGCTGGTGCATCCGGAGGATCGTCCCTTGCTGGAGAAGTTCTTGCAGGGTGAGTTCGACCCGGCGACACCTCTCACGATGCGATGGGTCCGAAAATCGGGCGACATCATCTGGACCGAGCATCGCATCACACCCCGCTATAACGATGAAAACCAACTCGTTTCCATCGAAGGCGTCGCACGGGATATCACCGCACTGAAAGAAGCTGAACTGGAACTGCGGCAATCGCTGGAATACTCTGAGTATATCGCCGCTTCCATCCCCGGCATGGTGTACCAGTTCAAGCTGGATCCGGAGGGCAATTCCAGCTTGCCCTATCTCAGCCAGGGGTGTTTGCAGCTTTCCGGGGTGAAGCCTGAAGATGGTATGGCGAATGCAAACTTGCTGATGGATCGTGTTCATCCCGACGACAATGAGCTGCTCATGGCTGCAATCCAGCAGTCGCTTGAGACTCTGCAAGTCTATGACATCGAGCATAGAATCATCCATGCAGACGGGCGTCTGGTCTGGTTGCGCGTTACTGCGACTCCGGTACGCCTGGAGGATGGGAGCACCCTGTGGACCGGCGTCGCCCTCAACACCACCGCCCAACATGAAGCAAGTGGAGAACTGTTGCGCCAAAAGGAAATGTGGCAACGCGCCGAAGCCATCGCCCATTTGGGCTGGTGGGAGCTGGATCTGGAGACTGATACTTTATGGTGGTCCGACGAGGTGTATCGTCTCTTCGGCTATCACCCCCGGGAGTTCGCCGCCACCTACGACGCCTTCCTGGAAGCGATCCACCCCGAGGACAGGGACAAGGTCGAATCCGTGTACTACCTGTCTTTGAAAGACGGCAGCGACAGCTACCAGGTCGATCATCGAATTATCAACCAGAAAACCGGAGCAATCCGTCACGTCCATGAAGAGTGCGACCATATCAGAAACGAACAGGGCGATGTCGTCCGGTCTGTGGGCGTGGTGCAGGACATCACGGAGAGCAAACTGGCTCAACAGGCGCTGGAGCAGAGTGAACGCAGTTTCCGTCAGATCTTCGAACGCTCCCGCGCGGTCAAGCTTGTCCTGGATCCTGTGGAACGTGTAATCGTGGACGCCAACGACGCCGCAGTGCGGTTCTACGGCTTCCCAAAGGAGACCTTAATCGGCCTGGAAATCTCCAGCATCGAGGTCTCCTCGCAGGTAAAGCAGCAAACCCGGCACAAGCAGGTTTTCAAGCTGACCGGCAATATGTTCACCGAGGAGCACCGCCTCGCATCCGGTGAGACACGGTTTGTGGAAGTATTGCCCAGCACAGTTGAAACCAATGAAGGCACCATGCTGTATTGCATCATCAATGATATCACGGAACGACAACAGGCGCTCGAACAACTGAAAACCAGTGAGGAGAAACACCGCCGCCTGTTTGAGACCATGGCCCAGGGAGTAGTCTACCAGCGGGCGGACGGGGAAATCATCTCGGCCAACCCCGCTGCGGAACGTATCCTTGGTCTCACCTTTGACCAGATGCGAGGGCGCACATCGATGCACCCCGACTGGCGCTCTATCCGGGAGGATGGCACGCCCTTGGAAGGCTCCGATCACCCGGCCATGGTGGCTCTCCGGACGAAGCAGCCGGAACGGGGGATCATGGGCGTCTTCAATCCCAGGAAAAAGGGCGTTACCTGGATTGACGTCAACGCCATTCCGTTGTTTGAGGAAGGTGAACAAGACCCGTATCAGGTGTACGGCGCGTTTGACGATATCACCGACCGCGTGGAGCGGGAACGTGACCGGTTGGAGCTGGAGCGCCGCATCCTGGAAGCGCAGCGCACCGAAAGCCTGAGCACCCTGGCCGGCGGAATCGCTCACGACTTTAATAACCTGCTGGTCGGCGTACTGGGCAATGCGGAACTGCTGAAGATGGATTTCAAGCCCACGTCGCCCGAATACAGCGCCTTGGAGGAAATCTCCAACTCCGCGGATCGTGCGGCGGAACTGGCCCGGCAGATGCTCGCCTATTCCGGACAGGGACGCTTTATGGTCGAGCCTGTGGAGATCAACGAGATCGTTCAGGATGCGGTCAGCATGGTGGAGACCTCGCTTCAGGCCGATACAACGCTGAAGCAGGAACTTGCGAGCGAGTTGCCCCCGATTGAGGCGGACAGCGCCCAAATCCAGCAGGTGATTCTCAACGTACTGCTGAACGCCTCGGAAGCTATCGGCGACAAACCGGGAATCATCACGTTACGAACCTATATACAGCATTACGACGAAGATACGCTGGCGACGAACCCCATCGCTTCCAATCCTGATCCCGGCGCGTACATCACTCTTGAAATCGCCGACACCGGCCCGGGCATTGATGTCCACGATTTCAGCACCATCTTTGAACCGTTCTATTCCACCAGGTTCACCGGACGGGGGCTGGGATTGGCGGCCGTGTCCGGCATCGTCCGCAGCCATCAGGGCGCTGTCCTTGTCGAGAGTAAGCCCGGCGAAGGTGCGCGTTTCCGTATCCTCTTCCCCCCACAGGAAAGCGAAAAAACGGCGCCGCAAAAGGCCCATCATCAGGAATCATCGGCATCAACTTCTACGAAAATCCTGCTGGTGGATGATGAGGTCACGGTTCGATCTGTTGGGGAGCGCATGATGCAGCGGCTGGGCCGTGAGGTGCTGCTCGCCGCCGGCGGCAAAGAGGCCATCTCCGTATTCCAGGAGAACCAAAAGGACATCGCGTATGTCCTGCTGGACCTCTCCATGCCCATGCTCGCCGGCGATGTCGTCTTCCGGAAACTGAAGCAGATTGACCCGGATGTGCCGATTGTCATCACCAGCGGGTACGATGAGACGCATGTGGCGGAACAGATCAAGGGCCTCGACGTGGCCGGTGTACTCAGAAAGCCTTTCTCGATGGACTCGCTGCGCGAGGTTCTGGCGGACAGGTAGCGCCATATGCCCCGGGCGGCTTGGGGTGAGCAGCAGGATTTCCGCCGGGTCATCTCCGGGAAAACGGCCTGATGAGTTCGCAGAGGACGGTTCATCGCTGCCCGGGTTTGTACTACAGTAATTCTCGAATGGAATGACACTCGTTGCGCGTTTTGATACAGTCTCTTCTGCGGGAATGACACTCGTTTGGGATACTGATGCAGTTCGTTGGCATTGCGTTTGTCGTGAATCACATGTATTCTGGAAGGGTGACCGTATCCTGTTTTCGAACCAGGGACCACGAGGGGATCGCAGCATGCTGAAAGACGACGGCAAGAAACCCAGCCGGCAAGAGCTGGAGGCGATGCGCAAGAAGATCGACCCCACGATCCTCGAGCGGGTCGCGAAATCCATGGGTGGTGGTGGCGGAGGGGCAGACGCCCCGCCATCTCGTCCGGCCCCTTCACGCAGCGGGTCGGCCGGCCCCTCGCGTTCGCAACTGGCGGAACTGAAACGACGTACGCAACGACGCGAAAAGGACTTCTCGTCCGAAGACGGCGCTATAGGGATCAAGAAGAAAAGCGAAGCCTGGTTCCTGGTTTTCGATCAACAAACCCTCCGCGCCAAGACCATCCAGGCCTACCTGACCAAAGTCGGTTTCAAGGAAAGCGCGATTGTCAATAATGCGCATAATCTATTTCATCAGCTCCTCAAATCTCTGACCGATCCAAACAAGCTGCGGACTGTGATCGCAGTGTCGCTCCCCATGTATCAGGAACTCCACAAGCTGTTCACCAGCGACGAGACCAAAGCACTGCGCAAAGAGATGCCCGGCCTGGACGAACTGCAACACTTCATCTTCGTGGAGCCGAACACACCCCCCATTCCGCCTGGCCTGCTGGATCCTAAACTAGTTGTCCGGCTCGACCACAACGAAGCCTTCAGCGGCAAACGGATGCGCGCGGTGCTGGGCATCAAGCCACCGCCGCCTCAGCACGAGGGTAAAGTAGATCAGGAATAGCTTGATCCATGCTCACCTGTTCGTTGCGCTTCTGCATATATAGTAATTATCGAATGAAATGTCCCATGATGTCATTCCAGCGAAGCAGACTGTCGCAGAATCAAACCCACTCTCATTCCCGCGAAG
>CAZYOC010000309.1:0-4780 GCA_964648415.1 uncultured bacterium | reverse complement strand
CAATCGTGCCGATGTTCACATGCGGCTTGGTACGTTCAAACTTCGCCTTCGCCATTGTATGGTCTCCTCTCTCTTCGGAACCCGACGCGGTTCTGGTTGCGCAGGTCCTCGAACAAGGTGTTGTTGCTCTGCTGCTCTGGTGCTCTGCTACTCTTCCTGGAGCCATCGACCGGGATTGAACCGGTGACCTCATCCTTACCAAGGATGCGCTCTACCGACTGAGCTACGATGGCCTGGTTGAGCGGGAGGCGGGGCTCGAACCCGTAACCTTCGGCTTGGAAGGCCGATGCTCTAGCCAATTGAGCTACTCCCGCGGGAAAAGAATTAAGAATTAAGAATTAAGAATTTTTGGGGAGCTCAATCGGCCTTTGTAGCTCAATTTCCCCGTTTGGATCTCTCGCTACGCCCTTAATTCTTAATTTCTAATTCTTAATTCAATGGTGGGGGGAGTAGGATTCGAACCTACGAAGGCATCCGCCGGCAGATTTACAGTCTGCTCCCTTTGGCCGCTCGGGCATCCCCCCGTATGTGGTACGGGTTGTTCGCAAGAAACCAGTCCCGTCTCTCGCGCCCCTGATCCGCTTTTCAAACAAGCACAGAAACGGCGACCCGATCCTCCAGCCCAGGTATCCAGCTACCGCTTATGGTGAGGCAGCAGCCTCCCTGCGCAGGGTCTCGCGCCACCAACTATCTCAAGAACCTGATGCGACGCTCGCATGTGCTTCAACACTGAGCGCCTTCCCCTGGTTGTCGACGCCTGACAGTTCGTCACCCGGTCAGGCCCGTTCCGGCCTCGAGCCGGCGATCGGACTCGAACCGATGACCGCTGGATTACAAATCCAGTGCTCTACCAACTGAGCTACACCGGCGCCTTATCACCGCGCCCCTGGGTCGCCAAAACAAAAAAACCCGACGCCCGTCGGGAGTACGAGGCCGTCCC
The DNA here is from genome assembly GCA_964648415.1 of uncultured bacterium. Lineage (GTDB taxonomy): Bacteria > Electryoneota > Electryoneia > Electryoneales > Electryoneaceae. The sequence goes on along the minus strand of CAZYOC010000309.1, from coordinate 3,840 downwards.
TCAAAGGGTGCAGCCTGTAAATATAAGCATTAATCACCCGGAGTCAAGGGTAAATCGCCTTGTGGCTCTACGCTCTCAGCCCGCTTGACAAGTCGACCGTCGCTACCACGTCTTCCGCTGTTTGAAGGGTTCGCCTGTCTCCGGATCCACGATATCGATCTGCCACAGATACACCCAACCCTGTTCATCCCCGCTCGCCATCATGTCCCCGAAGTGATTGATCGCCACTGATGTCACCATGGAGCCGTGCTGCTCGTCCGGCTCCAGCGACGTCCCTTCACGCAGGTTCCACAGGATGATCTTGCCGTCATCGCCGGTGGTAGCCACCAATTCCCCGCGCGGATGAAACACCACGTCATTAACAAAACTGTCGTGCCCCTTGAGGGTATCCTTTACCGTCCCGGTGAACACTTCCCGCAGCACCACGATGCTGAATTCGGTGGTCGCCAGCATCTGCCCGTCGGGACTGAACACCGCCCGCTCGGCGTCGTTGGAGGCGAAGGATACGGTATCCTGCCAATCCACGGTCCGCAGGATGTAAACCTGGTCGGTCATGTTGGGTCGTTTTTCTGTGCGCTCGCTGTAATTGGTCGCGGTAGCCGCCAGCCATTTGCCGTTGGGGCTGAACTCGAGATAATTGAGATGCAATCCGTCCTCGAACTGAATGCTCTTATCGAGCGCCCCGGTACGGCGTTGCCAGATGTTGATCCGGCTGTCGCTGCCGCTGCTGGCCAACAGGTGCGTATTCGGGCTCATGGCGATACAGAGCGCGATGTCTGCATGCGCTTCCTGCTTCCGGTACAGGCGTCCCGTGCGAACTTCCCAGGTCTTAATCGTGCCATCGGCGCCACAAGCGTATACATGCTCGTCATACGGATCGAACAGCACCTTCCGCACGTACTCCAGGTCGCCTTTCATCCGCCGGATCAACTTGCCGGAACGCGTGTCCCAGAGGCGGACCACGCCGTCGGAGGCCCCGGTGACCAGCATGGAACCGTCGCGGCTGAAGTCCAGAGTCTCCACAGCCGGCACTTCCCCCCGGTCCGCCTGGAACTTGTGGGCCAGGACGATACGGTATTCCCCCTTCGCAGGCGCGTCGCCCATGATCGGAGCGGGACCTCCGGGCTGGGCGAAAGCCGCCGCCGTTCCAAACAGCAAAGCGATCAGCAGGGATCCCATCGTCACTCTCTTCACCATCACTCCCGCATCTGCAGGTTGGTTGCATCACCGGTAATTCCGGTCAGAGAGAAAATGCAAAAACTTCCGAGACAATGCCAGTGCTTTTCGCTCGCTACCAGATGTCCTCTTCCTCTCCGCTGTTCAGTTGCGGATAATGCTCCTCATCCTCACCCTCGATTTCGTAGCCTTGCACTGCGCCGCCGTTGCCGCCGGCTTCCAGCTTGAACTCGTTCAGGGATATCTGGAGCTGGCTGGTCAGCGAGGAGAGCTGCTGTGCGGAAGCCGCCAACTCCTGAGCGCCCGCCGAGTTGCTCTTGGTCACCTGGTCGACCTGTTCCAGCTCTTTGTTGATATCGTCAATGGCGGTGGCCTGCTGTGACGAGGACTGGGTGATTTCGGAAATCAGTCCCGACACGTTGCCCACGCCGGTCAGAATGTTGTCCAGAGCATCGGCGGTGGTGTTCGCCATCGTGGCGCCGTTGTCGATGCGGTTGATGGTCTCTTCGATCAGCTCGGTGGTTTCCCGTGCGGCCTGAGCGCTGCGTTGCGCCAGGTTTCGCACTTCATCGGCCACTACGGCAAAGCCTTTGCCGTGCACACCCGCTCGTGCGGCTTCCACTGCGGCGTTCAACGCCAGCAGGTTGGTCTGGAAGGCGATCTCGTCGATCACCTTGATGATCTTGGAAATTTCGGAGGCGGAATGCTCGATCTCTTTCATAGCGGTGAGCATACCATGCATCTGGTTGCGGCCGTCTTCCGCACGGCTGCGGACCTCATTGGACAGCGCGTCCGCCTTGCCTGAGTGCCCGGCGTTCTCCTTCGCCATGGAAGCGATTTCCTGTGTGGCGGTGGTGATTTGCGCCACGGACGTGCTCTGCGTGTTGGCCCCTTCCGACAGGCTCTGGCTGGTGTCGGCCACTTGCTGGGCGCCGAGGGCGAGCTGGCCGGCCACCTCGCGGATCTCCACCAATACCGCCCCCAGGTTGTTCAGAGTCGCGTTCATGGCGTCCTTGATACGAGCATGGTCGCCGTGGTAATCGCCTTCCACGCGCACCCGCAGGTCACCCTGCGCCATCTGTTCCAGGCAGGCGATCGCTTCCTGCACCGGCTCGAGGATGTTGCTGATGGCCTGGTTGAAGCGTTCGCTCAGCAGCTTGTAGTCGCCTTCGATGCCCTCGGTGGAGACCCGGCTGGTCAAGCGGCCGTCCTCCAGCTCTTCAGCGGTGGCGCTGATGCGTTTGACCGCGTTCTTGATGTCGCTGAGGTCGAACGCCTGCCCGATGGCGGCCACCACCCGGCCCTGGTCATCGAACACCGGCGCGCCAGTGAAGGACATGGGCGCCTCACGGCCATGCTTATACAGCGTACTTTCCCGGGTGATCACCTTCCCATCGCGTAGCGCCAGCAATGTGGGACTGTCCTCAACCACACAGTTTTCGGAGCCGAACACCTCCGCGCAGGTCTTGCCTATGCACTGGTCGGTTTTTTTGCCGACCATCAGCTCGGCTGCGGCGGGGTTGATGTAGGCGATGATCATATCCTGGGTGACCACGTAAACCGGCAGGTGCAGGTTGTCCAGGTAATCGACCTTGGTGCGGGCTTCGTTGAGCGCGGCCTGGATCTCGTCGTTGCTGGCGGCGAGGTGATCCCGCATGGCGAGCATGGCCTGGCCGAGTTCGTCCGCCGCGGAGGCCGCCTGGAACTCCACATGATAGTTGCCCCGTGCGATCTCGTTGGCGGCCTCCACCTTGGTGCGTGTGGAAGCGATCAACCGGTTGAAGGCTTCGGCCAGATTTTGAACCTCGTCCTTGCTGTTGACCGTGACATCGACATCCAGGTCGCCTTCCGCCAGCGATTCCGCCGCCTTTTCGACCTTGCGCAGGGATGAAACGATCATGCTGCCCAGCAGGAAGGACAGTACCAGCACTACGGCGAAGGCGATCAGGGCAATAATGAGGGCGTTGCGGGTATTGGCCGCGGTGGCGTCAAGCAGGAATTCTTTCGAGAAGTCGATCTCCACCCAACCGAGAGTGGCGCCGTCCTCATCCTGCAACGGCGACCAGACACGAATCTGATGCTCATAGTTCTCGAAAACCATGTCATCCGGGAACTGCATGTCGCCGTCACCCGCTTCATCCGCATGCAATCCTTTGACAAACTCCTTGTCTTCATTGAAAACACGTACCCGGTTGATGGTCTGGGTTTCTCCCACATCCCCATTTTCGGCCTTTTGCGCCAGCAGATTCAACGCTTCCTGCACCGTTTCGCCGTCATCGAAGAAGTAGGTCTCCATGCCGAGCGCCAGGTTGTCGGAAAGAAGGCGCGTAATGAACCGGGCGTTTTCAAGCATGATGTTCTCGCCCAGTTGCCTGGCGCGTCCCGGCGCATAAAACGCCACCAGGATGACCATCAGCACCCCAATGCCCACGGTCAGCGCGAGAATCTTTACCCCGATGGAAAGTCGCTTCATGATCGCCAATCTCCCTGGTAAAGAAAGAACCGGAACAAAGTACTGTCCGGTTATTCTTTTGCTTCCCCCCACATTTTACTACTCTTCAGGGTCTCGCTATACAGGCTGTTGCAGAATTCTGATATCTCTCATTCCAGCGAAGCAGACTGTCGCAGAATGCGAGAGGAATCTCATTCCAGCGAAGGCTGGAA
>CAZYOC010000308.1:0-4790 GCA_964648415.1 uncultured bacterium | reverse complement strand
ACAGTCTGCTTCGCTGGAATGAGAGCGGTTTTTATTGTGATACAGTCTGCTTCGCTGGAATGAGATCGGTTCCTATTGTGCAACAGTCTGTATAGTGAGTCTTGGAAGTATTGTCTCGTTCGCGTTGGAAACGGAGGAGATCCCCGCCTTCGCTGGGGATGACCTCATGGGACATTATTTGCGAGCATCACTATAATAGCGAAAAATCGAATCGCACCCCACATTTCGACAAAACCGAACCAAACGGCGTATGTGTCTTCAGGGGATCACGCAACCTGGAAGATCGCGAGAGGAAACGACCATGAAAAAACGCCGCAACTCGAGGCAAGCAGAGGATTTGGACGAGATTGCCCGCATCCTTGCCACGGGAATCGTTCGGATGAAGACCAGGCAGATGCTGTTAAGCAGTTGTCCAAGAGCTGTCGTGGCAGTCCTTGCCCAGCACTTCGTTCGCTTTGAAACCGGTGATGCGCTCCGCGGCATGGTTGAACACCAGGATGCGCCGCTGCATGTCATGCGCCATGACGCCGTCGGTGAGGTTGCCGATCAGCGATCCGAAGGTGCTGCGGAGATTGGCGATGGACTCGATGAAACCGTCACGGTAAAGCACTTTGGCGCGCCGACGGAGGGCGGCGATGGTTTTTTCTCAGCTCGCCTCATCATCTTCTTCCGGCGTGGGGAGCGGGATGTTGTCGCTCCAGTGCAGGCATACGGGCATGCCGGGATATTTCAGCCAGCCGTGGGAAGTACGTGCGCCGATGGCGACAACGATGTCAAAGTTGGTGGAATAGGTTTCGGTTTCTGCGACGAGGTGGATGGTGACATCGGCGTAGCCGTGACGCTCGAGGGCGTCACGTCCGCCCGGTGACGTGTGTTGCCATTTTGGACGTAGAAGCACTTAAGTTCTCGGTTGGCCGGGGCGAGCAGACGTGTGATCGCCGCGGAAAAGCGTGAAACACCGGTGCAGACCGAGCAGGGAAAGAGCACATGTATCATCACGCCTCCTTCGTCTCGAATCGGGGCGATGTCCCGAATCCTCAGGAACATACGGAGACAACAACGGGCGAGTAAAGGAGAACCGGATCATCAAGTCATTTTTTGGATGTGCTCCCCGCGTAACCGACTGTCCCAGAATGCCCAACGAATGTCACTCCTGCGGAAGCTGGAACCGGAACGAAGTGCAGCTTGCGGCGTCCCGCAGTGTGGGACAGCTGTGAATTCAGGCAAAGTGCAAGAATATAACAGGTTAGCGATACGAAACCAGTGTAGTGTTCAGCGTTGCTCTTTCATTGTTAACATTCTGTAGTAGTAAAACTTATCTGGATTCCTGCTTCCGCAGGAATGACACTCGTTGGGCGGTTCGGGTTGTGAAGGGCGTAGTCGAATTGTCCTGGTCGCCCCCTCCTGGATTCCTGCTTCCGCAGGAATGACACTCGTTGGGCGGTTCGGTTCGGGTTGTGAAGGGCGTAGTCGAATTGTCCTGGTCGCCCCCTCCTGGATTCCTGCTTCCGCAGGAATGACACTCGTTGGGCGGTTCGGTTCGGGTTGTGAAGGGCGTAGTCGAATTGTCCTGGTCGCCCCCTCCTGGATTCCTGCTTCCGCAGGAATGACACTCGTTGGGCGGTTCGGTTCGGGTTGTGAAGGGCGTAGTCGAATTGTCCTGGTCGCCCCCTCCTGGATTCCTGCTTCCGCAGGAATGACACTCGGTGGGCGGTTCGGTTCGGGTTGTGAAGGGCGTAGTCGAATTGTCCTGGCCGCCCCCTCCTGGATTCCTGCTTCCGCAGGAATGACACTCGGTGTGGCGTTGTTGTACAGTGGTTTGCAGGGTCGAATGCGTCACCTGCATGCTGGATTCCTGCTTCCGCAGGAATGACACTCGGTTGCCAATTGTGATACAGTCTGCTACGCCGGGATGAGAGTAGTATCCATTCTGCGACAGTCTCGTAAGCGGCAACCGGCCATCAGGGAGCGTGGACGTGGTGATTTGTTCGATATTACCTGCCGTTTTTCCACTGAGCGGGGAAGGGCCCTCTGTGCACTGGCGCGCGGCCCTGTTCCATTCGTAGTTTAGACGTGGAGCCACCTGTTGTTGAACTGAACCGTGGTGCTAACGATTGCTTGAACTGTTTCAGTGGCCCTGGTGCGAATTGTAGGGGGGATTCGTATCTGCCCGGTAGAGCACGGTTCCCAAGGATGGAGGATAACATGAAGCGGAGTGTATGGTTGTTGACGGCCCTGTTGCTGCTGGTCGCGGCGCAGGCCGGTTTGGCGACCGATCTGGTGGAACGGAAAGTCCCCGCCACCATCGCTTACCCCAGCGATGACATGACCGGCGGAGCACCGATTCCCGAAAATGCCTGGCGACCCGGTCCTGATTTTAACGCCGGCGAGCTGGACGAGTACCTGGGCGACACCCTCAGCGTCGGCAACTCGTACTACAATGCCCAGCACAACTGCACCATGGGACGCATGATTGCGTTCACGGACGGTGAAGTGCAGATCAATGGCCAGTCCGAGACCAATGTGGCCTTCTTCTCCTGGATGGACAAACCCAGCGCCAACGAGGATGTCCACATCGCGTTTAACCGTGCGTATGTCGACGATAGCGGCGATTTGCTGCCAGAAAACTTCCCGGAAGGTTACCGGGTTGACGTGGGCAACGTGGCGGCGTATGTCACCCTCGGGTTCGACGCCGTCAATAAGCTGGGCTTCCCCGTCTACCACGGCGGCAACAGCGGCGAGGACATGGGTTGTATCATCGCCCGTGAGTGGAACATCATCCCCGGCACCTTCCTGGAAGACGACATTCCCGGTGTAGACAATCTGGAGACCTTTTGGCCCCGTTCGGCGTACGATTCCGAAAACGGTGTGCTGCATGTGGTCACCACCGTGAACCCGGAAGATCCCAACGGCGAACTGGTCCTGCCGCAGCCGGTCTATTATTCGCAGCATGTGTACGACCCGGCGACCGAGACCTTCACCATTGGCGAACAGGTGCTGCTGTGCGAGTGGCAGCGGAATATCAGCGCCGATATCGCGGTGTCGGCAGACGGTGAGCGTGTCGCAGTGGCCGCAACCATCAGCCGGGACTACTTCGAACACCCGGATAACTCCGAAGAGTGGACTCAGTACAACCAGGACATCTGGCTGTATGAATCCAGCGACGGCGGCGAGACCTGGGGCGAACCGGTGAACATCACCGACTTTATCCCCCCCGATGAAGATTTGCTGCCCGACACCACGGCGGCCAACAGGGACACCCTGCGCGCCTACTGCGATGTCAATACGTACTTTGACACGAACGACAACCTGCACCTGGCGTTCACCACCGCTGGCTACTTCGACCTGCAGGGGACGCTGTATCCGCGCTTCTCCTGGATCTATCACTGGGATGAGGTGAACAACGTGTTCACGCTGGCGGTTAACGGCAAGCAGTACTGCTACGATCCGGGCGGCTGGCACCGTGCAGCCGACCGGCCCAACATGTACCAGGATCCCGATAACGGCGTCCTGTACATGAGCTACCAGCAACTGGGGTTGAATGTCCTGATCGGTGATACACTGAATCCGCTCTACGAAACCAATTCCCTTGACTACTCCCAGTCCGGCTTCGCCAACGGGGAAGTGTTCATCACGGCCAGCCCGGACGGCGGCCTGAAATGGGCCAAAGGGATCAACCTGACCAATACGCGTTACGACGCGGACGATCAGGGCGCCGCCACCGGCGATGCACGGAGTGAAACCTCGCCCACCATCGCGCTGGACAACGAAGGCGACTACCTCAACCTGTTCTACATCCTGGATTATGAGGGCGGCAACGCCCGGCAGGAAGAAGGCGCCTACACACAGAACAACGCCGTCTGGCAGCGTGTGTCAAAGGATGACGTCATGGCATCCTTTGAAGAATGGGTTGTGAACTATCCGTTGCATGTCGACTCCAGCCAGTTCTGGGCCGACCCGGACAACTGGGAATGGAACGGTTTCCTGAGTGTCGCCGATGACCGCAGTGAACTGCAGCCCGGCGAATTCAACTTGGCGCAGAACTACCCGAACCCGTTCAACCCCACCACCAGCATCGAGTTCAGCCTGCAACGCGCGGGCCATGTGAAGCTGGCGGTGTACGACCTGCTGGGACGTGAAGTCTCCACGCTGGTCAACCGCGCCCTGAGCAGCGGTTCGCACACCATCACGTTTGATGGCGGCGACCTCGCCAGCGGCGTCTACTTCGTCAAGATGACCAGCGGCAGTCATTCCGCTGTCCGCAAGATGACCCTGATGAAGTAACTCTGCACATTCGAACGCTTTTTCAGCCGGGCGACGCCGATTGGTGTCGCCCGGTTTTGTAAAAAACTTGTGGAGCGTGCCAGCAGAAATGACATGTAATAGAGACGTGTAAAAGAGACATGTAATAGAAATGTTCCATCAAAGCCCCGATGGGGCGGAATGTGCATAGCCTGGATATTTCACGAGACAGGTTGCATGGCCCGGTTTACATTTGCCCCGGGCAGCTTGTTGTGAGCAGCCGGAGTTCACGTAACCCATACTAATGAAACCCACTGAAAAGGGGACTGTTACCTTTTCAAACCGCGCTACCAGCCAACCTTCGCAACCCTGTCTCCGAAAAGGTAACTGTACCCCTTTTCATAGCGCACCACACCTCCTGACCCATCCACTTGAGGGCGGTCTGAAATTATATAGGGCCTGTTGCACAATAGGAACCGATCTCATTCCAGCGAAGAGCCTGTGCATCGTCCCATGTGCCGTTCTGCTATTCGTGCTCGGTGGCACAA